>NZ_JBVHHW010000055.1:0-20275 GCF_055560875.1 Kitasatospora sp. NPDC023118
CGGAGAGCCGGACGGCCACTCCTCGGGAGCCACAGAAGGCAAGACCGCATCAGCCACATCCGGCCCTCCCGGGCCGCCTAACAACTTACGGAGCAGCGCATGTCCCGAGAGCCCCGTCGCGAGCAGCTGCTCAACGCCGCCGACCGGGTCATCCAGCGCGAGGGGCCGAGCGCCAGCATGAACGCCATCGCCGCCGAGGCCGGCATCACCAAGCCGATCCTCTACCGGCACTTCGGCGACCGGAACGGCCTGATCAGCGCCCTCACCGAACGCCACACCGGCGGGCTGCTGGCCGCGATCCGGGCCGCCCTGGCCGAACCCCTGGAACGCCGCGACCGGGTCGAACACGTGCTGGACACCTACCTCGCCGGCATCGAGGCCCGCCCGCAGGTCTACCGGCTGCTCACCCACCCCGAGCCCGGCGACCCGGGCGGCGCCGGCAACGCGCTCGCCCCCGCCCTCCGGCAGATCGCCGAGGAGATCACCCGGGCCGTGCAGAGCCAGATCGACCTCGGCGCCGACCGCGACCTGCTCGCCGAGGCCTGGGGCCGGGGCATCACCGGCATGGTGCTGGCCGCCGGGGACTGGTGGCTGGAGACCAAGCCCTGCTCGCGCACCCGCATGGTGCAGGCCCTGGCCGACCTGCTCTGGGGCCGCCTGGCCGCCGCCGCGGACCTGCCGACCGCCGTCCTGCCGCCCACCCCGGCCGAGCCCGCCGCCGGCTGAACCGCCGCGGGCCGAACCGGCATGGGCCGAACCACCGTGAGTCGGACCGCCGCGGGCCGAACTGCCGTTTCGCGCACGACCCTTGTGCCGCCCCCGGCGCCGCGGGCATCATCGGGGCCCCTACCCCCCGCCGTGCGAGGTCCCCGATGCGCCTGCGCCGCACCGCCGTTGCCCTGCTGCTCGCCGCCACCGCCGCCCTGAGCGCCCCCGCCACCCCGGCTTCGGCCTCGGCCCACGGCGGGCACCGGGACCACTTCCCCACCGGAACGGCCACCGCCCCGGACGGTCGCACCGCGCTCACCGACCCCCAGGGCCGGCACCTCCAGCTGCGCGGCTTCAACCTCGACAAGTACGCCGAGGCCACCGAGACCGACCTCAAGTCCCTTGCCGCCCAAGGCTTCACCCTGATCCGGCTGCCGATCTCCTGGACCAGGCTGGAGCCCGAACGCGGCCGGCTCGACCCCGCCGAACTGCACCGGCTGCAGCAACTCCTCGGCTGGGCCGACCGCCTGGGCCTGCTCGCCCTGGTCGACTTCCACCAGGACGTCTACGGGCCGAGGTTCGGCGGCGGCACCAACGGCATCCCGCTCTGGGCCACCCGCGACGACGGCCTGCCCTTCACCCCCGACCCGAACGACTGGTTCGCCGGCTACTTCCAACCCGCCGTCCAGGCCGCCTTCCGCCACCTCTACGACGACCCCGACCTGCGTGCCTGGCAGGCCGACTTCTACACCCGACTGGCCGGCGAACTGCGCGGCCATCGCTCCCTGTTGGGCTACGACCTGTTCAACGAGCCGTTCGGCCCGGTGGACGGCGACCCGAGCGACCCGGCGGTGCTCGCCGCCGCCTCCGCCGCCCTGGAGCAGGGCCGGCTCGCCGACATGTACCGCCGCCTGATCGCCGCCGTACGCCGGGTCGACTGCCGGGCCTGGCTGTTCGTCGAACCGACCGTCCTGGTCGGCCAGGGCGTGCCCACCCGGCTGCCCGGTTTCACCGACCCCCGCCCGGGCGCGCCCCGGCTCGGCTACGCCCCGCACTTCTACGACACCGCAGTGGAGAACGGCGCCGACTGGAACCCGGCCGACGGCTTCGTGGAGCAGTACACCGCCGCGATCACCGGCTACCCCACCGCGAACCGCCTGCCGGTCCTGGTCGGCGAGTGGGGCCCGCCCGACTCCCGCACCCCGGGCAACCGTCAGCTGGTCCGCCGGCAGGTCGCCGCGATGGACGGCTTCGCCGAGGGTTGGACCATGTGGTACTGGTGCCACGGCACCGGCGGCTACTGCGCGCTCGACCCGGCCGGGCACCCGGCCCCCGGGGACGAGCCCGCCTTCGGCCCGTACCCGGTGGCCGTCGCCGGCACCGACGTCCGCACCGACGTCCGCACCGACGGCGCCACCGTCCGCTGGACGGCCGACGGCACCGGGCGCAGCACCGAACTCCTGCTGCCGCCCGCCGCGTTCCCGCACGGCGTCCAGGTCACCGTCTCCCCCGCCGGCGCCCGCGTCGAGGCCGAACAGCCCGCGGACGGGCGTGCGGGAACCGTACGGATCCGGCTCCCGCACGCCCGTCCGGGCGCCCCGGTGACGGTCGTGCTCACACCGCGCTGACGATCAGACGAGGCCCCGGCGCTCCAGCAGCGGCCCGGTCTCCGGCGCCCGGCCGACCACCGCGCGGAAGGACTCCAGCGGGTCCGAACGGTTGCCGCGCGCCAGCAGCTCGCGCCGGAACAGCTCACCGCTGTCCCGCACCGACTTCCCGTTGGTCTCGAACCACCGCACGGTGTCCGCGTCCAGCACCTCCGACCAGATGTACGCGTAGTACCCGGCGCTGTAGCCGCTGGAGAAGATGTGCTGGAAGTACGGCGTGCGGTAACGCGGCGGGATCGCCGGGACGACGATCCCGGCGTCCGCCAGCGCCCGCTCCTCGAACTCCCCGGCGTCCGCGACCTCGTGGCCCTGCGGCAGGGTGTGCCAGGCCCAGTCCAGCAGCGTCGCGGCCAGGTACTCCACCGTCCGGAAGCCCTGCCCGAAGCCCTCGGCCGCCGTCATCCGCTCGACCAGCTCGGCCGGCAGCGGCTCCCCGGTCTCGTGGTGGCGGGCGTAGTTGGCCAGCACCTCCGGCCGGACCATCCACATCTCGTTGACCTGCGAGGGGAACTCCACGAAGTCCCGCGGCACCGCCGTACCCGCGAACAGCGGGTAGGTCACGTCCGAGAACAGCCCGTGCAGCGCGTGCCCGAACTCGTGGAAGAGCGTGCGCACCTCGTCCCAGCTGAGCAGCGCCGGCTCACCGGGCGCCGGACGCGGGATGTTGAGGTTGTTCAGCACCACCGGCCGCCGACCGGTCAGCCCGGACTGGCCGACCAGCTCGTCCATCCAGGCGCCGCCGCGCTTGGACGCCCGGGCGTGGAAGTCGCCGATGAACAGGCCCAGCGAGCCGCCGTCCTCCTCGAACACCTCGAAGACCCGGGCGTCCGGGTGGTGCGCCATCAGCTCCGGCCGCTCGGTGAAGCTCAGCCCGTACGCGAGCTTCGCGGCGAAGAACACCCCGTCCTTCAGCACCCGCTCCAGCTCGAAGTACGGGCGCAGCGCCGCCGCGTCCACCTGGTAGGAGGCCTGCCGGACCTTCTCCGAGTAGTACGCCCAGTCGTGCGCGGCGATCTCCTCGACCCCGTCCGCGGCCGCCACCTTGGCCAGCTCGGCGGCCTCCCGGCGGGCGTTGGCCACGGCCGGCTCCACCAGCCGGGCCAGCAGGCCGGAGACCGCCTCCACCGTCCCGGCCGTCTCGTCCGCCACCACGTACGCGGCGTGGCTCGGGAACCCCAGCAGCGCGGCCCGCTCGGCGCGCAGCCCGGCCATCCGGATCGCCAGCGGGCCGTTGGCCTCGCCACCGCGGGCGAGCGAGGCCGCCAGCAGGCGCTCGCGCACCGAACGGTCGCTGAGCTGGGCCAGCTCGGGCTGGCCGGAGGTGCTCTTCAGGCTCAGCACGTACGCGCCCTCACGGCCGAGCACCTTGGCGTTCTCGGCGGCGCCGGCGATCGCGCCCTCGGACAGCCCGGCCAGCTCCTCGGCGGAGTCCACGACCAGCGCGGCGGCCCGGGTGGCGGCGTTCACGTTCTGCTGGAACGTGGTGCCCAGCGCGGCCAGTTCGGCGTTCAGCTCGCGCAGCCGGGCCTGCTCGGCCGCGCCGAGCCGGGCGCCGGAGCGGACGAAGGCGGTGTACCGGCGCTCCAGCAGCCGCAGCGACTCCGGGTCGAGCCCCAGGCCGGCCCGGGCCTCGTACAGCGCCTCGATCCGGACGAACAGCTTCTGGTCCAGGTGGATCGCGTCGTGGTGGGCGGCGAGCAGCGGGCTCACCGTCGCCTCCACCTCGTCCAGCAGATCGGTGGTGTCGGAGGAGGACTGGTTGCGGAACACCGCGTCCACCCGGCTCAGCAGCTCGCCGGAGCGCTCCAGGGCCACCAGGGTGTTCTCGAAGGTGGGGATGGAGCGGGTGTCGGTGATCGCCGCGATCTCGGCCAGCTGCTCGGCCATCCCGCGCTCGTACGCGGGCAGGTAGTGCTCCTGCCGGATCTCGGCGTAGGGCGGCAGTTGGTAGACCAGGGGGCTGGGCGTGAAGAACGGGTTCTCGGTCATTTCGCCGACCATACGCGGTGTCACCCACCCTGCCCATACGCCCCCGATCCCGATTGTCAGCCCCACCCGTTAACGTCGACGCCGCAGACCTGTCGACCCGCACGCCCGTGCCCCCACCCGCACGTCAGACCGTCCGCCGGAGAGGAGACGCCCCCGTGGCCCCCAGAACCGCCCTCGCGCCCGACCCCCACGGCCCCGGCGGCCGCCTCCAGCCGCTGGACGACGCCGGGGCGCCGCTCGGCCCGCCGGAGGCCGTCCGCGACCTCGCTGCCGCCGTCGCCGCCCGGGAGGCCGCCGGGAGCGGTCGTTTGCCCGGGCCGCGCTGGGTCTGGGCCGCCGCCGACTCCGGGTACACCCCGCTGCTGCCCCGGCTGCCCGACCGGCTCGCCCGCTGCCACGACCTGCGGCTGGTCGAGGCCCTGCTGCTGAGCCACGAGGGCCGCTTCGGCGCGCCGCGCTCGCTCGGCGCCGCCTGGTCCCGGCTGCGCGGCCTGCCCGTCCCGGACGACCTGCCGGAACCGGGCCTGGCCGACGCGGACGACGGCCAGGACACCCTGTTCGCCCCCGACCGGCTGCAACTGCCGCCCGGCGCCGACCCGCTGGCCGCCGTGGTGGCCGTGCACGCCGAGCAGCAGCGGCGGATCGCCGCCATCGCCGACCCGGCCGCCCGGCAGCGCTTCCGGCTGCTGGTCGCCGCCGAGTCGGCCGGCGCGCTGGCGGCCGCCGAGATGGCCCACGACGGCCTGCCCTGGCGCGCCGACGTCCACGACCACCTGCTGACCGAGCTGCTCGGCCCGCGCCCGACCGTCCCCGGCACCCAGCCCCGGCGGCTCGCCGAACTCGCCGTCGAGCTCCAACAGGCCCTCGGCGTCAAGCCGTTCAACCCCGACTCACACACCCAGGTGCTGCGCGCCTTCGCCGAGGCCGGCATCCAGCTCGGCTCCACCCGCTCCTGGGAGCTCAAGGGCATCGACCACCCGGCCGCCCAGCTGCTGATCCGCTACAAGGAGCTGGCCCGGATCCACGTCGCCCACGGCTGGGCCTGGCAGGACGCCTGGGCCCGCGGCGGCCGCTTCCGGCCCGAGTACGTGGTCGGCGGCGTGGTCTCCGGCCGCTGGGCCAGCCGCGGCGGCGGCGCCCTGCAGATCCCGCGCATCCTGCGCCGCGCCGTGGTCGCCGACCCGGGCTGGCTGCTGGTCGTCGCCGACGCCGCCCAACTGGAACCGCGCGTGCTCGCCGCGCTCTCCCAGGACGCCGGCCTGGCCCGCACCGCGGCCGGCGGCGACCTCTACGAGGCGCTCGCCGCCAACGCCTTCCAGGGCGACCGCGACAAGGCCAAACTCGGCCTGCTCGGCGCCATGTACGGGCAGACCAGCGGCGACATCGGCCCGCTGCTGAACACCCTGCGCCGCCGCTACCCCGCCGCGATGGGCTACGTCGAGGCCGCCGCCCGCACCGGCGAGGACGGCGGCGTGGTCGCCTCCCGGCTCGGCCGGGTCTGCCCGCCCGCCTCCGCCGACTTCCTCGACCTCACCGAGGCCGACACCGCCGGCGAGGCGGGCGGGCGCACCGCCCGCGCCCGCGGCCGGTTCACCCGCAACTTCGTCATCCAGGCCAGCGCCGCCGACTGGGCACTGGCCCTGCTCGCGGCGCTGCGCCGCCGGCTGGGCGAACTGCCGGTGGCGGGCCCGGCGGACCGCCCGCACCTGGTGTTCTTCCAGCACGACGAGGTGATCGTGCACACCCCCGCCAACCTGGCCGACGAGGTGGCCGCCGCCGTCGCCGAGGCCGGCGACGAGGCCCGGCGGCTGGTCTTCGGCGACACCCCGGTGCGGTTCCCGCTCAGCACGGCGGTGGTGGACTGCTACGCGGACGCCAAGTGAGTCCTACAGCTTGCGGAAGGAACGCGCGTCCTCGGCCGCCGCGACCACCTCGGCCAGCCCCGCCCCGGTCGAGGCGGTGACGGCGGCCGCCACCGCGCCCTCCACGAACGGCGCGTCCACCAGCCGCACGCCCGGACGCGGCTCGTCCTCCAGCACCGTCACCGCGGTGAGCACCGAACTGCCGAGGTCCGGCAGCACGACCACGCCCGCCCCGCCGTCCGCCTTCGCGATCGCCCCGGCGATCAGCTCGTAGCTGGTGCCGAGCCCGCCGTCCTCCGTCCCGGCCGCGACCACCACCCGCACGCCGTCCGGGGCGAGCTCACCGAGCAGCTCGCGCAGCCCGGCGGCCAGCTTGGCGCTGTGCGAAACCAGAACAATGCCCACGTGTTCGCTCATGCCCACGACCCTACGGCCCCGTCCCGCTGCTCCGGGCGAGTGACCGGAATCGCGTGTGTCGCACCCCGTGCCCCGCACCCCCGTCCGGCGTAGCGTCGGGTCCACCAGCGTCCGCAGCCGTAGCGTCCTGATCTCAAGGTCACCCAAGGGAGCGAAGAGCGTTGAAGAAGCTGATCAACACCCCGGAGAGCGTCCTGGAGGACGCCTTGGCCGGAGTCGCCGCCGCCCACCCCGAGCTGGCGGTCGACATCCCCAACCGGGTGATCACCCGGGCCGCCCGCCCGGCCGGCCCCAAGGTCGCGCTGATCTCCGGCGGCGGCTCCGGCCACGAGCCGCTGCACGGCGGCTTCGTCGGCCCCGGCATGCTCGACGCCGCCTGCCCCGGCGAGGTGTTCACCTCGCCCGTCCCGGACCAGATGCTGGCCGCCGCCAAGGCGGTGGAGAACGGCGCCGGGGTGGTCTTCGTGGTGAAGAACTACACCGGCGACGTGATGAACTTCGAGCTCGCCGCCGAACTCGCCGCCGAGGAGGGCCTGGAGGTCCGCACCGTCCTGGTCAACGACGACGTCGCGGTCGAGGACTCCACCTGGACGGCCGGCCGCCGGGGCACCGGCGCCACCGTCCTGGTCGAGAAGACCGCCGGCGCGCTGGCCGAACGCGGCGCCCCGCTGGACGAGGTGGCCGCCCTGGGTGAGCGGGTGAACGCCGCCTCCCGCTCCTTCGCGATCGCGCTCACCGCCGCCACCGTCCCGGCCGCCGGCAGGCCCGGCTTCGACCTGCCCGAGGACGAGATCGAGGTCGGCGTCGGCATCCACGGCGAGCCCGGCCGCCGCCGCGAGAAGCTCCGCCCGGCCCGCGAACTGGCCGCCCAGGTGGTCGAGACCATCCTCACCGACCACCACCTGACCCCGGGCGACGAGGTGATCGCCCTGCTCAGCGGCCTCGGCGCGACGCCGCTGCTGGAGCTGTACGTGGTCTACGGCGAGGTCGCCGCCCGGCTCGCCGAGCGCGGCATCACGGTGGCCCGCAGCCTGGTCGGCAACTACGTCACCAGCCTGGACATGGCGGGCTTCTCACTCACCCTCACCAAGGCCGACGCCCAGCTGCTGGAACTCTGGGACGCCCCGGTCGACACCCCCGCCCTCAAGCGGGCCTGAGCCGTTCGAAGGAGACGCGATGGACTCCGCCACCCCGCTGTTCGACATCTCACTGGCCGAAGCCTGGATCCGCGCGATCGCCGCGGCCGTCGAGAAGGAGCAGACCCGGCTCACCGAACTGGACTCCGCGATCGGCGACGGCGACCACGGCAGCAACCTCCAGCGGGGCTTCGCCGCCGCCCTGACCGCCCTGGACGGCCTCCAGCCGGCCAGCCCCGGCGCCGTCCTCACCAAGACCGGCATCACCCTCATCTCCAAGGTCGGCGGTGCCTCCGGCCCGCTCTACGGCAAGGCCTTCCGCGCCATCGGCGCCGCCCTCCCCGAGCCCGCCGCCCCGGCCGCCGTCGCCGAGGCCCTCGCGGCCGGCCTGGACGCCATCCGCACCCTCGGCAAGGCCGAGCCCGGGGACAAGACCATCGTCGACGCCTGGACGCCGGCCGTCGCCGCCTTCCGCCATGCGGCCGCCACCGGCGCCACCCTCCCCGAGGCGGCCGCGGCCGCCGCCGAGGCCGCCGACCGGGGCGCCCGCGACACCGTCCCCCTCCAGGCCCGCAAGGGCCGCGCCTCCTACCTCGGCGAACGCAGCATCGGCCACCAGGACCCCGGCGCCACCTCCACCGCCCTCCTCTTCCGCACCCTCGCCGACGTCACCACCGGCTGAGCCGCACCCACCCCGCCGCGCCCCGCCCCGCGCCCCCTAATCCGTCCGCGTGATCAGCAACAACAAAGCGTCATCCCGCAACTCCCCGCCCGTGTGCGCCAGCAGGTCCGCGTACACCCGCCCCACCGCCGCCTCCAGCTCCCCCGCCGAGCGCGCGGCCCCCCGTACCAGCGGCCCGACCCGCTCCGCCAGCGGATAGAACTCCCCGCTCTTGCGGTGCCGCGCCTCGATCACCCCGTCCGTGCAGAGCACCAGCACGTCCTCCGCCCCGAACGGCTGCCCCCAGGTGGTCGGCTCCCCGACCGCCAGCCGTCCGAGGCCCAGCGGCACCCACGGGTCCGGCGCGTCCAGCACGTGCGCGAGCCCGTCGCCGTCGACCCGGATCGGCGCCACGTGCCCGAACTGCAGCAGCTCCATCTCCCCGGGTGTCCGGAACTCCGCGAACAGCGCCGTGGTGAACTCCCCGTCCGGTACGTGCCGCTCGACGCTGGCCTCGATCCGCGCCGCGACGCCCCGCAGCCCGGCCTCGTCGTACGCGGCCTCGCGGAACGCGCCGAGCACCACTGCCGCCGTCTGGACGGCCGCCAATCCCTTGCCCCGGACGTCCCCGACCGCGACCCGCGTCCCGTGCGGCGTCTCCAGCACCGAGTACAGGTCCCCGCCGATCCGCGAGGCGTCCGCCGCCGACACGTACCGCACGGCCAGTCGCAGCGGCCCGACGGCCGGCCCCGGCAGCCGTAGCAGGGCCCGCTGGGCGGCCTCGGCGACGGAGCTGACCGCCGCGAAGGCCGCCGCCCGCCGCATCCGGATCTTGGCCACCCAGGCCGAGAAGACCGTCAGAACCAGGTAGCTGACCATCGCACCGTAGAGGAAGCGTGCGTCGTTGATGTTGTCGACCTGGTCGTAGCGGCTGAGTCCGTAGACCGTGAGCAGCCCGACCGAGCAGACCGCGAGCAGTTCGCGGGGTTTGAGGGTGAGCGCGGCGACGGCCGGGACGACGGTCATCAGGGGCGCGAGGTAGCGGTCCTTGCCGGAGAGGAGGTCCGCGAGTGAGACCAGCAGGACGGCGATCAGCGCCGGGGTCGCCCGCCGCCAGAGCGGCACGTCCTGGAGGTCGGCGGCCAGCAGGGCGTCGCGCTGCCGGTCCGTCGGCAGTCCGGCGGCGGTGGGTGCCGAGGGCGACTGGGCACGGCGGATCGGAAGCACATATCGAACATAAGGGACGATCGCGGCGCCGAACCACTCGCTCGCCCCATCGGGCCGGCCCTCGCCCCGATCGGCCGCCGCCCCTTCCGACATCTGTCCACATCGCACCCACGTGCCCGATTTGTCATAAAGTTCGACCAAAGTGGCTACTCAGAGGAGGCCCTGCCCGGTGTCCGGTTACCGACCCACTCACCGTCCCTCCACCCCTCAGGCCGGTACGACTGCCGGGCCCCACCACTGGTTCACGTTCTTCCTGACCGGCCTGGTGCTCTGGGCCTGCACCGTCCTCGTCACCTTCTTCACCGACAACAGCAACCTGGTCCCGACGATCGTGCTGCTCGGCAGCTTCCTCGTCCCGGTCACCGTGGTGATCTGGGCGTACGAGCGCCACGCCGCCGACCTGGGCCCGGACCGGATCCTCGCCTGCTTCGGCATCGGCGGGATCATCGGCGTCCTGGGCGCCTCGGTGCTGGAGAGCTACCTGCTCTCGCCCTCGGTGTGGATGTACGTCGGCGTCGGCCTGATCGAGGAGGCGGTCAAGCTGGCCGCCCTGGTGATGGTCAGCCGGCGGCTGCGGGTCAGCGGGCTGCGGTACGGGCTGGTGCTGGGCGCCACCGTCGGCGCCGGGTTCGCCGCCTTCGAGAGCGCCGGGTACGCCTTCAACGCGGTACTGAGCATCCAGGGCCTCTCGCTGAACGACCTGGTGGAGACCGAGATCCTGCGCGGGGTGCTCGCGCCGGTCGGCCACATCCTGTGGACCGCGATCATCGGCGGGGTGCTGTTCCGCGAGCGGCGCGGCGGCCACTTCCGCTTCACCGCCCCGGCCCTGCTCACCTACCTGGGCGTGTCACTGCTGCACGCCCTCTGGGACTCCACGGGCGGCATCGCCGTCTTTGGTCGCCCGGACCACCACCAGCGCCTTCCAGCGCGCGCTGTTCGATCTCGGCTACATGCCCGACCCGACCAGCGAGCAGGTGCACCTGTACACCGCCTACGACACGGCCGGCCTGCTCCTGGTGTCCCTGGGCGGGCTGCTCTGGCTGCGCCTGCTGGTGCGACGCGAGCCCACCGCGCCGATCCCGGCCCAGTACCCCTCCTCCCCGGCCTGACCACCCCGGTCGCCTACGATGCGATCCACCTCACCCACCCCTCCAGGAAATACCCCAGAGGGGTATGGTGTTGTTCGAGAGAGCAAGACCCGCACCGACCCTCCGGAGGCCCCCGATGTCCAGCACCATCACCTACACCGTGTCCGGCATGAGCTGCGGCCACTGCGAGAAGGCGATCAGCGAGGAGCTCTCCGCGCTGGCCGGTGTCACCGAGGTCGCCGCCGACGCCCAGGCCGGTACCGTGACGGTCTCCTCCGCCGCCCCACTGGACGAGGAGCAGGTCCGCGCCGCCGTCGACGAGGCCGGCTACGAGCTGGTCGGCCGCAGCGCCTGAGCCACCACCGTACGGCGGGGCCCGGCCGAACGGCCCCCGCCGTACACCCCCACCAAGGAGCTGATCCGCATGAGCACGACCGCCCCGGATGTCGGGGCCCGGGACCGGGTCGAGCTGTCGATCGGCGGGATGACCTGCGCCTCCTGCGCGGCCCGGATCGAGAAGAAGCTCAACCGGCTGGACGGCGTCGAGGCCACCGTCAACTTCGCCACCGAGAAGGCCCGGGTCGACTACGGCCCCGGCGTCTCGGTGGAGGACCTGATCTCCACCGTGGAGCGGACCGGCTACACCGCCGAGCTCCCGCCGCCGGCCCCCGCCGCCCCCGAGCCGGCCGCCGCCACCGCCGCCGAGCGGCCCGCCGACCAGGACCCCCACTACGACCGGCTGCTGATCAGCGCCGTGCTCAGCGTCCCGGTGGTCCTGCTGTCGATGGTCCCGGCCCTGCAGTTCACCAACTGGCAGTGGCTGGCCTTCGCGCTCACCGGCCCGGTCGTGGTCTACGGCGGCCTGCCCTTCCACCGCGCCGCCTGGACCAACCTCAAGCACGGCGCCGCGACCATGGACACCCTGGTCTCGCTCGGCACCCTGGCCGCCTTCGGCTGGTCCTGCTGGGCGCTGTTCCGGGGCCACGCCGGCATGCCGGGGATGCGCCACGACTTCTCGCTGTCGATCGGCGACACCGACGCCTCCTCCACGCTCTACCTGGAGACCGCCGCCGCCGTCACGGTGCTGATCCTGCTCGGCCGCTATCTGGAGGCCCGTTCCAAGCGCCGGGCCGGCGCCGCCCTGCACGCCCTGCTCGACCTCGGCGCCAAGGACGTCGCCGTCCTGCGGGGAGGCCGCGAGGTCCGGCTGCCCGTGGACCGGCTGGCCGTCGGCATGCGCTTCGTGGTGCGCCCCGGCGAGAAGGTCGCCACCGACGGCACGGTGGTCGAGGGCAGTTCCGCCGTGGACGCCTCGATGCTCACCGGCGAGTCCGTCCCGGTCGAGGTCACCGTCGGGGACGCCGTCACCGGCGCCACCGTCAACGCGGGCGGCCGCCTGGTGGTCGAGGCGACCCGGGTCGGCGCGGACACCCAACTGGCCCGGATGGCCCGGCTGGTCGAGGAGGCCCAGAACGGCAAGGCCGCCGCCCAGCGCCTGGCCGACCGGATCTCCGCCGTCTTCGTCCCCGTGGTCATCCTGATCGCGCTCGCCACCCTGGTCGGCTGGCTGCTGGCCACCAGCAGCCCCACCGAGGCGTTCACGGCTGCCGTGGCCGTGCTGATCATCGCCTGCCCGTGCGCCCTCGGCCTGGCCACCCCGACCGCGCTCCTGGTCGGCACCGGCCGCGGCGCCCAGCTCGGCGTCCTGATCAAGGGCCCGGAGGTCCTGGAGACCACCCGCCGGGTCGACACCGTCGTCCTGGACAAGACCGGCACCGTCACCACCGGCCGGATGGCCCTGGTCGCCGTGCACACCGCGGACGGCGTCACCGAGGCCGAGGCGCTGCGCCTGGCCGGCGCCCTGGAGCACGCCTCCGAGCACCCGATCGCCCGCGCGATCGCGGACGCCGCCGCCGAGCGGACCGGCGCGCTGCCGGTGGTCGAGGACTTTCGCAACGTGCCCGGGCGGGGCGTGGAGGGCGTCGTGGACGGCCGTACGGTGACGGCCGGGCGCGAGGCCCTGCTCGCCGACCGCGAGCAGCACCTGCCGCCCGTCCTGGCCCGCGCCAAGGCCGGGGCCGAGGCGGCCGGCCGCACCGCGGTCGCGGTCGGCTGGGACGGCGAGGCCCGGGCCGTCCTGGAGGTCGCCGACGCGGTCAAGCCGACCAGCGCCGAGGCCATCGCCGAGCTGCGGGCGCTCGGTCTGCGCCCGGTGCTGCTGACCGGAGACAACCGGGCGGTGGCCGAGGCGGTGGCCGCCGAGGTCGGCATCGACCCGCAGGACGTGGTCGCCGAGGTACTGCCCGAGGACAAGGTGGACACCGTCAAGCGGCTGCAGGCCGAGGGACGGACGGTCGCGATGGTCGGCGACGGCGTCAACGACGCGGCCGCGCTCGCCCAGGCCGACCTGGGCCTGGCCATGGGCACCGGCACCGACGCCGCCATCGAAGCCGGCGACCTCACCCTGGTCCGCGGCGACCTGCGCTCGGCGGCCGACGCGATCCGGCTCTCCCGCCGCACCCTCGGCACCATCAGGGGCAACCTGTTCTGGGCCTTCGGCTACAACGTGGCGGCGATCCCGCTGGCCGCCGCCGGACTGCTCAACCCGATGATCGCCGGGGCCGCGATGGCCTTCTCCTCGGTCTTCGTGGTCACCAACAGCCTCCGGCTGCGCCGCTTCCAGCCCGCCTGACGACACCGAGCCCGAACAGCGCGAAGGCCCCGGACCGACGAGCGGTCCGGGGCCTTCGCCATGCCTCAACGCCCCAGTAGCTCGCCGCCGTTGCAGTGCAGGATCTCGCCGGTGATGAACCCGGCCTCCGGAGAGGCCAGGAAGTGCACCGCCGCCGCGACCTCACCGGTCTCGCCGATCCGGCCGAGCAGCGTGCGCGCCGCTCGGCGGGCCACCTCGGCCTCGTCCAGCCGCGGTCCGAAGAACTCGGTGCCGCTGACCGTCCCCGGCGCGACGATGTTGGCGGTGATCCCCGAAGTCCCCAACTGGGCGGCCAGGAAGTGGTTCCAGGCGTGCAGCGAGGCCTTCGCGGCGCCGTACGAGCCGGCCCCGCGCAGGGCGGCGATGGAACTGATGGTGACCACCCGGCCGGAGCCGGGGGTGAGCCGGTCCCGGATCGACTCGGTGAGCAGCACCACGGTCAGCACGTTGCGCTCGAAGTCGCCGCGCCAGCGGGCCAGCAGGGCGTGCGGCCCGCCGCCGACCACGGTCTCCCGGCTGCCGGCGTTGTTCACCAGCACGTCGATCCGCTCGGGCAGTCCGTCGAGCGCCGCCTCGACCGCGTCCGGGTCGGCGAGGTCGCACACCAGCGGGGTCACGTTCGGTCCGAGGTCGGCCGCGGCCTTCTCGAGGACCTCCCGGCGCCGACCGACGATCACCACGTGCTCGCCCGCCTCGGCGAACCGCCGCGCGACTTCGTACCCGATTCCCGTGCCACCGCCGGTGACGACGACGTTCCTGGCCATCTGCGCACTCCCTCCCCAGTTCCGCCGCCGCGCTGCAAGGGTGCGCGACGGTCCGTACCGGAATGCCACGATTCCTATCACGCTCGGTTGCCGTGACTGCGGGGAGGGTGACGTCGGGCGCGAGGGAAGGTGTGATATGAGCGCGGAACGGCGCGCCTACGGAGCGTGGCGAGAGGCAGCTCACACCCCTCGGGCGTAACTTCTCGCACGCTGATACGTCTTAGGTTGGTAGTGCGGCAGTTTTTCCGATGGGCCGGGGCGCGACTAACGGCAATGCGTCCCTCATCCAGCGGCTGTCGCCGACGGGGCTCCGGCGGGCCCCGGGAACGGTCGTCGGTCTCGACGGCCTTCGCGCACGGCGCCGGGGTTGCGGCGGGCCAGGGACGCTTTGAGCGGCCGTCCCCGGCTGCGGCCGGCCCCGGAGTCGTGCGCTGTACGGTTCCGTCCCCGCGCGGGCCCTTCCGGGTCCAGGGCGCGGGGACGGCGAAGGGGCCCGGCCGCTCAGCAGCGGCCGGGCCCCTCTCCGTTCACTCGCGGTGCGTCAGCGCTGGTCGAGCTCGACGTAGTCGCGGATCGCGGTGCCGGTGTAGATCTGACGCGGACGGCCGATGCGGCTGGTCGGGTCGTTGATCATCTCGTGCCAGTGGGCGATCCAGCCGGGCAGCCGGCCGAGGGCGAACAGCACGGTGAACATGCTGGTCGGGAAGCCCATGGCGCGGTAGATCAGGCCGGTGTAGAAGTCCACGTTCGGGTACAGCTTGCGCGAGATGAAGAAGTCGTCCTTGAGGGCGTGCTCCTCCAGCTTGAGCGCGATGTCCAGCAGCTCGTCGTTCTTGCCGAGCTGGCCGAGGACCTCGTGCGCGAGCAGCTTGACCTGCGCGGCGCGCGGGTCGAAGGCCTTGTAGACGCGGTGGCCGAAGCCCATCAGCTTGACGCCGGCTTCCTTGTTCTTCACCTTCGCGATGAACGCGTCGACGTCGCCGCCGTCCTTCTGGATGCTCTCCAGCATCTCCAGCACGGCCTGGTTGGCGCCGCCGTGCAGCGGGCCCCACAGGGCCGAGATGCCGGCCGAGATCGAGGCGAACAGGTTGGCGTGGCTGGAGCCGACCAGGCGCACGGTGGAGGTCGAGCAGTTCTGCTCGTGGTCCGCGTGCAGGATGAGCAGCTTGTCCAGGGCGTTGACGACGACCGGGTTGAGCTCGTAGTCCTCGGCGGGGACCGCGAAGGTCATCCGCAGGAGGTTCTCGACGTAGCTCAGGTCGTTGCGCGGGTAGACGAAGGGCTGGCCCATCGCCTTCTTGTACGCGTACGCGGCGATCGTCGGCAGCTTCGCCAGCAGGCGGACGGTCGACAGGTGACGCTGGGCCGCGTCGAAGGGGTTGTGGCTCTCCGGGTAGAACGTGGAGAGCGCACCGACCACCGAGGACAGCATGGCCATCGGGTGGGCGTCCCGCGGGAAGCCCTGGAAGAAGCGCTTGACGTCCTCGTGCAGCAGCGTGTGCTGGGTGATCTCGCGGTTGAACTCCGCCAGCTGGTCCGCGTTGGGCAGCTCGCCGTTGATCAGGAGGTACGCGGTCTCGATGAAGCCGCCCTGCGCTGCGAGCTGCTCGATCGGGTAGCCGCGGTACCGAAGAATGCCGTTGTCGCCGTCCACGAAGGTGATCGCGGACTTGTACGCAGCGGTGTTACCGAAGCCGTTGTCCAGGGTGACCAGGCCGGTCTGCGGGAGCAGCTTCGAGATGTCGAAGCCGGAGTTGCCCGCAGTGCTCTCGACGACGGGGTACTCGTACTCGCCGTCCTGGTACCGCAGTACTACCGAGTTGTCGCTCACGTCTTCCTCACCGACGAAATGAATCCTCTTCCAAGGTGCCCTGACTGTCTCCACCATCCCCCATCCGGAGGACAGTCGCGCACCCGGGGTGGCCCGGAAGGGCCCGCCCCTACAAAACCCGCCGCCGCAGCCGGTACGAACCGGACAAGATCGGCACTACCCTAGGCTCTGCCGTAAATCTCTTCACGTCAAGAGAACCTTAGAGGCAACCATCCTGTTGGATAATCATCCAGAAGCAAGCCGATGATCGAGGGCGGCATGCCGCCGACCTGCGCTGACGGCCCGCACGGCCTGCGCGATCGCCTTCCGTGACCCGACCAGCACGACGAGTTTTCTGGCTCTGGTCACCGCGGTGTAAAGCAGATTTCGCTGGAGCATCGTCCAAGCGGACATGGTGACCGGAATCACCACCACCGGATACTCGCTGCCCTGCGAACGGTGGATCGTCACCGCGTACGCGTGGGCCAGCTCGTCCAGTTCGTCGAAGTCGTACACCACCTCCTCGTCCTCGTCGGTGACCACCGTCAGCCGCTGGTCGTCCACGCTGAGGGCGGTCACCACTCCCACTGTGCCGTTGAAGACGCCGTTCCGCCCCTTGTCGTAGTTGTTTCGGATCTGGGTGACCTTGTCCCCCACCCGGAACGTCCGCCCGCCGAAACGCCGCTCCGCCAGCCCCTCCCGGGCCGGCGTCACCGCCGCCTGCAGCAGCGTGTTCAGGTTCCCCGCCCCCGCCGGGCCGCGATGCATCGGCGCCAGCACCTGGACGTCCCGGCGCGGGTCGAAGCCGAACTTCTGCGGGATCCGGCGCGCCACCACGTCCACCGTCAGCCCGGCCGCCCGCTCCGCGTCGTCCTCCACGAACAGGAAGAAGTCCGCCAGCCCCTCCGTCAGGGGCGGCTTGCCCTCGTTGATCCGGTGCGCGTTCGTCACCACCCCCGACTCCTGGGCCTGCCGGAAGATCCGGGTCAGCCGCACCGACGGGATCGGCCCGTCCTCGGCCAGCAGGTCCCGCAGCACCTCCCCGGCGCCCACCGAGGGCAGCTGGTCCACGTCCCCCACGAACAGCAGGTGAGCGCCCGGCGGGACCGCCTTGACCAGCTTGTTCGCCAGGATCAGGTCCAGCATCGAGGCCTCGTCCACCACCACCAGGTCCGCGTCCAGCGGCCGGTCCCGGTCGTACGCGGCGTCCCCGCCCGGCTTCAGCTCCAGCAGCCGGTGCACCGTCGAGGCCTCCACCCCGGTCAGCTCCGACAACCGCTTCGCCGCCCGGCCGGTCGGCGCCGCCAGCACCACCTTCGCCCGCTTGGCCAGCGCCAGCGTCACGATCGACTTCACCGTGAACGACTTCCCGCAGCCCGGACCACCCGTCAGCACCGCGACCTTCCGCGTCAGCGCCAGCCGCACCGACTGTTCCTGCTCCGGCGCCAGCTCCGCCCCCGTCCGCTTGGCCAGCCACTCCAGTGCCACCGGCCAGTCCACCCCGGCGAACCACGGCATCCGGTCGGAGTCCGAACGCAGCAGCCGCAGCAGCTGGTTGGCCAGCGAGATCTCCGCCCGGTGGAACGGCACCAGGTAGACCGCGGTGATCGGCTCGCCCGCCTCGCCCGGCACCGTCTCGCGCACCACGCCCTCGGCGGCGACCAGCTCGGCCAGGCAGTCGATCACCAGCCCCACGTCCACCTGCAGCAGCTTCACGCCGTCCGCGATCAGCCGCTCCTCCGGCAGGTAGCAGTGCCCCTGGTCGCTGCTCTGCGACAGCGCGTACTGCAGCCCCGCCTTCACCCGCTCCGGGCTGTCGTGCGGGATGCCCACCGCCTGGGCGATCCGGTCCGCCGTCAGGAAGCCGATGCCCCAGACGTCCGCCGCCAGCTTGTACGGCTCGTTCTTCACCACGCCGATCGAGGCGTCGCCGTACTGCTTGTAGATCCGCACCGCCAGCGAGGTCGACACCCCGACCCCCTGCAGGAAGACCATCACCTCCTTGATGGCCTTCTGCTCCTCCCAGGCCGCGGCGATCTTCCTGGTCCGCTTCGGTCCCAGTCCGGGCACCTCGATCAGCCGGCCCGGCTCGTTCTCGATCACCTCCAGGGTGTCCACCCCGAAGCGCTCCACGATCCGCTCGGCGAACCGCGGCCCGATTCCCTTGATCAGCCCCGAGCCCAGGTAGCGCTGGATGCCCTGCACGGTGGCCGGCAGCACCGTGGTGTAGTTCTCCACCATGAACTGCCGCCCGTACTGCGGGTGCGAGCCCCACCGGCCGTGCAGCCGCAGCGACTCCCCGACCTGCGCCCCCAGCAGCGCGCCCACCACCGTCAGCAGGTCGTTCCCGCCCCGGCCGGTGTCCACCCGGGCCACGGTGTAGCCGGTGTCCTCATTGGCGTAGGTGATCCGCTCCAGCACGCCCTCGACCTGCGCCAGCTGGTGCGGCACCTGCTGCTGCGTCTGCTGCCCCGACTGTGGCTGCTTGCCCACCGGAGCCCCCTCTTCGACCAGTACGGGTGGACCCTTCCGTTACGCACCGTACAGCCCCTCGCCGACAAGCCCGGAACCGCGCGGAAAGCGGCGGGAGAGCCTGGCCGGGAAGCCCGGGAGTCCGACGAAAGCCCGCCGTGCACCACCCCCTCCGAGGTGCCAGGCTGGAAGGTCCAGGGGATCTCGACCGCGCCCGCGACCGTACGGGCCCCGTCCGAGGAGCACTGCCGCCATGCTCAACACCGCCTTCCGCCCCGGTTCCCCGAACTGGCTCGACCTGACCAGCCCCGACACCAGGGCCTCCGTCGACTTCTACACCGCCCTGTTCGGCTGGTCCTTCGACTCGGCCGGCCCCGAGGCCGGCGGCTACGGCTTCTTCCAGCTCGACGACCGCACGGTCGCCGCCCTCGGCCCCCTCGCCGAGGAGGGCACCCTGCCCGGCTGGACCCTGTACTTCGCCACCCCCGACGCCGACCGCACCACCGAACTCGTGGAACGGTCCGGCGGCCGGGTCCGGTTCACCCCCTTCGACGTCTTCACGGCGGGCCGGATGGCCGGCTACACCGACCCGACCGGTGCCGACTTCGCGGTCTGGCAACCCCGCGACACCCGCGGCCTGGACCTCGTCAACGACGAGGGCAGCCTCTGCTGGGCCGAGTGCTACAGCATCGACGCCAAACGGGCCAAGGCCTTCTACCGGGCGGTCTTCGGCTGGCAGGAGCAGGACGTCCCGCTCGGCGACGTGATCTACACCGTCCTCACCCCGGCGGGAGGCGGCACCGACGACGCCCACGGCGGCATCATGCAGCTCGGCCCCGAACACACCGCGCGCGGCACCGGCTCGCACTGGCTCCCCTACTTCGAGGTCCCCAACGTGGACGCGAGTCTCGCCATCGCCGACACTCTCGGCGCGAAGGTACGGATCCCCGCGACGGACGTCCACGGCGTCGGCCGCCTCGCCCAGCTGCTCGACCCGCACGGTGCCGTCTTCGCCGTCATCACGAGTGCCGAGCCCGGGGACTGACGCCGCACTACCGCGCATTACCCCTCAGAAGGGCCGTGAAGGGGTGCTACGGGCGTAGACAGGGGTGGGTCCGCCTCCCCGGGCGGCTCTAGTCTCTGATCATGACTGAAACGGCTGTTCTGACGATTCGACGGGCCGGCGAAGGCGACCTGCCGGCGATCGTGGCCATGCTCGCCGACGATCCACTGGGCGCCACGCGGGAGAGCCCCGACGACCTCACCCCCTACCGCACCGCCTTCGCCCGCATCGACGGCGACCCGCACCAGCACCTGGTGGTGGCCGAACGCGCCGGCCGCGTCATCGGAACCCTGCAGCTCACTGTCGTCCCGGGCCTCTCCCGGGCGGGCGCCACCCGCACGATCATCGAGGCCGTCCGCATCCACGCCGACGAACGCGGCAGCGGACTCGGCACCGAACTGATCCAGTGGGCCGTCGAACGCTCCCGCGCGCTGGACGCCGACCTCGTCCAGCTGACCTCGGACGCGACGCGGACGGACGCGCACCGCTTCTACGAGCGGCTCGGCTTCGTGGCCTCGCACGTCGGATTCAAGCTCAAGCTCTGAATCAAGCCCTGAATCAAACCGCGAAAACGCGAGAAGGCCCCACCCGGAAACCGGGTGAGGCCTTCTCTGAATGATTGTTCGGCGGCGTCCTACTCTCCCACAGGGTCCCCCCTGCAGTACCATCGGCGCTGTGAGGCTTAGCTTCCGGGTTCG
>NZ_JBVHHW010000056.1:0-19164 GCF_055560875.1 Kitasatospora sp. NPDC023118
GCAAGACGCTCGGCTGGGATACCCCAGCCGAGCGCCTACGTGATCTACTCACCGTCTGAAACCAGGTGGTGTTGCGACGACCCCTTGAACCCAAGGATCGCTCGCACGGGCCGTCGTCGTTCAGCCGTTCAGCCATTCAGCCGTTCGGGCTTTCGGGCTTTCGGCCTCAGACCTTCTTCACCACGCTGGACTTGAGCTGCATCGCGCCGAAGCCCCCGATCCGGCAGTCGATGTCGTGGCCGTCCACGCCGTCCACCAGGCGGATGTTGCGGACCTTGGTGCCCGCCTTGATGCCCGAGGCGCTGCCCTTGACCTTGAGTGCCTTGACCACGGTCACGGTGTCGCCGTCGCTGAGCACGTTGCCGACCGCGTCCCGGATCTCCCGCTCGCCGGCCCCGGCCGCCTGCTCGGCGCCGCCCTCGGCGGGCACCCACTCGTGGCCGCACTCGGGGCAGACCATCAGGGCGTTCATCTCATAGGTGTACTCGCTGGAGCACGAGGGGCACGGGGGGAGGTTGTCGCTCATTCGCTCTGGTGTCCTGTCTGTGCTGCCCGGGTCGTCGGCGCGGGTTGTCGGCGACAGGTCACCCTCTAGGAACTTGAAGAATTTTTCAAATCAACATCCCGAGGGCGCCCCGGGGGGATCGGTGCCATCCAGGCGTGTCGGCGCCGTGGACGCGGGCGCCCAGGACTGATATCCAGACCACTGGCAACCGGGCAGGGTGGGCGGCCGGGCCCGGACGGACCAGCAAGAGAGCAGGGGCGATGCGCAGAATTCTGATCGTCGGTGCCGGGCAGTCCGGCCTTCAACTGGCCCTCGGGCTGCAGTCCCACGGCTACGACGTGACGCTGCTGACCGACCGCGCCGCGCAGGAGGTGCGGGTCGGGCGGGTGCTGTCCACCCAGTGCATGTTCGACTCCGCGCTGCGTACCGAGCGCGCCCTCGGCCTGGACCGGTGGGCCGAGCAGGCGCCCCGGATCGAGGGGGTCGGCGTGTCGGTCGCCGGGCCGGAGTCGGCGCGGGTGATCGACTGGGTCGGGCAACTGGAGGCCTACGCGCAGTCCGTCGACCAGCGGCTGAAGATGTCCGCCTGGCTGGAGCTGTTCGCCGAGCGCGGCGGCCGGGTGGAACTGCGGCAGGTGAGCGCCTCCGACCTCGAACACCTCGCCCGCTCGTACGAGTTGGTGCTGGTCGCCGCCGGCAAGGGCTCGCTGGCCGCGCTGTTCGAGCGTGACGAGGAGCGGTCCCCGTACACACGGCCGCAACGGGCACTGGCGGTCAGCTACGTGTACGGGCTCGCGCCGCGCACCGAGCACGACTTCCCGGCAGTGCGCTGCAACGTGCTGCCCGGCGTCGGCGAGCTCTTCGTCATGCCGGTGCTGACCGCGGCCGGGCCCTGCGACGCCGTGCTCTGGGAGGCCGTCCCGGGCGGCCCGGCGGACGCCTTCGACGGGCTCCGCGACCCGGCCGAACACCTGCGGGTGACACTGGAGTTGATGAAGACCTTCACACCTTGGGAGTACGACCGGGCCCGCTCCGGCGTCGAGCTCACCGACTCCGGCGCCACCCTGGCGGGCAGGTTCACCCCGACGGTGCGCCGTCCGATCGGCGAACTTCCGGGCGGCGAGTCGGTGTTGGGCGTCGCGGACGTGGTGGTCACCAACGACCCGATCACCGGCCAGGGTTCCAACAACGCCGCCAAGTGCGCCGCCGTCTACCTGGAGGCGATCCTGGCCCACGGCGACAAGCCCTTCGACCGGGACTTCCAGCAGGCCGCCTTCGACCGGTTCTGGACGGCCCACGGGCGCGTCACCACCGCCTGGACCAACGCGATGCTCATGCCGCCGCCCCCGCACGTGCTCGACCTGCTCGTCGCGGGCGGTCGAGTCCCGGCCGTGGCGGACCGGTTCGCCAACGCCTTCAACGGCCCGGCGGACCTGGAGGAGTGGTTCCTCGACCCCGGGAAGGCGGCGGCCTATCTGGCCTCGGTGGCGCCCCAGAACTGACCGCTGGTCCGGCGGAGGCGCGACCCGAGGTCAAGAAATCGCCAAGTCTCGTGTGAATGCGCCCAGATCATGGTGGGTTCGGGTCAACCCCGGCCGATCGGGGGAACATCTGGGCACAGAACACGAACAACAGGAGATGTGTGGTGGCGGTCGACGGCAGCAACATGGCGCAGGCTGTGATCGATACGGCGGTGAAAGAGCGCACGCGCCTCCACAACGGCCGTAGCCGGACGACGGCGTTGGTGGTGCTGGGGCTCCTCGCCGCCTTCGGCCTGTTCCTGGCGCTGGTGGTCGGCAAGTCCGACCCGACCAGTGCCCCGACCTGTGACGGCAAGACCATGACCCGGGACAGCGAGTGCCGGATCTGGTCCAACCACGGCGGCGGGGGCACCTACAGCTACGACGAGATGATCGACCGCCGGGAGTCCTCGAACGACATGTGGCGGGTGGTCGGCTTCGGCGGCGCCGGCCTCGCCGTGGTCCTGATGGTGGTGGCGGCCACCAAGCTCAACCCGAACCGCCCCTGGGGCAAGCCGGTCGCCGCGGCCTGCCCGCGCTGCCACCAGCCGACCCTGCGGGAGAAGTTGACCGTACACAGCATCTCCCGGGGGCGGACCACCTACCGCTACAGCGGGATAGTGACCCTCTGCACGCCCGTCTGCGGCTTCACCGCGGTGCGCCAGCGCTGACGGCGAGCGGGAGCGGGACCGGGCCGGGTGCTGGTGGGCACCCGGCCCGGTCGCGTCCGGGGGTGTCGGCTCAACGGGAGCCGGGGCTCAACGCGAGTGGGAGGCGAGGCTGAGCAGGAGGTGCGCGGACTCCGGGTGCTGGAAGTCCGAGTGCGCACCCGAGGGGTGCAGCCGGGTGGCGAGCCCGCCGCCCCGGTAGACGTGCCCGACGTCGATGTTGACGATCAGGTGGTCGAGCTCGCCGTGCGGGTACGGGCTCTCGGGCCGGAGGTGCGTCGTCATGGACATCAACACCTCGGCGCCCCCACCTCCGCATTCGGCTCTGCCCGCTCACCGTAGTGCCGACCGAACGGGCTGCCAGCGGAATCCCTGAAGGGAGGTCAGTCGGCCAGGCCCAGTGGATCGGGGGCGGTGTCGAGCAGCTGTGGGCCATTGGGCGCGCGCACGCTGTTGACGGCGGGTGGGACGGCGCGCACCCGCAGGGCGCCGTCGGCCGGGCGGTGCAGCAGGTGGTGGAGTTCGGTGGGGTCGGTGTGGGTGGGGGAGAGCCAGGCGGGCACGTCGTCGGGGGCGATGGTGAGCGGCATCCGGTCGTGGACGCGACCGGCCGAGTCGGTGGCGTCGGTGGTGATGATGGTGGCGGTGGCGAGCCAGGCGAGCGGGTCGTCGTCGGCGCGGGTGCGGTCGCGCCAGAACTCGTAGAGGCCGGCCATCAGCATCACGTCGCCGGTGCTGAGGAAGTACGGCTGCTTGTACTTCTTTCGGTCGGTGGTGGCGGGGACCTCGCGCCACTCGAAGTAGCCGTCGGCGGGGATGACGCAGCGGCGGGCGGTGAAGGCCTTGCGGAAGGCGGGCTTGGTGTCGACGGTGTCGGAGCGGGCGTTGATCATCCGGGCGCCGCCGGACGGGTCCTTGGACCAGGAGGGGACGAGGCCCCAGCGCAGCGGGCGCAGTTGGCGCACCAGCTCGCCGGTCTTCCGGTCGAGGCGTTCCAGCACGGCCGGGATCGGGTCGGTGGGGGCGACGTTCCAGCTCGGCGCGAAGGTCTCGGCCGGGTCCCAGCGGAGCTCTCCGAGCAGCGAGACGAGGTCCTGGGGCGTGGTGGTGGAGACGAAGCGGCCGCACATGCCCCCAAGCCTGCCACCCGGCACGGACAACCGGAGCCTTCAGCGCGCCGGGCGGCCGCCCGGGGTGTGGCCGAACCGGTCAGGGGCCTCTCCTCGGCTCCGCCGGTACCCGGCCGGTGCCCGGTCCGGCGGCGGCCGGTCTCCCCTCGGGGGCTGCCATAGTACCCCCGGGGGTATTATCGAAATCGTTCGGCAATACCCCCACCTGTATGTGCCCTGGAGGTCGTATGCTGGCAGATATACCAGTGGGGGTATCACCGCATCCGCGACCGTGCCGCGGCGCCAGACGCCGCCGAGGAGGGTTCCCCGTGTACTTCGCCCAGTTCTACCTCGACTGCCTCTCCCAGGCCTCGTACCTGATCGCCGACGAGCGCACCGGCCGCGCCGTCGTCGTCGACCCGCGCCGCGACGTGGACGAGTACGTCGCCGACGCCGAGGCCCACGGCTTCACCGTCGAGGCCGTCATCAACACCCACTTCCACGCCGACTTCCTGGCCGGCCACCTCGAACTGGCCGCGCGCACCGGTGCCTGGATCGGGTACGGGCGCAGGGCGGAGACCGAGTACCCGATCCGCAAGCTCGCCGACGGCGAGCGGATCGAACTGGGCGACGTCACCCTGCAGATCATGGAGACCCCCGGCCACACGCCCGAGTCGATCAGCATCCTGGTCTTCGAGCAGCCCGACGACGCCGTCCCGTACGGCGTGCTCACCGGCGACGCCCTGTTCATCGGCGACGTCGGCCGTCCCGACCTGCTCGCCTCCACCGGCGTCACCGCCGCCGAACTCGGCGCGATGCTCTACGACAGCGTCCACCGCAAGCTGCTGGGCCTGCCCGACGAGACGCTGGTCTTCCCCGCGCACGGCGCCGGCTCGGCCTGCGGCAAGAACCTCTCCACCGACCGCCAGTCCACCATCGGCCGCGAGCGCGCCACCAACTACGCCTGCGCCCCGATGGACGAACGGACCTTCGTCGCCCTGGTCACCGACGGCCAGCCCACCGCCCCCGGCTACTTCGGCTACGACGCCGACCTCAACCGCCGCGAGCGCGAACTCTTCGACCCGGCGGCCGTCCAGGCCCTCAGCGCCGACGACTTCCTGCGCCGCCGCGCCGAGGGCGCCGTCGTCCTGGACGGGCGCGACCCGACCGAATTCGCCGCGGGCCACCTCGTCGGAGCGCTCAACATCCCGGCCGACGGCCGCTTCGCCGAGCAGTCCGGCACCGTCGTCGCCCCGGAAGTCGAGATCCTGGTCATCGCACCCGACGGGCGCGGCGAGGAACTTGTCACCCGCCTCGCCCGGATCGGCTTCGACCGGGTCGCCGGCCACCTCGCCGACCCGGAGGACCTGTTCCTCACCCACCCCGAACTGATGCGCCAGGGTGCCCGGCTCACCGCCCACACCCTGCGCGCCGAACTCGCCGGCCAGCAGCCGCCGTTGGTCGTCGACGTCCGCACCGCCGGCGAACGCGAGGCCGGCGCCGTCCCCGGCTCCCTCCACCTCCCGCTCGCCGAACTCCCCACCCGCCACGGCGAACTGCCCACCGGCCGCCGCCTCGTCCTGCACTGCGCCGGCGGCAGCCGCTCCTCCATCGCCGCCAGCCTGCTGCGCCGCGAGGGCCGCGAGGACGTCTACGACCTCATCGGCGGCTACACCGCCTGGGCCGCCGCCCCGACGGAGTGACCCCTCCGCGCGGTGCGCCCGGCAGGAGGGCGGGTGCACCGCGCGGGCTTGGCAGTCGAGTCGGACTGGTTCGAGACGGGACGCATCTCGGGCACCACGTCTCCACGGGGCGCCCGGAGAGCCCGCGTTGCCGGTGCGAAGGCCGAGTGCCAGAACTCGCCGTCGGTGGCCGCACGGGGGGACGACCAAGGGGCCGCCTCCGTGCGGCGAACCCCGCTTCTCAGACCTTGACGGTGAGCCAGGCGCCGAGGCCGCTGCAGCCGCGGGCGTCATAGGTGGTGCTGCGGTAGCCGGCCGGGATGGGCGAGTACGGGCAGGTCCAGATGCCGTTGCGGACCAGCTCGTGGAACCAGGCGCCGACGCCGCTGCAGCCCCGGGAGTCGTAGTTCGTCAGCACGTAGCCGGAGACGATCGGCGAGCCGGAGCAGGTCCACAGACGGTTCTGGGCGGGCTGCTGGAACCACGAGCCGTGGTTGTCGCAGCCGCCAGGGTTGTACATGGTGATGACGTAGCCGTTCGGGACGGGTGCCCCGGAGCAGCTCCAGCCGCCGGCCGCCGAGGCGGTGCCGGCCGTCGTGCCGGTGAGGGCAGCCGCGAGCACGGCGACCGTCGCGGCCGCCCTTCCGGCGCGGGTCATCAGCTGGCGGAGGATCCTGGTCACGGTGACATCGTTCCGATCGGTCGTCTCCCCGCCGTCGGAGCGGCACGGGAGGGCGTAACAACGGGGACGCGCCGCACCCTAGCGGCGGTGATCAGTGCCCCGATAGATCAAGATCGAACGATCGCCACATCTGACTGAAAACGGTCCGTCAGACCTCGCGGATCGGATCGCCCGGGGCGCGATCCTCGGCGCGACGGTGTCCACCGTCGGCGGCTGGCGGTTGCCCTGCGAGCTGATTTGAACGTGTTCAATTAGCGGTGCTAGGCTCGAAGCCGGAGATGAGGGGGAACTCATGAAGATCGTCATTCCCGGCGGCTCCGGCGCGCTCGGGAGCCTGCTCGACCGCAGCCTGACAGTCGCCGGTCACCAGGTCGTCGTCCTCAGCCGCAGGCCCGCCGGGCCCCGCCGGGTCGGGTGGGACGGCCGGAGCCTCGGGGCCTGGGCGGCGGAGGTGGACGGCAGCGACGTGGTGGTCAATTTAGCCGGGCGCAGCGTCAACTGCCGCTACACGGAGCAGAACCGGCGGGCCATGATGGACTCCCGGGTGCTCTCTACCCGGGCCGTCGGCCAGGCGATCGCCGCCGCCCGCCGCCCGCCCGCCGTCTGGCTGCAGATGAGCACCGCCACCGTGTACGCCCACCGCTACGACGCGCCCAACGACGAGCTCGGCGGCCGGATCGGCGGCGACGAGCCAGGCGCCCCGGCCTCCTGGGGGTACAGCATCGAAATCGCCCGGGCCTGGGAGGGCGCCCAGGCGGAGGCCGACACTCCGCACACCCGCCGGCTCGCGCTGCGCACCGCCGTCGTCCTCGGGCCCGAGCGCGGCGGGGCCTTCGACGCGCTCTCCTGGCTGGCCCGACTCGGTGCCGGCGGGCCGATCGCGGGCGGCGCGCAGTACGTGTCGTGGATCCACGAGCGGGACTTCGTCCGCGCCGTCGAGTTCCTGGTCGCCCGGGACGACCTCACCGGCCCGGTCAACCTCGCCGCCCCGAACCCGCTGCCCCAGCGCGAGTTCATGCGCGACCTGCGGACGGCCTGGGGCATGCCGCTGGCCCTGCCCGCCACGCGCTGGATGGCCGAGCTCGGCGCCTTCGCGCTGCGCTCGGAGACCGAGTTGCTGCTGAAGAGCCGCCGCGTCGTGCCGACCAAGCTGCTCGACGCGGGCTTCGCCTTCGAGCGCCCGGACTGGCCGCCGGCCGCCCGCGAGCTGGTGCGCCGGCTGCGCGGGCGGTAGCGCGGGCCGGGGCCCGTCGCGGGGCCGGCACGGCTTCGCGCTGGCGGTTGCCCGGGGCGCGGCCGGGCCGGAACCGTGGGGGCGGCGACGGGGACGGCCCGGCGCCGACGACCGCCCTGCGGGCGGCGGACCAGCCGGTCGATCGCCACCGGTTCAAGGTCGGGGGGACCGGCGCCGTCATGTGCGCCAGCCGTACCTGAGCCGGCGGGGCCTCAATCCGTGGCCGAGGTCAGGAGGTGGTCCAGCACCCGGCCGAAGACCACCCGTCCGGCGAACGCCACCACCGGGTCGAACAGCCGGGGGAGGCCGGCGATCCGCAGCTCCTCCGCCCAGACCGCCTCGCTGCCCGCACCCACCGCGCGGACCCGCAGTACGGCGTGGCCCCGGACGACCCGGCCCCGCTTCTCCAGGCGGCACAGTTCGGGTTCGCTCAGCGCCGTGATCTCCATCGGGTCGTCGAACCGCACCGGCCCGACGCCCGTCCGCGCCAGGATTACGTCCCCCACCGCCCGGCCGGTGCCGCGCACCACGCCGACCCGGGTGAGCGGCACCCGGTCGCCGTGCCGGGGCCAGGCGGTGAGCCGTGCCCAAGCGTCGGCGGGTGGGAGCGGGGAGCGGCGGGTCAGGGTGAAACTGGCCATGCGGCAGCCTAACCGGGCGGTCGCAGATCCGAGCCCGGTGATCCGGCGGCGCGGCTGCAGGATGTACGTCTGCACAGTGGTGAGCGCCTGTCTGGGCGGGTCGTCGCCCCAGATCTCCTCGATCAGGGTGGCAGCGGGCAGGGATCCGGTTCGGGTGCGGCGCGAGGAGCGCGAGGATCTGGCGCTGTTCGGCGGCGGTGCGGCGGCGGAACGCCTTCGCCGCATGTCTGCTCCGGTGCCGGACCGCGGATGTGACGGATGGTCGGATCCCGACGGCTGGTCAAAGCTTGGTAAAGTCCGGTCCGCCCCCTGGATGTGCCATTGCACATGTCACATCATGCTCCCCATGAGAAAAGCCATCGCCCTCCTCGCGGCCGCCGCGGCCGTCGCCACCCTCGGCGGGACCTCCGCCTCCGCCGCCTCCGGGCCGGACGCCGCCGATCTCGTGGACACCGGACAGGGGAAGCTCGTCTGGAGCTCCTGTAACGACGCTGCCACGCCCGCACTCCAGTGCGCGATGCTCGACGTGCCGGTGGACTACGCGGACCCGCGCGGGCACAAGATCAAGATCAAGCTGAACCGCCTCCCCGCCACCGCCCCCAAGGACAAGCAGCAGGGCCCGATCCTGCTCAACCCCGGGGGCCCGGGCGACTCCGGCCTCTGGATGCCGGCCTACATCTCCGGGCAGATCCCCGCCGACGTCGCCTCCACCTACGACTGGATCGGCTTCGACCCGCGCGGCACCAACGGCAGCGACCCCCATGTCGTCTGCGACGCCCACTACTTCGACGCCGAGCGCCCCGACTACCAGCTGAGCCAGGGGACTTCGAAGGCCTGGCTGAAGAAGGCGGCCGGCTACGCCGCCGACTGCGCGGCCGACTGGTCCTGGCTGCTGCCGCACATGACCACCGTTGACAACGCCCGCGACATGGACAGCATTCGTCGGGCGCTCGGCGCGCCGAAGATCAACTTCTACGGCGGCTCCTGGGGCACCTCGCTGGGCTCCACCTACGGCCAGCTCTTCCCCTCCCACGTGCGGCGGATGGTGCTGGACAGCATCGTCGGCCCGACCATCAGCTGGTACGACCACAACATCCTGCAGGACAAGGAACACCAGCGCCGCTTCGACGCGTTCGCGGCCTGGACCGCCAAGGCCGACCCCGTCTACCACCTGGGCACCGACGCCGAGGCCGTGAAGAAGGCCTACGACCAGGTCGAGGACGCGCTGCGGAAGACCCCGGCCGACGCCGCCCCGGCGCCCGGGAAGATCGGCCCGGCCGAATTCGAGGACACCTTCTACGGCGGCGGCTACAACTTCCTGCGCTGGCCCCGGATGGCCACCGTGCTCTCCGCCTACCTCACCCAGCACGACACCCGGCCGCTGACCATCGCCTACAACAAGTACGCGGCCCCCGGCGCCGACGACGGCACCTTCCCCGCCTACAACGCGGCCCAGTGCACCGAGAACGCCTGGCCACGCGACTGGGAGTCCTGGAAGAAGGATCAGGCCAAGGTCAACGCGGTCGCGCCCTTCTACACCTATAACAACATGTGGTACAACGCCGCCTGCATGTTCTGGCCCTACCAGGGCAACCCGGCGGGCCGACTGAAGATCACCGGCAAGGGCCTGCCGCCCGTCCTGCTCTTCCAGGCCACCGAGGACGCGGCCACCCCGTACGAGGGCGGCCTCGCCATGCACGACGCGCTGCCCGGCTCCAAGCTGGTCGTCCAGAACGGCGGCAGCTTCCACGAGATCCTCTTCCACGGCGACGCCTGCCTGGACGACACCTTCACCGCCTACCTGCGCGACGGCAGCCTGCCCCAGGGCAAGGGACGGATCGCCAAGACCTGCGCGCCCGAGGCCGATCCGACCCCGGTGTACGTCACCCCGCCGCCGGCCACGGCCAAGGCGCTCACGGCCGCGCCGACCGGCCCGCTCGCGCCCAGCGACCCGGAGGCCGTGCGCGGCGTGCTGCGCTAGACGTGCCTTGCGGGTCTCGGCGGAGGCGGCGAAGATCCGCACACACGCCCTACGTCCGTTCGGGTGGGGTGACGGCGCTCAGCGGCGCAGCCAGCGACTCCAGGCTGCGCCGCTCCGCCCGTACGCCGACGGCCGCCTCGACCAGGCCCGCGGCCGTCATCAGCGCGGCGCCGATGCAGAAGGCGAGCGCAGTGTCGGAGACCTTGCCGCTTCTGACCAGGCCGTTGAACAGCAGCGGGCCGCTGATGCCGCCGACCGCCGTGCCCACCGCGTAGAAGAAGGCGATGGACATCGCCCTGGTCTCCAGCGGGAAGATCTCGCTGACCGTCAGATAGGCCGCGCTGGCCCCGGCGGAGGCCAGGAAGAGCACGGCCGTCCAGCAGGCCGTCATGGTGGTGGCGGAGAGCGCGCCGTGCTGGAAGAGGGCGGCGGTGGCGAACAGCAGGACGCCGGAGCCGAGGTACGTTCCGGCGATCATCGGCTTGCGGCCGACCGTGTCGAAGAGGCGGCCGAGCAGTAGTGGGCCGAGGAAGTTGCCGACCGCGATCACCGCGAAGTAGTAGCCGGTGTCGCCCTCCGGCACGGCGAAGTACGTGGTCAGGATGGTGGCGTAGCCGAAGGTCACCGCGTTGTAGAGGAAGGCCTGGCCGACGAAGAGCGCCAGGCCGAGCGCGGTGCGGCGCGGGTAGCGGGCGATCACCGTGCGGGCGATCGTGTCGAAGCCCAGCGGTTCGCGCTCGCGGATCAGGATCGGCTCGCCGGTGGCCGCCGGCAGCGGCCGTCCGGTCTCGTGCTCGACGGCCTGCTCCGCCTCGATCACCACCTGCTCCGCCTCCAGTGCCCGCCCGTGGGTGAACAGCCAGCGCGGGCTCTCCGGGACGTGCCGGCGCACCAGCAGGATCACCAGACCCAGCACCACGCCGAGGCCGAAGGCGAGCCGCCAGCCCACGTCCGTCGCGAACAGCGCGGTGTCGAGTAGGGCGATCGAGGCGAAGGCGCCAATCGCGGCGCCCACCCAGAAGCTGCCGTTGATGATCAGGTCGACCCGGCCGCGCACCCGGGCCGGGATCAGCTCGTCGATCGCCGAGTTGATCGCCGCGTACTCGCCGCCGATGCCGAAGCCGGTGAAGAAGCGGCAGAGGAAGAAGAACCAGGCCGTCCAGGACAGGGCGGTGACGGCGGTGGCCGCCAGGTAGACGGCGAGGGTGACCATGAAGAGCTTCTTGCGGCCCAACCGGTCGGTCAGCCAGCCGAAGAACAGCGCTCCGGTGCAGGCTCCCGCCACGTAGACGGCGGCGGCGACGGTGGTGACCTGGGCGGTGGTGATGGCGATGCCGCTGCCGTTCTGGGCGAGCCGGCCGGCCATGTTGCCGACGATCGTCACCTCCAGGCCGTCCAGGATCCATACCGTGCCGAGGCCGATCACGATCCGCCAGTGCCAGCGCGACCAGGGCAGCCGGTCCAGCCGGGTGGGCACGTCGGTCGCGATGACGCCCGGTGCCGGCTGTCGTGCGCGGTGGGATGACTTCGCGGGATCGGCCATGGCGGGCCTCCTTACGCTGGCCGGCCGCCGTCGCGTGGGTTGGTCACGCTCGGTGAACGGCGGCGTTCCTCCGTCATGATGCCCCGGGGTCGGCGGCGCCGCCGCTCGGGCGCGGTCAGAGGGTGGCGAAGCCCACGCTGAACGGGATGACCGCCAGGGCGATGCCGACGATCGTCCGAGTGACGGGACCCGTGTTCCAGACTGCGAGCAGCAGCACCCAGCCGGCCGGGCAGAGGACCAGGAGGTACGGCAGGGCCCAGAGCATGGTGGGGATGGAGACCAGGAACTCGATGGAGAACAGCAGGGCGGCGATGATCCCGCAGGCACGGCGGAACGCTCGACCGTCGCGGATGCACAGGGGCGCCAGGGTCAGGGCGATGAGCAGGCCCCAGACGGTGCGGCCCACTCCGGTGCTGTCGTAACGGATCGCCACCCAGCACGGAAGCCAGGTGGCCCCGGCGAGCACGACGACCGGCCAGGGGCGGCCGACTCGATCAGTCAACGGTTGTTCGGTCATTCTGAGCCCCCAGGATCGTTTTGAACGAGTTCAAAACTACTCCCCGTGGTTGCCCTGGGGCAAGCCGGTGCGCCGGAGGCTTGGGCGCTGGCGACGCGGTGGCGGCCCCTCGTCGTCGGATCCGGGATTCCGCGATGCCGCCGCGGCGCATGGTCGAGCGCGCGGATTCCCGACCCGTCGGATTCCCGCCGGGCCGGTGTCGGTGGGTGCCACCATCGCGATGGGGCTGATGGCGGGGCCGTGCTTCGCCTTCGAGGTGTCGGTCATGCCGGGCCTGGCGGCCGGTGACGACCTGACGTATGTGACGGCGATGCAGCACATCGACAAGTCGATCGAGAACGGGATGGTCGGGCTCGTCTTCGTCGGCGCCTTCGCGGCGATCGGGCTGAGCCGCTGAGCCATTGAGCCGCTGAGTCGCTGAGTCGTTGAGCCGGCCGAGTGCCCGTCCGCCTCGCGCGGGCGGGCACTCACGCGTTCCCGCCGGACCCAACCTGGCGCGGACGCGGGTCAGTTGCACCGACCGCTGCCGCTGTAGCACGGCACGTACCCGGAGGGCAGCGGCGGGGGCGGGGCGGGATGGCCGCGCTCCCAGTCGTGCCGCAGCAGCAGCGCCAGGCCCAACAGCACCAGTACGGCCAGGACTTGCAGCACCGTCGTCCAGCGCGCCCGCAGTACGGCAGCGACCCCGGCCAGGCCGAGCGAGACGAACAGCAGCCGCCAGGTGAAACCCAGCTCGGCGCGGGCCGTCCGGTCGGCGGCGCCCTCGGCACCCTGTGCCGCCCACAGGTCCATGCCGTAGCCGAACATCCGCGCCACGTAGACCACCGCCACGGCGATCAGCAACACCACGCCTGCGACGAGGTCGAGCGCGAGCGGGGGCCGTGACGGCCGCCGCGGCCGGCGGAGGCGGGAGGTGGCGGTGGCGTGAGCGGGTGGCTGGTCCATACCGCCAGCCTGGCGGAGCGGGGCCCGGGGCGCATGAGTAGGAGTACTCAGTTCCGGGCGCCCCCAGGACGCCGGATGCGCCGGGGTGTGCGCCGGTGCGCCGGGTGGGTGCCCAAGCCCAAGTCACCGGATGAGAAACGGACTTGGCGCTTGACGCTGGCGTGGTGGAGCATGGGCGGGCCCGGTCAGTTGCGGTGCGCTTGCGCCGCGGCCGGGGCCGCACGCGTGCGGTGAGAGGAGGCGGGTCCGGTGGGTCGTCCGGTGGCACGTCCGTTTCTCATCCGGGGTAGGGCGGTTCCGCTGGCCAGGTACCTGGCGGAGGAGGGCATCGAGGGCCTGGTGGCCTGCTCGTGCATCGGGAACGAGGTCACCCTCGATCTCGCCGACACCCGGATCCTGGTGAGCCTCGTCGACGTCGCAGGAGTGGTGCGACTCAACTTCCACATGGTCCAGGACGGTCCGGCCAAGCCCCGCTCCTGGTCCCGCCGACTGCCGAGCGAGACCGAGCCGAGGGAGATCGCGGCGCGGATAGCACGGGACGTCCGGACGCTGGAGCGGGAACTGGCACCGCTGCGCCGTCGGCCGCCGGAGGGGCAGGAGCAGCGCTGGCCGGCGACGTAGGTGCCCCGGACCCGGCAGCGCTCCGCCGCCGGGCCCGGTTCCGTTCGCCGTGTTGACGCGTCAGCGACATCACGTGGAGGGGCGTTGGTGCCGAACTCGGCCTCCGGCGCCCCTCGGGCTCCCGTACCTACCGGGCTCCCGTGCCTATCGGCTGACGAGCCAGGACAGGTTGCCGGTCAGCCCCGCCCGCAGCGCCGGGTCCGCCACCGCCGGGGTCGGGTCGGTGGCGACGGCGGTGAGCAGGTGGGGCCGCGAGCGCGGGCCGGTCAGATGCAGCACCCCGAGGTCGAGCGTCGTACGGCCGCGCAGCTGCGGCTGCTCGCGTCCGTCCAGGAACCAGCGCAGCAGGGTGCCGGGCACTGGCAGGTCGACGGTCAGGCGGTCGGCGGCGGTGAGCCAGGTGTCGGTGGAGGTCGGGCTGGTCAGCGGGGTGGCGTGGCGGTAGAAGCCGGCGATCATCGCCTCCCGTCCGGGCAGGTTGAACTCGCGCCCGAGCGAGCGCATGATCGAGTTCTCGGTCGGCCGGTAGAGCCCCGCCGGGTAGTAGCCGCCGCCCTCGTACGTCCCGACCGTCCCGCCGTCCGGCGAGGCCTGACCGAGCCAGCGGGACCACTTGACGCCCTGGTCGCGCATCCGGTCGGCGGTCAGCGTGCTGAGGTTGGCCTCCGGGGGCTCCTCGCCCTGGTACGTCCCCTGACCGTCGTACGCGTACTCGTCGGCCAGCTTGCCCAGCGAATGCCCGGTCTCGTGCACCGCGATCTGCCCGGACTTGGCGTTGCCGCCCGCCACGGTGGCGATGCCCTCGTAGCCCAGCGGGGACTTGACGTCGTTGTAGCCCGCGCCGCCGTACTTGGCGCTGTTGGCCACCACGATCACCAGGTCCGCCTGCGGGGCCTTCGCGGCGTAGCGGTCGACCGCCTTCTCGTCCAGGCAGAGCAACCGCTCCACGCCGTCGCACCAGAAGTACGAGCCGAGCGCGGTGTGCCGGACCGTCGCCCGGTCCGGATCGCCGGTGACGCCGGACTCGGGGGAGACGGCGGACACCGCCCAGACGTTGAACAGGCCGCGGTAGGTGGCGTACGGCTCGACGGCGGTGATTTCGCGCCACTTCTCGGCGGCATCGGCGCGGAACTTCTCCTGCTCCTGGGCCGCGTAGCCGTCGCCGATCACCACCACGTCCAGCTTGGTGGCGGTGTCGCCGTTGTGGACCAGCGGGGTAACCTCGCCGTCGCCGTTGCTCGGTGTGGTCAGGCCGGCGGTCGGGGCGGCGACGTAAGGGGAGGCGGCCGGCGCCGTGGTGCGGGAGATGCCGCCGTCCTCGGCGAAGACCTCCACCTGCTGCCGGGGCTGGTCCGTGCCGGGCGCGCTCCAGGCGGGGGCGGCGCCGAGGAGCGTCGCGGCGAGAGCGGTGGTGAGCAAGGCGATTGCGGCCTTGGTCGCTGTTCTGGTGGCAGTCCTGGTCGCTGTCCTGGGCGCTGTCCTGGTCCTGAGGTGCACGGGTGGCCTCCCGGTGGGTGGTGTTTGGGAGACCCCTTTCCCTTGTTCTAGACCTGACAATCGTTCAGTGGTCACCCGCGAGCGCCTCCGCCAGGACGTGGGCCTGCTCCTCGGTGATGCCGAGCGCGAGCGGGATCTGCCGGGGGCTGTAGTCCGAGGAGCAGACCGGGATCGGGCTGTCGGCCGTGACGCTCCACCGAGGCTGGTGTGCCAGTCCGAGTCCGTCCACCAGCCGCGCGGCCAACTGCCGGGCGGTCTCTGCCCGGAGGCCGACCGCGACCAGGGCCGCGGCCACCGCCTGCTGCGCTTCCAGCGGTGTGTCGGCGTCGCCGAGCACCGGAAGGAGCAGCAGAAGCCGTCGCGCCTCGTCGCCGAGCCCCGCGGGGTCGTGCCCGCCGACGCTCCGCGCGAGGGCGGTCAGCTCGCGCCAGGCGAGTCCGGGGCCGGAACCGTGCGGACCGTGCTGCCCGAGGAAGCCCAGCCGGCCCCAGTCGGGGTGGTGGACGAAGAAGTCGATGACGCTCTCGTCCTCGAAGTTCCGGTACGCGACGCAGGCCGTGTGGCCCCGGCTGAACGGAACCCGCAGCACCAGCCCCGGGGCCTCGGCATCGCCGAGCCGCTCCAGCATGGCGTCGTAGGCCTCCTCCGCGACGCCGTACGCCTCCGGCTCCTCGTCGCCGTGGCCCAGGGTCAGGAGGAGGTGGGCGAGCCAGAAGGCGGGCTCCCGCGCGAGCTCCTCGCCCGCGCGCAGCTCCTCGTCCTCGTACTCGGGGATGTGCACCGCAGCAGTCATGCGGGGGAGCGTAGTGCGCGGCTCGGACAGGACGGCGGGGCGGGGCTCAGAACTCCTCGAAGGTGGTGTACGTGATGACGGCCGCGATCAGCCAGAACACCACGGCGATGCTCAGGGTGACGATCAGCGGCCACTGGAAGGTGATCAGGAAGATGGAGCCAGTGCCGGTCGCGATCGTGATTCCAGCGGCGTACGCCAGGGCCAGGCCGACCATGTATTCGATGTCCCCGACCAGGCCGGCGGCGACCATCACCAGTCCGACCGCGATCAGCCCGCTGAACTCGGCGATCGCCAGGTACGGGGTGTTCGGGGGCTGGGAGCGGTGCCCGTGGTAGCTGAGCTCGAACACCTTGCCCTTCAGGATCTTCAGCTCCACGACGGTACCGGTGTCGACGTCCCTGTAGAACGCCTTGCCGACGTAGTAGCGGTCGGTGGGCGCCGTCTCGCGGGCCACGGTCAGCACGTAGTCGGTCGAGTCGGAGCTCGGTTCCTCCGACTTCCCCGTCACCCGGCCGCTCTCCAGCGTCACGCAGTCGTCGCCAGGCTTCGCCGCCGGGGCGCAGACCGGAGTGGCGCGGTACGCGCGGGCCTCCTCGAAGGTGTCGGTGAACTGGACGAAGCCGAGAACGGTGAGGGCGAGCCCGACGACGACGAGTGCGACGTACGCGGCGGGCCGGACCATCTCGCCGAGGCTCCGCGTCCGAGGCGGCGCCGCGGGCCGCGGCTTGGGCTCCGGCTTCGGGGGCGTGTTGTCGATGGGAATCGAGTTCTCAGGCATCGTCACCGCCCAGTGTCCGTACGGTCCGCTCGTCCATGGCCATCCCCAACCGCTGTAGCCTTCCCCGGCTTCTCCGTCTGCGGCGACCCGCAACTGGCCGCACTGGAGGCTATCGTCCGCGCGCTGCCACGCGGTGCGGCCCGCGGGTTTTCGTACAGCCGACCTTCCCGGGCCACCGTCCCGCCGAGACCGGATCGGCCGCGGCCCCCTCGATCACCGCGCAGCTGATCGGAAGCGCAGCGGAAGCGGACCCGCTGAGCGCGCGGGAGGACCGCGGCGCGTGGCAGCCCGTCTCCGAGGGCGGTGCCGCGGCGTGCCCGGACTTCCTCTGACAGCAAGGGGTTTGCCCCGGACCCGGTCCGGCTCGCCCTGGACGCGGTTGTAGATTGTCAGCATGACGCAGACGCCCGGTTCGCTCAGCCCCGTCTCGCGGACCGCCGTGTCCGTGGCGCGGGCACGCGCGTACGAGAGCACCCGCCCCGACCCGCTGTTCGTCGACCCGTACGCGGCCGAGTTCGTCGCGGCGGCCGGCGTGCCGACGGAGGTGCCCGCACGCATCAGCGAACTCGGCAGGGCGCTGTACGTGCACGTCGTGCTGCGGACCCGCTTCTACGACGAGCGGCTGCTGGCCGCCGGGGCCTGCCAAGTCGTGCTGCTGGCCGCCGGGTTGGACGCTCGGGCCTACCGGCTGGACTGGGCGTCCGGGACGCGGCTGTGGGAACTGGACCTGGCGCCGGTGCTGGCCTTCAAGGAGCCGGTGCTCGGGTCCGTCGGAGCGGTGGCGACGTGTGAGCGCGCGGCGCTGCCGGGGGATCTGGTGGATCCCGGCTGGCCCCGCCGCCTGGTCGCGGCCGGCTTCGACCCGCAGCTGCCGACCGCATGGTTGGCCGAAGGGCTGCTGGTCTACCTGGACGCGGAGGAGGCCGCCGGGCTGCTCACGGCCGTCGGCTCGTTGTCCGCCCCGGGCAGCCGGCTCCTGATGGAACAGGGCCGGGACGTCTCCAGGACCCCGCAGGACCCCGCGCTCGCCCACGTCACCGACCTCTGGCGCGGCGGCCTCGGCCCCGGCACCGATGAGTGGCTGCAGGCCCACGGCTGGGCGACCCGATCGACCTCCCTCGCCGAGGTGGGGGAGGCCTACGGCCGTCCGCTGCCCGACGGGTTCGGCCGCACCTCGGGCTTCATCGAGGCCGTGCGCGCGGCCCGTTGAGGCAGGAGGCCGCATTCGGCTTTCCCGGCTGGGCGGCAGCGGCTGCCCCTCCGTCGGTCGTTCGGGCGGTGGCCGACCGTGGCCGGGTAGACATGCGACGGGTCGGCTGGGCCGGCACGAGCCAGCCGGTCAATCGGCGTGACAGGTACCGAACTTGCTGCGCCCCGGCTCGTCCGCCGCGAGGTTCGCCCGCGTCCATCTCGCCAGCCGTCCACAGGAGGTCGCCGAGGGCACGGTGGACATCGGCTGGAGCGATCGGCTGCTGTCAGGCGGGACTGACGTGAGCGGCGATGACACGCCATCCGGTGTCGGCCGTATGGACCCAGGTGCGCGTGTACTGCACGCACGCGGTGAACTCCTGACCGTTGAACGCCCCGGCGACCGTACCGAGGAACCAGGTGACGCCGGTCGTGCCCGCGACCAGCATCGTGAGGTCCTCCTCGTCGACGCGAGTGAGGCGCTGCCGGCCGCTCCTCTGGATCTCCAGGTCGTCATCCTTCCCGTACAGGCGCCCGTCGGGCCCCGTGAAGACCAGACGGTCGTCGAGCAGGACATCGAGTGCATCGGCGTCAGCGGTCAGCTGCGCGGCCTGGAGACGGCGTTCCGTAGAGCGCAGTTCCGCTGTCAACCGACCGTTCTGATCGGTACCCATGCACGGCACGTTACCCACGCTGCCCTGCGCTAGGCCCGCGTCGAGGCCGGGCGTTCAGCGACTCTAGGCGGCCTGCTGGGCCGCCTTGATCGTCGGTGAGGCCGCGCACCGACAGGTGTGGCCTGATCTCGCTCATCGCCGCATCCCCTCGACTCCGACAGCGGCCGTCTCGCATTTCAGCTCATCGGATAGGTCGCTCTTGTAGGGCTTGCGGTCACTCACTCGGACAGCCCGGCAGGACCAAGCCGCGCGACGGGTGTGGGTGAGTCGACGGTGTCGATGGCGGTGTGGGCGGGTCGGGGTGCTTTGGCGCGGGTGGGGTTGTCGGGGAGGGCCTCGGTGTGTCTGCCGGGGTCGGGGTTGGTCTCTGGTCCCGGTTTCCGGGGGGTGTGGGCCCGCCCCGCATCCTCCTGTTTTGTGGTGTGGGGGTGTGGGGCGGGCTGTGGGTGTGGTGGGGTTAGCTGAGGGCGGCGAGGGCGGCCTCGTAGTTCGGTTCGTCGGCGATTTCGGGGACGAGTTCGGTGTGCAGGACGGTGTCGTTCTCGTCGAGGACGATGACGGCGCGGGCGGTGAGGCCGGCGAGCGG
>NZ_JBVHHW010000057.1:0-18623 GCF_055560875.1 Kitasatospora sp. NPDC023118
GTGGGGGTGGGGGTGGCGGGGGGGTCGGGGGGGGGGTGTCGCGCGTGCGCCCAAACCACGCAACACCCCCGGCTACTACTCTGCGGGGCCGCCCGCCCCCGCCCCCCCCCCCGCCCCTTCTCCCGCACCCCCGCGCGCGTCCGGCGCCTTTTCTCGGTGGCGCCGCAGGCGACACCTCCCCACCACTCTCTGAGGGGCCGCCAGGCCCCGGCCTTCTGCCGGGGTGCGGCTCTCTTTCTACACCGCATCCGCGCAGTGCTCTCCGATGGCGGCGGTCAGGTCACGGACGTGCTTCACGGCTCGCGCCCGGGAGTCGAAAGGCAGGGTGAGGCTGCGCGGCTCCGGTCCGCCGACCTCGACGTTTAGCCGGTAGCCCGGCTTCTTGCGAACCCGGCGCACGATGACCGACACCACAGTCCCCACGCCGATCAGCACGACAGCTACGAGCCCAACCAGGATGCCGTCTGGCAGGACCGTGGCGGACCAGTTCAGGTCCACCCCGCCGGGCCCCCTCAGCCGAACCACCACCGGGACGCCATCCGGCCCGACGGCCGGGCCCCTGAGCGGCTTCCCGTACTTCTGATTCGCGTCCCCCGCCACCCCATCCCCGGCGACTCCGACGAGGTGCTGGCGCGGGATGCCGTCTGCCTGCTGGACGTCCCCACCCACAAGACCGGCACCGCGTTCACCAAGCCGGTTGACCCTCTGCTGGGCAAGGCGATCGAGGCGTGGCAGGAACTCCGGCCGCAGCAGCCGAAGATGCTGGACCGCAAGACCGGCGAGCAGGTGGACTTCCTGTTCGCGCACCGGGCGAAACGCCTCGCGAAGACCTACATCAACACCGCGGTCATCCCCTCGCTCTGCCGAAAGGCCGGCGTCCCGACCGCCGATGTCCGGGGCAACATCACCAGCCACCGGGCCCGCTCCACGATCGCCAGCCAGCTCTACAACGCCAAGGAGCCGATGCCGCTCTTCGAGCTGCAAGCCTGGCTTGGCCACCGGAGTCCGGAGTCCACCCAGCACTACGCGAAGATCACCCCCGACACCCTCACGAAGGCATACACCGAGGCCGGCTACTTCGCCCGCAACGTCCGCACGGTCGAGGTCCTTCTCGACCGCGATGCCATCACCTCCGGGGCCGCAGCCAACGGTGAACCATGGCAGTACTACGATCTCGGTCACGGGCTGTGTTCCTACTCGTTCTTCGAACAGTACCAGCACCGGATGGCCTGCGCCCGCTGCGACTTCTACACCCCCAAGGAATCGACGAGATCCCAACTCGTTGAAGCCAAGGCCAACTTGCAGCGCATGCTCGTGAGCATTCCGCTCACAGAAGAGGAACGCGCCGCCGTCGACGACGGCCAGAGCGCCCTCGACCGCCTTCGCGAGCGTCTCGCCGAGGTGGCCACCCCAGCCGGCCCGACCCCGAACGAGCTCCGCGCCGAACCCGGCCGACCCCTGCCACTGACCGTCCGATCATCACCTGACCCCACCGACCGAAAGTGCTGCTGACATGCGACCCACCCTCTTCACCGTCGACCTCCCTGGCCCGGGACGACTGAGCACCATGGCCAGACCCCGTGGCAATGACTGGCTCGAAGACGAGATGACCGCGCTGAAGAACTGCGGCGTCGACATCCTGGTCTGCGCGCTCACCGGATCCGAACTCGACGACCTCGGCCTCGCAGACGAACCCCGGACAGCCGTTGCAGCCGGGCTGCAGTTCGTCGCCATTCCCATCCCCGACCGCACCGTCCCCGACCTCACCACGATCCTGCCTACACTGCACGGACTCGCCGAACAGCTACACGAAGGCGCACACGTCGTCACCCACTGCCGGGCCGGCATCGGACGCTCGTCCCTCCTCGCCGCCGCACTCCTCATCCTCAACGGCGTCGATCCCGACACCTCCTGGCACCAGATCGAACGAGCTCGCGGGCTTGCCGTCCCAGACACCGCCGAGCAGCGAGAGTGGACGATGGAACTGCTCAAACAGGCATGATGTTGACAAATCAGATTTCACAGAATCTGTGACTACCTCGCCGACGCGGAGCTGCGCCGCGAGATCAACGACGGGCTCCAGGTCGTGGAGAACTGGAACTCCGCCAACCACGACCTGTTCTACGGCAAGGACGGCGATCTGACCGGCTCCGACAAGGAGTCCCAGGAGGTCTCCATGCTCGCCCTGCACCTGCTCCAGTCGGCGTTGGTGCACGTCAACACCCTGCTGTTTCAGGACATCCTGAGCGAGGAGAAGTGGCAGAAGCGGCTCACCAACGCCGACCGGCGGGCGTCGTCCCCGCTGTTCTGGACACACGTGAACCCTACGGCCGGTTCGAGCTGGACATGAACTCCCACCTCGACCTCGTCGCCGCGGCAGTGCCCGGCCCCCGCACCGCGCCCGAGGCGGAAGACGCCCGATCAGCGGCGGAGGGTGCGGCCGGGGCGACGTCGCCGGGCACGGGCCAGTCGGCGGACCGCGCCCAGGGGTCGTCCGGGTCCTAACTGTTGCTGGCAAGCAGGTTCTTGACGCCTTGCACTAGCCGCAGCAGTGGAGTTCGTCGGCGACGGCAAACATGCCGACCGCGACAAGGCCACCGTCGGGCGGGAACCGCGCACGTCGTCGCCGGCCGGTTCGACTGAGCTAATTGGGATCGGGTTCGTCGTGGATGGTCAATGCTCCGGCGAGGTCGAGGTCGGCGACGGTGCCATGTGCCCCGGCGCGGACGAGCAGCACTGCACCGAGCGCGGTGCTCCAGAACGTCCTGGCTTCCACGTTGAGCGGCCGACGGGCCCTCCAGCCGCGACTGTCGATGAGCTGGCTCACGAAGCGCTCGGATTGCCGGAACAGCAACTGAAGGTGCTGGTCGACCACGGGGGCGAGTTCGGGCTTGGAGATCCCGGCGGCGAGTGCTCGCGTGACTGACGGGAGCGAGGGCATGGCCAGTACGGCGCGGGCGATGTTGCGCCGAAATGTCGCGGCATCGGGGGCTTGGCGACCGATGCGCTCAATCCGTCGGGCGTCGTGCAGCAAGCCGAGAAAGGCGGCGTGCACGAGGAGCGAGTCCTTGGAGCCGAAGTGGTAGGTGACCTGATTGGGGAAGACGCCTGCCGCGTTCGCGATCTCCGCGACGCTCACCTCAGCGCCGGGCCGTTCCATGCAGAGCCGTGCAGTTGCCTCAATCAGCCGGTGCCTCGTCGCGCGACCGCGGTCACGCGATCGAGCCGACGTTGATCGAGTTTCGGTTCGCTTCTTCTCCACACCAAAATTGTATGTGATACAACAAGGGCGTTCGCTTGTATCGCATACAAGAAGGGTTGAGGGGCATGCACCGGACTGAAGTCGTCGTGACCGGACTCGGCGCGATCACACCACTCGGGGCAGACGTGGCGTCCACCTGGGACGCCCTGCTTGCCGGCGAGTCCGGCATCCGCGGCGGCGTCCTGCGTGGCCACGAAGATGCCGGCCTTCCCGACACCGTCGCCGGGACGATGGCGATCGACCCCGCCGAGTTGCTGCTGCCGGTGCAGGCCAGGCGGCTCGACCGCTCGCAGCAGGCGGCCTTGGCCGCGGCGGCCGAAGCCTGGGCCGATGCCGGTGCCCCCGAGGTGGACCCGGACCGGCTCGCATCGGCGATCGGCACGGGCATCGGGGGCGTACAGACGCTGCTGAAGGAAGACGACGTACTGGAGGCGGCCGGGACGCGGCGCGTCTCACCACGCACGGTCCCGATGCTCATGCCCAATGCGGCGGCGGCGCTGATCAGTATCGAATACGGTGCACGGGCAGGCGTCTACACGCCCGTCTCGGCGTGCTCTTCCGGTGCCGAGGCGATCGCCCTGGGGGCCAGGCTCATCCGTGCCGGCGAGGCGGACGTGGTGATCGCGGGCGGGACCGAGGCCGCGATCACACCGATCACCGTTGCCGGCTTCGCCCAGGCACAAGCACTGTCGCGGCATACCCTCGAACCCGCGTCTGCGTCCCGGCCGTTCGCCGCAGACCGCAGCGGATTCGTCCTCAGTGAAGGCGCGGCTGTCGTGGTGCTAGAAAGCGCCGAGCATGCCAGCGCCCGGGGCGCGCGCGTCCACGCGGTGCTCGCTGGCGCTGGCATCGCCGCCGACGCTCACCACATCACGGCGCCCGCTGCCGACGGCTCCGGTCAGATCTCGGCTATGCGGAAGGCCCTCGCGCAAGCCGGTTTGGCTCCCGAGCAGATCAGCCACATCAACGCCCACGCCACCGGGACTCCGGTCGGCGACGTTGCCGAGGCGCACGCGATCGGGGAGGTCTTCGGCCGCGCCACCGTGACAGCCCCCAAGGCGGCGCTCGGTCATCTCTTTGGCGCAGCCGGCGCGATCGAAGCGCTCATCGCCGTCCTCAGTGTGGAGCACGGCGTCATCCCGCCGACCCGTAACCTCACCGTGGCCGGCGTCGGTCCCGACATCGATCTCGATGTCGCCGCAGAGCGACGAGACGTCCCCCAGGAGGCCGTGCTCAGCAATTCCTTCGGCTTCGGTGGGCAGAACGTCTCGCTCATCGTCACCGGTGCACGGCACCATGCGTCCCGTACGGCCTCGACGACACCATAACCCAAGCAAGGGCGTCGAAGTGGGTGGACCAGCACCGGCGAGGCGAACTCGGGTTGATCGATCGAAGCTCGACGCCGCATCATCAGTGGGCCAACCGCTAACGGCTGGCCCACTGTCACCGAGGCTGGCCTCCTGGTGATCTTCCCGGCAAACGAGCAAGGGCCAGAGTCGCACGCGCGGTTACTCTCACAAACGTTCATTTGTGAGAGTTACGCATCATCATGACTGTCACGTTCGGCTACATGGCACTCTGTCGAGGTCTCGCGAGCGGACCGTCCCCACCCGATCAGCGGATCATCGGCCGCCATCTCCTTCAGCGGAGCATCGGTCCGATCAGCCAGCCTCAATGGCAGCGTCTCCCTGCTCCGGCAACCGACCGATGCCTCCCGCTGTCACTCCCTGGTTGCGGTCGCAGTCACACCGAAGGTGAGCGCGCCCGTCAGTAGCGCGAATGCGAGGGTGGCGGCCGCCCACTGTCCGATGGAGTCGACCTGGTCGCCGAGCCCGAGCAGCTGCCAGGCGGTGTCCCGCAGCGCCAGTGAGACCGGCAGTGTCAACGCGCCTGCGGTGGTCGCGGCCCGGGCGGCCCGTCTCGTTTTCGACGCGGGAGGAGGCGCGGCGAACCGCAGGACGCTGTTGCAGATCATCACAAAGGCGAAGGTGCCGCCCGCGAAGACTGCGGTCTCCACGGTGAAGAGCAGTACCCCGGGCCAGCCCTCGCCGGAAGCCAGTCCCGTGGCGACCAGCAGGCCAGCGGCGACGGCGGCTGCGGCGGCGAGCAGGGTGAACCGGAGGCGCACGAAGTCGAGCACCTTGCCCCGGCCGATCAGCGCAGCGAGTGCGCGCCATGTGCGGGAGCGGGGGCCGGCGAGGAGAGTCGCGAGGGGTGCGAGGTCGTCCAGCCAGTCCCCGCCCGTGTCCTCGGCCCCGCGCACCGGCTTCGGTAGCCGTCGGATCGCCCGGCGGTGCAGCAGCAGGCTCCCGGCCGTCACCCCGGTGAGCGGCAGCAGTGACGCGATCAGCCAGGGGGTGCCGCCGTCCCAGGACGCGCGGTCCGCCCGCGCGGCCACCGCCGCCCAGTCGGTGGCGAGCGTGGCGGCGACGAGCAGCGTGCAGACCAGTGCGGCCCGAAGTACCTGCTCGATCCGGTAGCGCGGCAGCGGTCGGTCGCGGCGGCACAGCAGCGCCCTTGCCCCGCCGAGCGCACCGAGCAGGGGGACGAAGAACATGGTGAAGGTCACCACCGCGTCGTACGGATCGCCCTGCCAGGGACTGCCCGCCCGCACCGAGCGAACCTGCGTCGTCAGGTAGGCGAACAGCGTGAAGGCGGCGGCGCCGGCGGCGGACGTCGACAGCGCCGCGGCCGCGGCGGGCCGAGCAGGGTGTCCGACGTCCAGCTGATCGATCGTCAAGTCATGTCGCATGACGGCGATAGTACACATTGCGTACTACGTGGCACGTAGTTCGCGGCACGTAGTATGGTGCTCCGTCAGATCGAAAGGAGCGACATGCAAGCCAACGATGCCCAGACGCTGGTGCTCTGCGCGCTGGCCGACGGACCGCTGCACGGATACGCCATCAACACGGCGATCGAGGAGCTGACCGGGGAGCGGCTGGGCCCCGGCAGTCTGTACGGGGCGCTGGCCAGGCTGGAGTCGAAGCGGCTGATCGAGCCGCTCGACGGGCAGGGCCGCCAGCGTCCCGTGCGGCTGACGTCCCTCGGCCGCGAGGTCCTGGAACGCGAACTGCGCGCCATGGCCCGGGTCGCGAACGCGGGACTGCGGCGCCTGGGGGTGAACCCGGCATGAGCGTCGTCACCCGCAGCCTGGTCAGGCTCTACCCGGACGCCTTCCGCGAGCGCTGGGGCTCGATGGTGGAGGACGAGGCCCGGGGCGCGGGCTGGAAGTCCTGGCCCAACCTGATCGCGGGCATCGTGGACATGTGGCTGCACCCGGCCCACTGGCCCGCCGACTCCCCGGCACAGCGCCAGCGACGGGTGGCCACCATGGGCATCACGGTCGCCCTCGCCGCCTGGTTCCTGAGCCACCTGGCCGCCGAACAGGCCGGCCCCCTGCCCGCCGACGCCGTCCGAGAGCAGGTCACGCACGGCTGCACCACCCTGCTGCTGCTCGGCGTTGCCCTCGTCGCACCCCGGCCCCGGCCCACGCTGCGCGCCGCGATCACCTTGCTGGGCTGGGCGCTCCGTCGCCTCGCCGTACCGACGCTCCTCGGCACCACGGTGGTGGTGCTGGTGCACGGCGGCGTCGACGCGGACGCCTCACCGCCCACCCTGCGCACCGCCGTACTCGCCGCCTGGTGGATCTCCCTCGGCCTCGGCGCGATCCAGATCCCCCGCATCTTCACCGGCGTCGGCGGGGATGCCGTCGTGCCACCCGGCACCGACCGCCTCCGGGCCGGTGTGTGGACCCTCGCCGGCGCCAGCGCCACCGGCGGCGCGACCATCTTCGGACTCTCGCTCACCGGTGCCGGATTCCACCCGCTCGGCGTCGGCATCGGCGTGGGCCTGCTGCTGCTGACGGCGGTGTGCGCGGGCACCCTGCGCGACCTGCGCGACCTGCCGTCGGCCAGGTAAGCCACGCGACACCCGCCTGCTCAGGGCTCGCCCGAACCCGCGGGCCGCTCCCATCCCACTTGGACGGTGCCCATGCCCGACCTGCTCCGCTCCCTCTACACCCGCCGCCTGCGCCGCGAGGTCATGGCGGCCCCACTGCCCCGGCATGTCGGGCTGATCATGGACGGCAACCGCCGCTGGGCCCGGCAGATGGGCATGGCCAACCCGAGCCTCGGCCACAAGGTGGGCGCCGAGCACGTCGAGGAGGTGCTCTCGTGGTGCGAGGCCCTGGGGATCAAGCACATCACCGTCTTCGTCTGCTCGACAGAGAACCTCCAGCGCCGCGGCGACACCGAAGTCGCCTACCTGATGCGGCTGATCGAGCAGGTGGTCGTCGATCGCCTCACCCGCCCGGACGCCCGCTGGCAGGTCCACCTCGCAGGAATGACCGACGCCCTGCCCGACAGCACCGCCCGCGCCCTCAAGGAGGCCGTCGAGGCCACCCGTACCTGCACCACCGGCGCTCACGTCACCCTGGCCGTCGGCTACGGCGGCCGCCAGGAGGTCGTCGACGCCGTGCGCGACCTGATGTACGCGCGAGCCGAAACGGGCGCGTCCCTGACCGAGGCCGCGGACGCCCTGACCGTCGACGACATCGCCCCGCACCTGTACACCGCCGGCCAACCAGACCCCGACCTGGTCATCCGTACCAGCGGCGAACAACGGCTGTCCAACTTCCTGCTCTGGCAAAGCGCCTACTCGGAGCTGTACTTCTGCGAGGCCTACTGGCCCGCGTTCCGCGAGGTCGACTTCCTGCGCGCGGTCCGCAGCTTCGCTGCCAGGCAGCGGCGCTACGGCGGCTGAGCCCCGGTCTCGTAGGGCGGCACCGGCTCGGCCGGCGCCGCCCCTTTCCGTAGCAGCGGGTGGCGATCAGGAGGCAGCGACGAAGTCCTGCGGGTCGAGCTTGGTGAAGTCGACGTCCAGGTGCGGCTCGTACGCCTCCGGGGCCAGGTCGAGCTCGTGGGTGGAGTACTCGCCGAACCGCGTGATCTTCTCGGTCAGGTAGGGCGGGACCTCCGCCAGGTCCTCCGGGTCGACGTTCCAGCCCTCGGCCTGCAGCTCACGTACTGCCTGGGCGATGTCCAGGGTGTTGTGGAAGATCAGGCTGAAGTTCCCCCCTGATCCTGGACAGCGGGTTCTTACGCTGCGGGGGTGAAGTCGTGCTGCAGCTTCGCTCGGGTTTCGAGTGGGGTGAGGTACCCGAACTCTTCCGGAGCCTGGTGCGGTTGTACTCGACCTCGATGAAGCGGAAGACGTCGGCACGGGCCGCTTCGCGGCTCTCCCAGACGGTGGTGCCGATCTCCGCCTTCAGCAAGCCGAAGAAGCTCTCAGCTGCGGCGTTATCGTAACATATGCCGGTTCGTCCCATGCTCTGCCTCAGGTTCAACTTCCTGGCCTCCCCGCGGAATTCGCCCGTGTACTCGCTACCGCGGTCGGTGTGCCTGGGTGCGCGGTCTGAGTCCCGCCTTGGTACTTGCGTCGAAGGCGGCGGGGACGCCGAGCTGCTGCAGACGTTTGTCGTGGTAGGCAGCCGCCGCCTGCGGGTCGTTCTTGATGGCCTTGTCGGGATCCGGCCAGCTGACCGTCCCATCGGAGCTGACGGTGAGACCAGCCGTCGTGGCTTCCGTCACCAGCTTGCTCAGTTTGTCCTTCGCGGCCTGGATATCGGTCGCCGCCTCCCGCAGCACGGACGCGAGCGCGCCCGCCTCGACCGCCGCCGCGTTGACCTGGTCGTTTCCGCGCTGGAGCGCCGGCTTCGCCGCGTCCGCGTCCTTCCCGGTCCACCCGGAACCGTTGACCTTGCCGACGAAACCGCTCTTCCACTCGCCGTCCATCGCCCTGAGCTTCCCGGCGATCTCGTCCCAGGCGCCCGCGGCCGTCCCCAGGGAGTCGACCTTCGCGTTCGCCAGATCATAGAAGTCCACCACGGCGTATCAGCCCCCGTTCTGCTCGAAAGACCTGACGGCCTCGGCCTCGGCATCGCGGTAGCCCTTGGCCGTCGCCCGGAGCTTCTGCGCACGCCCACCGACAGCGCCTGGACCTGCTTGTCCCAGGTCCCCGAGGCGTCCTTGCACGCCGCCCCGATCCCGAACCCGGGAAGCCCACCCGCAACCGCCGCCATCTTGTCGTCCGCGCCCTTGCACTCGCCACCGAGACGGCCGTTGATCTGCTCGGCACTTGTGGCGGCGGCGTCCAGCGCGGTCACTTCAGCCTCGATCTTCCCGCCGGAGGCAGCACCGCCTGCCGAGTTGATCTGTGTACGGGCAAGCTTTTGACGCTTGGCCTCGGCAGTCAAGTTGCCGTTCGCGTCATATGCCCACGGATTCACATGCGGTCGAACTCGGTCGCCCGATCAGACATGGCCCACTCCACCCCCTACGACTGGTTCGACACCAGCCCTCCCCTGACCAGTAGGGGATCGATCGTACCCAGCAGATCGCCAGCCACACGCATTGGCGAAAACTCCGAAACCACCACCGGCCGGCGACACGGCTGCCACCACGAGGCTCCGGCCCCCCAATGGCGGCGAGCTGGACAGCGAAGCCGCGAAGGAGGCCTCGGCGGCTTCGGCTGGCAGACCTCGGGAGCCTCGCCGTACCTCCGAGCGGCGCCGGTCGACCGTCCCCAGACCGCCTCGTCCAGCGTCCCGACGTGCAGGCACCGCCGAGCAGACTCCGACGGTGTCCCTCCTCTCAGGCGTGTGCGCCAGCCTCGCCGGCCCCCAGCAGCCAGTCGACCGGGATCCGCAGCAACGCCTCCAGCTCGGCCGAGGTCGGTTCCTCACACAGCGGCAGAGGCTCCCGCGATTCGGGCCGGTCACCAGTCACCACCGGCTGCGCGGAACGACGGCGCTGCGGTCACCGAGTGGGGAGATAAGGAATCCCCCGTTCGGACGCTGTCCCGGCTATCGTGTCGGGCATGACGTACCGCGTGCAGTACACCGTCGAGGCGAAGACGACGATCGACGCTCTGCCCGCTGAACGTCGCGCTCTCCTGGAACGGGCGCTGGGCGTGCTCGCCCGCGACCCGTACCACAAGACCGCGACGGCACCGATCGGCCCTGATGAGCACCTACGGAAGGCCTACGCCGCGCCCGGTGTCGTGGTGGAGTTCATGGTCGCCGACCACGTACTGGTCGTCGTCGTGCTCCAGGTCTTCGACGAACTCCACTACCTGATCGACGAGACCGACGCCCGCTGAGCTCGCCCACCACGGTGAGATCACCTGGGACGCGATACCCGCGGACGAGACGTGGCCACTGCTGCCCGTGATGCAGGTGTATGCGCATGACGTGCCCTGGTACGACGGTTTTCCGGAGGGCACGGACATCCTCCAGATCCTGTGGTGTCCGTTCCAGCACGTCTACGACGGTTCGGCGGTGACCTACAACGGAATCGCCGGCCCGTGGGTCCAGATCCGTTACCGCCACAGCGGTGACCTGGGAGACCGCTTCCTGACGCCACCGGAGCCGGTGGCCATCGGTGAACCCGGCTATCTGCCCACCCCATGCCTGCTGCGGCCGGAGCCGGTGACCGAGTACCCGCACCCAGGTGCCCTGGGCGAGGAGTTCGAGGCCCGGGTCGAGGAATGGGAGATGGCGACCTTTGGTGACCCGGACGACCCCGAGGAGTACGACCCCCGCTACTCCTGGGACCTCTCGACGGCCCCGGGCTGGAAGCTCGGTGGCCATGAACTCTGGAATTACCAGGGCTACTACGGCCCGGTGCGGTGCGGCACGTGCGGCAGCGGGATGCGCTTCGTGGCCTCGATCGCCAGCGACGAGTGGGACGGAGGCACGGAGAGCTGGGTGCCTGTCGGCTTCCTTGAAGGTAGTCCAAGCGATTGGCGTCGGTGCCAGGGGCCGACCGACGTCGTACTCGGGAGACGAGAAACCATGCGCGTCTTCATCTGCCCCCTCTCCACGGACCACCCGGTCATCAGCGACCTGATGTAGCCACCCGGCCTTGTCACTGCTCGTTCACGCCGCGGCCGCCCCGGGGCGCTCGACGAGCTGGCCGCGTTCGGAGCGGGCTCCGGCGCGGACGAGCGGGACGAGGTGGGCGCCGTTGACGGCGCGCCAGCGGGCCTGGGCGGACTCGACGAGCTTGAAGACCACGGCGAGCGCGGCGGCGCGGGAGCCGGCGCCTCTGGCGACCTTGGTACGGAGGCGAACGGTGGAGAAGGTCGACTCGATGGGGTTGGTGGTCCGCAGGTGGATCCAGTGCTCCGCCGGGTAGCCGTAGAACTCCAGCAGCACTTCCTGATCGTCGGTGATCTTCTTGACGGCCTTGGGGAACTTCGCGCCGTAGAGCTTGGCGAAGGTCTTGATCGCCTGCTCGGCGTGCTCGCGGTCCTCGGCGTTGTAGATGTCCTGCAGGGCCTTCTTCACCGCCGGCTGGGCCGACTTCGGCATGGCGTCCAGCACGTTGGCGGTCTTGTGAACCCAGCACTGGCTTCGTTCACGTGAAGTAGCAGCGATTGGTCAGTGGTTTGGGCAGCAGTTGGCGATCTCGGGTGCTGCGGATGTTCACCAGAAATGACGTCACCCGACGACCCGCAGCCTCGCCGGATTCCTTCGCCAGGACCTCAACACGGTGACCGCCGGCCTCGCCCTCGCCTGGAGCTTGGGCATCGGAGGGCCACATCAACAGGTTCAAAACGATCAAGAGGGCGATGTGCGGCCAGGCTCCCTTCCGCCTCCCGCGAATCCGTATCCTCACCAAGCACAACTGAAACGGGCCGCCGCTATGGGACACCGGGGGCATGTGTGAACTGGTCGATGGGACCGCGACTGCGATCGTGGCGCGCAAGAAGGCAAGGCCGGGACCTCGACATCGTGCAGGCTCTGCGGGTGCCGGTGCCGCGCCCGACGCAGGAGCGCGCCCGCAAGCTCATCCAGCAGGGGAGCTGGGAGGCGGCGATCAACAAAGTCTGTGCAGCGACCGGCTACGACCGCCGGGACGCCAGGTGCGTCGCGCTCGCGCTCGCGCACGCGTGGAAGCTTCCGACCAGCCGATCCCCGCGGCCTCATCGTTCCCCGGCAGCATGACCTGCCGTCAGCCGTCATCTTGATCATTCACGTGGATCCGGGCAGAGCCATTTTTGCGGGGACCGGAGTTCTTGGTCAGTTGGCCATCCCGCTGCGGCTTGCCGATGCTGTCAGGGCCCAGGGGGCTTGGCTAAGCTCGCGGTCATGTGGAGACAGTCAGTGCTGGAAGTCTTTCCTGATGCAGGGCTTCGGGAGCCGGTCGAGGCCTCCGAGATTGTCGAGGCCGAGAGGCGGCTGGGTCGAGCTCTGCCGACGGACCTTAAGCAGCTGCTGCTGGAGAGCAACGGGGTGCTCGGCCACACTCACGTGGACACTGTCTGGACCATCGACCAGATCGTCGAGCAGAACCTCTGCTTCTGGTCCGACGAGACCTTCGCCCAGCTTTATATGCCTTTCGATGCCCTCATGTTCTTCGGCGACAACGGGGGCGGTGATCAGTTCGCCTTCGTGCAGAAGCCGCAGCGCCCGGACGTGTTCGTCTGGGAGCACGAGAGCGACAGCCGCAGGTGGGTGGCCAACAACCTGCGCGACTACCTTGGCCGTTCGCTGCGCGTCGGCGGAGACGACTGGTATCAGCAATAGCCGAAACGATCCGCCAGGCAGGCTGTTGCCCTGGCCTTGCACGGACTTTCGGCCAGAGCCATTTTTGCGGATCCTCATCAACGGTGACGGTCCTCCGCCCTCCGGGCGGAGGACCGTCGAGTAGGAGCCTGCAGCGGTCAGCCGGCCTTCGTCGGTTCCTCTGCCCGGGCCCGGGTCGAGGCGAGCCGGTAGGAGTCGGTGCCGGTCTCGATGATGGTGCCGTTGAAGGTGAGGCGGTCGACGATGGCCGCGCAGAGGCGGGGGTCGGTGAAGGTCTTGGTCCAGCCAATGACTCGTTGGAGGCGATGGCGACGCTGTTCTTCTCCTCGCGTTCGGTGAGGACCTGGAAGAGCAGTTCGGCTCCGTGGCGGTCGAGTTCCATGTATCCGAGTTCGTCGATGCAGAACAGGTCGACGCGGCCGTAGCGGGCGATGGTCTTGTTCAGCTGCTTTTCGTCGGCGGCCTCGACCAGCTCGTTCACGAGCTTGGTGGCGAGGGTGTAGCGGACGCGGTAGCCCTTCATGGCTGCTTCGGTGCCCAGGGCGATGAGCATGTGGGACTTGCCGGTGCCGGAGTCGCCGATCAGGCAGAGCGGTTGGCTCTTCTTGATCCGCAGCGACTTGTCCCGGGGGAACCCTGCGGCCTTGATCCGCCGCTCGGAGCGGCGGCGTGCCCGGTCGTCGCACTCGGCCATCAGTAGTTCGGCGAGGAAGCCGCGGTAGGTCATCTGCTCCTTCGCCGCCCGGTCGGCGATGTCGGCGAACTCGTTGCGGATCGACGGCAGCCGCAGCAGTCGGCAGGCGGTGTCGATGGCCGTGGTGGCGGCCTGCTCGGTCAGGTTCCGCTGGCGGGGCAGGGTCATGGCGCTTCTCCCTCTCGCAGGTCACCGCCGCCGGCGCGGCGGTGTCGGAGCAACTGGTCGTAGTGGGTCACCGAGGGCAGTGGCCTGGTGTCCGGGGGAAGGTGGTTGAGCTTCCACTCGTGCAGGAACGTCACGGTCGCCTCTCCCGGCCCGGCGGCCGCCCGCCGTGCGGGGACGTCGGTGGTCGGCTCGTCCTCGGTCTGCGCGGCCTTGCGGGCCTCCAGGGCGACCGCGTCCGCGGTCAGGGCCCCCGGCCCGCAAGGCCGCGGCGAGACCGGCGACGATGTGCTCGTGCGGGATGTGACGGCCCAGCAGCAGCACCTCGATCAGCGCCCGGGTGCCCTCGGCGTCGCCGTGCGCCCTGACCGCCGCGGCCCACCAGGCGTCGTGGACCGGGGTGAACTTCCCGGCGGAGCGGGCCTGGTCGAGCGCGGTCGCGCCGGGGAAGGCGCCCGGCTTGCGGACCAGGGCCTCCAGGTAGTGGTCCAGCTCCAGCCGGCAGCCGCCCTTGGCGATCAGCCGCTCGTGCCGGGCCACCTCCACGTTCTTGTCGTAGACCACCAGGTGGGAGGCGTGCAGCAGCACCCGAACGCGCTTGCCGATCAGCCGGACCGGCACCGAGTAGCGGTTGGTGCGGACCGTGATCTGGCTGTAGCGGTCGACCCGCGGCGTGAACACTCGCCCGGTCTCGAACGGGTCCTCCGGCAGCGGCAGCAGCCGCGGACGCTCGTCCTCGAAGTACTCGTCGATCGTCCGTGCCCTGGACCCGATCCGGCGCCGTCCGTCGTGCCGGCCCCACTGCTCGACCAGCTCGTTCAGCTCCGCCAGCGACTCGACCTCCGGCACCGGCGCGAAGTGGTTGCGGCGGAAGTAGCCGATCTGGCCCTCGACGCCGCCCTTCTCGTGGGCGCCCTCGATGCCAGGCCGGCAGTAAAAGCTCTCGATCCCGAAGTGGGACTTGAAGGCGATCCACCGGTCGGCCTCCACCCGCGCCCGGCTCAGCCCCAGCACCCGGGCGACGGCGGCCTTCAGATTGTCGTAGCGGACCTTGCTTCGCGGAACTCCTCTAATATGCGGGTCTCGAAGTCAAGATGGCCCGGTCCGTTGAATCCTTGATGCGGGGCCATCGGCACCCCTGTTTGAATGAGCCCGTGAACGTCTTCGAGGAGTGTCTGATCGACTGGGAGTTCGCCGAGCAGTGGCGCCCTGTTGTCGAGCGGCTGGCCGAACGTGCTCACGACTGGCCGATGACCACTCTGGCTCCAGACGACTTCTGGGTCTGGGACCCGATTGAGTGCCCAGAGAGCCATGAGACCGGCGGCCTTCTGATCTGGACCGACCTTGTCTGCAGGCCGGGTGAGTCAATCGGGGTGACGGTGGGCGCTCAGGTCGATCGGGCAGGTCTCCGCTGCGGATCACTGAGCTCCCACTGCCCAGGCTCGGCCGGTGAGCTCGCCGATTTCACCCTGGTCATGCCAACAGTCGAGGGCCGATCGCTCAGCGACGTGGCTGATGCGTTGCTCGGCTGGTTCATCCATGAATCACAGAGATGGGACCAGTTTCAACAGCGCCGAGCAGCAAGGCTGATTAGCCGGCCTGCCCGTCCAGCCGTGAGATGAGCCCGTCGAAGATCTGCTCGCGGGCGACCTGACCCTTGGCCGCCGCGTCGTCCCGCTGCCTTTCGAGGGTGGGCCGGAACTCGATGGTGGTGACGAAGAACGTGCAGGACTCGCAGATCGACTCGAAGTGGCAGTCCATCTCGACGGGACGCGCGCAGTAGCCGTTCCCGAGCATCCGTCGGTGCATCTCGCGGCGGAGCTTGGCCATCTCCGTTCCCTCCGCGTCGGCCGGCAGTCGCCGTGGGGCGTCGTAGAGCGCCTCGACCTTCTCCGAGACGGCGAAATACTCGTCCGCGACCGTCCGGTCGGCGATCCGCGCGTAAACACGTGTCATGGACAACGACCGGTGGCCGAGCAGAGCGGCGATCGCTTCCAGGGACATGCCACGGTTGATCGCCTGCGTGGCCAGAGAGTGCCTTGTGTTCGCAGAGGCCGTGTGCAGGGATGTCGGTGTCGCGATTTGTCCGGGCGGGTTCGGTGCCACGTTCGCGACTCAGACGCTGGGACCGTGTAGTGATTCGACAGGGCGTAAGTGACGGACATCACGTTTTTGAGGTGTGTCGGAGAGCCGCCTGGACGACGTGTGACACGCCGAAACCGAGGCGGCTCGTCCAACATCAGCTGGTCTGCTTCCAGGCAGTGAGCTGGAAGAGCCGAGCAGTGTGCATGTAGGGCGAACGGGCGGTCGTGGCGAGTTCGAGGCGTTCGAGGTCGGCGTAGAAGCCCGGTTCGTGCTTGCGTGCGTCGTCAGTGATGTAGTCGCAGAAGCTGCGGATGCCGTAGTGACTGACGTCCCGGCAGCCGAGCCTCTGCAGGATGGGGATGATCTCTTCAGCCGCATGGAGTCTCAGCGCCGAGTTGAACATCTGGGTCCACACCTGATCGGTGTCGAGCGCGGCGAGTGCGGCCGCAGGGTCCATCTCCCGGACGGCGATGTTCAAGGGCGCCGAATGCCGGTTCATCGCCATGACGGAAACCAGGCCCCCGGGCTTCAGTGGGGCGAGTGCCGCGGCGAGGGCGCCGGGGATATCGTCCATGTATTGCAGGAGGTTGTGACAGAGCACGACGTCGAACTCGCCGTCGACGAGGTCGCGAGGCAGATCGGTCACGTCGGCCTCGACGCAGGTGATCAGCTCTGTGAGGCCGCCTGCCGCTGCCCGGTCAGTGGCCGCGGCGAGCATGGCGGGTGCGTAGTCAGCGATGGTGACATGGTGTCCTCGGGCTGCGAGGCGAATGGCGTCGCCGCCGTCGCCGCCGGCAAGGTCGAGCACCCGTAGCGGTTCGTCTCCCAAACCGTGGACGTGACGGAGCAAGTTTGCCTCGGCGATCGAATAACGGAGTCGGCCCCAAGGGGCGTCCTGCCATTCCTGCCAGGTGGTCATCGCGGTGTTGAACTTCTCGGAAGCTTCAGGCATCTGGCGACGATATCCGCCCGGCCACGATTGCGCCGGATGTGGGTGGATCAACAGCATGGTCAACTGCAGGTCCCGATCACGGTAGTTCGCGGTGCGGGAAGGTGGCTGACTCGGCTCGCTCCTGCTGCGGTTTCGCGGAGCCGGACGATCTCCTCGTGCTGTGCGGCGAGCCGGGCCAGGGCCTGGGTGCGGAAGTCCGTGAGCTGGGTGATCGTCCACTCCGATTGGGCCAGCCGTTCCGTGAGCTTGGCGTTCTGCGCTTTAAGACGGGTGATCTTGGCTTCGCGGGGGTCGGGGATATCCCCGGCCTGCTGCAGGGTGTGAAGGCGTCGCTCGAACTCGACGCGGAGGTGAGCGTAGGGGCGGGTGCCGTAGAAAGCGGTGCGGTCGACCGCGGCCTCGATGGCGAGGGTCTTGATGTCGCACTTTCCGCCAGGCGGGATGTCGCCGCGAAGGAGCCGGTCCATGGCGGCCCGGATGCGACGCCCTCAACGCCGTCTGAGTCGCCGGCCCCGGCTCCGCCTGCCTCAAGTACTGTGGCTTCGCATGATCGAATCCGAGATTGAGATCAGCGAAGATCTGGTCCGTGACCTGCTGCGCGAACAGCATCCGGACCTGGCCGAGCTACCCATCCGCGAGGTGGCGGGCGGCTGGGGCAACCAGATGTGGCGCCTCGGGGACGAGTTGGCCGTCCGGATACAGCGGATGAATAACTGCCCCGATCTGCAGCTCAAGGAGCGGCGCTGGCTGCCGGTGCTGGCCTCGCGGCTTCCGCTTCCGATCCCGACTCCGGTGCGGAGCGGTGCACCGTCCGAGCGCTTCCCCAAGATCTGGACCGTCATGACATGGGTTGAAGGCACACCGCTGGACCACGGCTCGATCACCCGCGGGGACCACGCGGCCGACATGCTGGCCGCCTTCCTCAAGGCGCTGCATGTGGAGGCGCCCGCCGACGCGCCGGACGCCCCGGACCGCGGCGGCCATCCCAAGGAGTGCACGGACGGCTTCGAGCACTTCCTGCAGGCCGTGGACCTCGGGCGCTTCGCCGAGGACGACATCCGGGCCGTGTGGGACGACGCGGTTGCGGCCCCCGAGTGGGAGGGCCCGCGGATGTGGGTGCACGGTGACCTGCATCCCGCGAACGTCGTCGTCGCGGACGGCACACTGGCGGGCGTCGTCGACTTCGGCGACATCTTCGCCGGCGACCCGGCGTGGGACCTTGCGGCCGCCTGGGTGCTGCTCCCCGCGGGCGGCGCCTCACGGTTCTTCCACAGCTACGCACAGGCGGATGAGGCGACGATCCGACGGGCGCGCGGGCTGGCCGCGATGAAGAGCCTGTTCTTGATGCTGATGGGCCAGAACGGAGACCGTGGCCTGCCCGGCGGCAAGCCGAACTGGGGGCCCGCAGGCCGGTCGGCACTTGATCGTGTCCTGAAGGGCTTGCCCGACCGGTGAGCGACGCGGGCACCCGGCCTTCAACAGCTACTGGATTTGCCGCTGATCACGGTGGTCGTCAAACCAGCCCTCACACCGCTGGCCGGTCCCCTCGTGGACATCGTGGTGGTTGTGGGAGAGTGAGTTGGGTGTGGCTCTTCTGCAGGGATGAGCTGATGCGACTCGGCGTTTTCATCTAGCGTGTGCTTCGCGCAAGTTCAGTGATCAGCCCGGAGGCACCGTGCCCTTGCAGATGAAGTTGAGCGCGATAACGCTCGACTGCCCTGATCCGCTGGCCCTGGCGGCGTTCTATCAGCAGGCCACCGGGCTCGAACCGCACCCGGAGTCAGACGCCGACTTCGCCGGACTCACCCGCGAGGATGGTCTCTTCATTGGCTTCCAGCGGGTCGATGACTACCGGGCTCCGAGCTGGCCCGAC
>NZ_JBVHHW010000058.1:0-16838 GCF_055560875.1 Kitasatospora sp. NPDC023118
AGGCCCAGCACGTCGACAGCCAGTCCCCGCTTCCTGCCGGGCGTCTTCTTGTTCGCGTCCAGTCCCGTCGTCTCCTTCGGCACCCCCGCCGCCACGCGGACGGACTGGGTGTCGATGATGACCAGGGACGGCTCCTCTAATCGCCGGGCCCGCTCCCGCACGATCGCCGTGAGGTCCTCGCCCGGGTGCGGCGGCCGCGGGTCCAGGCGGAGCAGCGTGGCGACGTCGCCCGCCTGCAGGGCCGCTACTCCAGCGCGGTGGCGCTCGCGCAGCGGGGCGAGGCCGGGGACGGCGTCGGCGGCGGCCAGGTAGACCTCGGCGAGCGGGTCGATAGCGATCCGGTGGGCGGCGAGGTGGCGACGGTAGACGGGGGAGTCGACCGTGGCGGTGTTCGCCGCCTCGCCGGGCCGGGTGGCGGCCAGGACGTGGTCCTCGCTGAGCATCGCGGACACCGTGCCCGGTTCGGACTGGTGCTCGCCCTGGCGCCAGTGCCCGCCGGCCGGCGGGTTGTACAGATAGGGCTCGTCCTGGCGGTCGAGGCTGGCCAGGGCCCGCAGGACCGCGCACAGCTCGTACAGGTCCAGGACCATCCCGCCGGGTGCACTGGCGGCGATGAGGTCGGCCGGCTGCGGGTCGGCGTCGGCAGGGGCCGGCGGGGGATGAGCAGGCGCCGGTCGAAGCTGCGCACCGAGCGGGCGCCGGCGGCGACCTCGCGGCCGGCGTGCTCGGCCAGCGCCATCGCGGCGGGCAGCGAGTCGGCGCTGGCGAACCTGAGGGCCGGGGTGGCGTGGTGCACCCACGCGGGCACGCCCACGGGGCCGGGGTGGACGGCGTCGCCGAAGCCACCACGGTGGACCTGGTCGACGCGCAGTTGCAGGGGGACGGGGCTGTCCGCCAGCGGCAGGGCGGCGATCCAGCGCGCCGCAGGCAACCGGTCCGCGGACCAGGTGCCGCTGTCAGCGGGGTCGGTCTGCTGCCAGGGCCCCGCGGTCGGGAACCTGGTGGGTGGCGGCGGCCAGGGCCCAGTCCAGCAGGCGGATCAGGATCTGCCGCCCCTCCCCGGTCAGCTGGGCGCGGTCCGGGCGAAAGTCGCGGGCGGCCTTTGGTCGATGACCGGCGGGTAGGTGAGCCGGCCCAGATCCGCGAAGTCGACGGGGCACTGTGCCAGCAGCCGCGCGCATCCGGGCGGGTCGAGCGGGCCGCTCTCCCCGAAGAAGTCCTCGGCGGCCCGCCGCCGGTTCGCCGTCCAGCCGCCCTCGGCGTCCAGGAACCCGCTGCCCGCGTCGGCGAGCTCCACGTCCGCGACCTCAAGCGCCCAGCCGGCCGCGCGCACCGCGACATCCTCCGGGCGGATCCCGGCCAGCACGCACAAGCCCCACCGGGCCGTCCCGGGACGCACGGTACCGGGCAGATCCGGATACGCGGCCAGGAAGGACAGCACGGCGTCGCCGGCGCTGCGCCGCGCCCGCGCCGCCCGCCCAGGCCACAGCGCCCGGTCGAGGTGCAAGGTGACCCACGGCGCAGTCAGACGCGCCCGCCCGGCCGACATGTCCACCAGGCGCCCGGCGTCGACGGCGAACTCCACCGCACCGCCGTGGAACGGCCGCCTGGCCAGGTGCTCCAGCAACAGCACCCGCCGCAGCACCGCAGACAGGTCCCCGGCACACACCGCCACCCGCTCCTCTTCATCGCCCTGGCCAGCGTCATCATCACTGTCCGCTGCCTAATCCGACGGGTTTGGACCCTCTACCGCTGGGACACCCGGCCTCGAAGCCCCGCATCCGATGACCTACTGGCGGACGCCCTTACTCAAGGGCAGCACTACCGCGCCGCCGGGGCCGCCCCGGCGGCGCGGTAGTGATGGACGCCAAGGAACTGGCCGCCGAGATCAACATGGCCGCATCCCTCTTCTCCCGCCTGCGCGGCCAGCTCGTCGAACGCGGCTGGATGGAGAAGATCGACGACACGGTCTACTACCGGCTCACCTCGAAGGCCGACGGCCACGACAACGTCCTCCCCCTACGTCGCGCTGGCGGCGACGGCGGACGCCAGGCCCGCCAGGCCTGACCAGGCGAACCGCACGCGGGCCCGGACGCTTCGCCCGAGCCTTCTGCTTTGGCCCTGCTGGCCAGGGCCGGACCGCTATCACCGGTGATAGCGGTCCGGCCTACCTACGCGGAGCTGCGAGACTGTGATCATGACCGTTGCCCGTCGCAGTCTCTCGCTGCCCGCCTTCTCCGATTCCGTTGTCGACGCTCCCGTGCCTGCCCAGTCCGGTGGGCGCCGGCTGCTGCCGGTCGAGCAAGGCGCTGACTTCCGCCAGCCGTCCGGCGAGACCGTGCCCGCACCTGCTCCGGCCCGGCGTCCGCTCGCCCCCGATGGCCTCACCTTCTCCGACCCGGACCGCCAGATCTGAGCGCTACCACCACGGGTAACGCGACTGTCCTGCGGCGGGTACAAATCCCCGGCCCGCCGGCCGCGTCCCGGTAGCCTGCGGGCAGGCGCCCGCCGGACCCGAGACGCACACTCACGGGCCATCACCGGCGGGCGCTGACCTGCGGCGGTTTCATAAATCGCCCCCCGCCCGAGGCCCTCCGAGACGGGCGCAAAACTATGAGCGTCGCAAGTCGCAGCAGATTCGAATACGCGATGGTGGAAACCGATGGCTGTCGGACGTGACCTCGGCCGATGACCTGGAAGATGGCAGTCGAGGAGGAGTGCGTCCCCCTACTGCGCGCTCGCTCTATCGGACGATTGAGCTGGGAAAACGCCGGGCGGTCGCATCGGATGCGAGAAAGTCGCATCCGATGGGATGCACGGAGAGCGATGAGACGTGACCAAAAGTCCCTGCCCGCCTGGCTCGGTCAGGCTGCAACTGGTCGAAGGCCTCCCGCTGCTGCGGCCTGAGCAGCAGGTGTTCGAGGCGATGCTGGAAGGCTGGCGCAACCAGCAGTTGGCCCGGAATCTGTCGCCCGGGTACATCCAGGCTCACGAGCGTGCAGTCAGAAGCGATTCCCAAACCGCGTGACACGCCTCGCGGTCGATCGTTCGTGCGGATCGATCTCGTTCAGGTGATCGTTCGGCAGTGAATGCATAGGAGAAGGGCCCCTCCGCCGGGCCGCGCCGCGCGCCCGCCCGCGGCGGCGGCAGGGCGCAACCTCTGGCCCGGCTCGCCGGGCTACTGGCCGACCCCACCAGTGCCGCGATCTGCCTCGCGCTGTTGGACGGCCGCGCCTGGACCGCGAGCGAACTGGCCCACCACATGGGCATCGTGGCGTCGACCGCAGCGAACAGGTGTCCGATGCCGGCCAGGCTCATGGTGAGCGGGGTGCCGGGCGGGCCGATACGGCGGGTCTCGGGAAGGTAGTCGAGGAGGCGGTCGTAGCCGCCGTGGGTGCTGTGCCAAGGGACGCGGACGACGGAGGCGATCACTTCGCGGGGCATCGGGCCTCCCAGTGCGCGGGCAGCAGGTTGAGGTGGTGCAGGGCCGGTACCAGCTCGGCGACACGGTGCAGGCGCAGGACAGGGCGCCCGGAGGCGGCGAGGTCGCTCTTCCAGCGGCGCCGGTGCCGGTGGTGGTGAGCCGGTCCCCACCAGAGGATCGAGTCATGGGCGATGAGGTGGCTCCAGGTCTCTCGGTTGCCGGCGAAGAGCGCCCATGGCGCGTCCTTCAACTCGGAGGGCGGTGGCCGAAGATGAGCCCACTGGACACGGCTTCGTTCCGACACGGAAGCGACCTGAACCGGCCGGCCCCTGTGGACATTCGTCGGTGAATGTCGATAGCGTCCCGCGACTCTTCCCCCTGCACGCCCAGCCGTCGCACTCCCGGAGGTCCGCATGTTTTCCCTGGCCACGCATGAAGGAAGGGGCGTGTGGCGCACCATATCTGGCCTCGCTGTTCCGCTTTTAGTGGCCGAGTCCCTCAATTTCGCTGTCCAGCTCGGCATCATCGCCATTCTGGGGCGCATGGGGGGCGACGCCATTTACATCCGCTCCCTGTATCAGCCTGTCAGCCTCGTCGTCCTCGCCGTGACCGTAGGCTTCGCGGTCTCCAACCAGGTCGCCGCCGCGATCAGCAAGGGGGCCAGGCGTCCCCGAGACATCATGGCGAACGCCGCCAGCCTGGCCAGGGTCTGGCTCGGGCTCGGCGCGGCCCTGTACCTGGTCCTCGCGATCGCAGCTCCCCTGCTGACCGGCCTCTTCCATGTGGACGCCGCGCAGCGGGACACGTTCGTCTCCTTCCTGCGGTGGACCAGCGCCGCCAATCTGCTGGCCGTCGGGACGGAGCTCTGCGCGTCCAGCCTGCGCGGCTACGGGTACGTGCGGAACGCCACCCTTCTGACCGTCTGTACCGCGAGCGTACGGATCGGCCTCGTGGCCGGCCTCGGGCTCGGCACCGACGTCGGGATCGCGGCGGTGCCCGTCGCCGAGGCGACAGCGGGTCTGACCGGCCTGACCATGGGCCTGGTGCTGCTGCGTCGCACCGAGCTGTGGCATCCGCCGGCCGTCCTGATCTGGCGGCGCGAAGTCTTCACCGACCTGCGCCGCATCGGCGTGCCCATCGCCCTGTCGCTCCTCCTGATCTCCGCGTACAACCTCGCGGTCATCGGCGTCCTCGGGAACTACGGGCAAGACGCCGTGGCCGGGTTCACGGTCGCGTCCACCCTGCAGAACGTCGTACTGCTGCCGGGAACGGTCCTGGGCACGGCCACCGCGATCACCATCAACCAGCAACGCGGGAAAGGCGATTGGCGGCGCATACGTGCGTTGATGCGCGGCGGCATCGAGGTCACCGTCATGGCCTACGTGGCGATCGCGGTACTGATGTGGTTGGTGCGCGACCCACTGGCGCGGCTGATCAGCGGCGACGCCGAGGTGGCCGCAGCCGCCGGCAGCTACCTGGGCGCCGTGGCGCTCACCTTCGCCGTCCAGGGCCCCGTGCTCACCTCGCTGACCGTCATGGAGGAGACCGGCGGCGGCTTCCGGGCCATCGTGCTCAACGCCATCTACTTCGGCCTGATCGTCGCGGTCAGCAGCGCGGCGGCACACGCCGCCGGCAGCGCGGACGGCTTCTACGCGGCGGTGGCGTACTGCAATCTGATCGGCGTGAGCGTGCCGTTCATCGCCGTGCGGCACATACGAAAACTGTCAGCCGAGGGCAGCGCCCGAACAGCTGCCACTTCGCTGAGAAACGATTCCCAAACCGCGTGACACGCCTCGCGGTTGTCGGCGATCGAGCGGATCGATCTCGTTCAGGTGATCGTTCGGCAGTGAATGCATAGGAGAAGGGCCTCCTGCACAACTCGGTGATGTCGAGTCAACCAAGCGCATCAGGAGGCCCTAGTGTCCCACTGTGGCGTGCCCGCCTTGCCCGCGTCCACTCGCGGCGTGTCGCCGTGCGACTGCCTCGCCCACCAGTTCGGCAACGCGGCCGACCAACCGGACCGCGCCCGCCGCTACACCTGCGACCTGACCGACTCGGAATGGGCTCTGATCCGGCCGCTGCTTCCGGTCCCGGCCTGGTTGAACGGACGCGGCGGGCGCCCGGAGGGCTACTGCCACCGCCAGATGTTGGACGCGATGCGCTACCTGGTCGCCGAGGGCGTGCGCTGGGCGAGCCTGCCCGCCGACTTCCCCAAGTGGCGGGCTGTGTACCGGTTCTTCCGCCGCTGGCGCGACAACGACCTGATCAAGGAGCTCTACTGCCGGCTGCGCGCCCGCCTGCGCGAGCTGGCCGGCAAGGAGGAAGAGCCCACCGCCGCGATCATCGACTCCCAGACGGTGAAGGGCGACGCCACCATCACCGCCGCCACGCGCGGCTACGACGCCGGGAAGAAGATCAACGGCCGCAAGCGGCACATCGTCGTCGACACCCCGGGCCTGCTGCTCGTGGTGATGGTCACCGCGGCCTCGGTCAGCGACCGCGACGCCGGCCGCGATCTGCTCCAGCGCCTTCGCGCCCGGCACCGCGCCATCACCCTGGTCTGGGCCGACGGCGGCTACACCGGCCGGCTGGTCGAATTCGCCTCAGCCGTCCTCGCCCTGGCCCTGACCATCGTCAAGCGCCCCGACGACGCCCGCGGGTTCACCGTGCTGCCGCGCCGCTGGGTGGTCGAACGCAGTTTTGCCCATCTGATCCGGGCTCGGCGCCTGGCCCGGGACTACGAGACCCGCACCGACAGCGCCGAGGCCATGGCCTGGTGGGCCGCCAGCATCCCCGCCACGCGCCGCCTGGCCCGCCGCGGCGATCCCGCACCCCGCCGCCTCAGCCGGCCCACCCCGCCCGCGGCCTGAACAGCCCCGGCCGTTCCTCTCTCAACCACCCGCGCTCTACCAGCCTCTTGGCGCGGAACCGAGGGGCCTGCTCGCGCGCTTCACTGGCCTGCCAACCGAGATGATCACGCATCTGCCGTGCTCGCACACCGGCCCCGCCGCCAGCCGCGTCGTCCTCGATCAGCGCCACGATCGCCGCACCGTCCTCCGCCAGCACCGCTCGATCCAAACCCGGCTGCCAACACGGCACTTCGACCCTCGGCACGACTGGGTTCACAGCCCCCACTGCCTCGGCATCCGCCATGACCGGCGATGCGGCCAGGGCCTCGACGACCTCCTCGCGGGCGACGGCCGCACGCCGCGCGGCCTCCTCGGCCTCGGCCACCGCCGTCCGGATTCGCTCCAACTCGGCACGATCCTGAGACACGCCGGCATCGCGCCCGGTACCGGCCGAGCCGAGGCGCTACGCTGTTTCGTCGCGCACACGCCGCCGCCCGTGGCCGCGAAGGCGCTCGGCTACACCAACTTCACAACCGAGCAGGCCGCGACGGACATCGGGGCCACCTGGAGCCGATACGCCGCTGGCGAGCGCTCGTGATGGGGGCACTCTCTGAGCATGGTTCCGATCGCGCCTGCATGATGGGGGCCGAGTTACACCACGTCAGGCCGTGGACTGGCCGTTGACGCGGTACTCCTCGGAGGGCAACGAGTCCCATTCGGTATGCGCACCGTCGCGCGGCACCATGAACAGCGGACGCGATCGGAGAACCCGCCGGACCAGTTGGCCGCGCATCAGGACCCCGGAATCATCCGGCCCTGCGTAGCCCTCAGGCGTGTAGCGGAAGTGCACGTCCATTTTCTCGGCATACGCGGTCATGTCGCTCTCCAGTTCCGACAAATCCCTCCCGACCAACGGGATTCCCTCGTACGCGACCTGGGGACCGTGCACAGCATCGGCAGCGATGCAGAACAGCCCCGCCGCCTGGCTCACATAGGCCGTGACGGCAGGTGGTGAAGGAGCCACCCCGCGACGGTGGACCTCGACCTTCCAACCCGGCGAGAAGATGGCGTGGTCCCGTGCACACTCGCTGACCGTCGTCTGGCCGAGAATCCCAGCCGCCTCAACCGCTTCGTCGACGGTCATGCCGAACCGGAGCGGTCCGACGCCGACAGCCGGCGAATAGGACCATTCGTCCCGTTCGACGACTTCGAGATCGGCTTCGGTCGTGAACGCCATGGTTGCTCCTCCAGAGACAGACACCTGAGACTTGCCGCCGCTCATCATGTCAATCGCCGACCAGCAGACTGCTGGTGCCGCTGAGGTTGCGCAGATCACCCAGCGCGAGCCTCGTCTGGGGCTCGGCCGCGAATACGCGACACCTGAACATGCGAGCTCACCAGTCAAGCCGCCCCCTCTGACCTGCGGTTCTACCAGCCGTCCATCAGCGTCGGTGAGGCGTTCGGCGATCAGGTCGGTGAGCTCGCTGATCCGGCCCTTGAGGTCGACGACCGTGCGCACCGGCAGGACCAGGTCGGCGCTGTCCCACGCGTGGGATACCCCGAGCTCGGCCCGGACGGTGTCCTCGATTGCTTCGGCGACGGCGGCCAGGTCGAGCAGCCGGTACGCGGTGGAGCGGCCGATCCCGAACTCGGCGAGCGCGTACGCCGGCCACGACGGGTGCCCGAGGATGGTCCACACCCGGGCTCGGTGGGCGGCGCGCACGCGGCGGGCCAGGACCAGGACGGCGGCCCGGACGTCCTCGATTGCCGTGCGCAGCTGCTCGGTCAGCTCCCGGGCCCGCGCTTCGTCGACCGAGTGGTCCTGCTCTTGGTCCTCGCCCATGCCCGGCTCATTCCCTCGGCTGGCCAGGGGAACCGTGTCGGTTCGGGCTACAGGAACGGCTGGGCGAGGATGCGCAGCTGCTGCTCGGCGATGGCGCCCATCGGGCCGGCCGTGTCGAGGTGGGCCACGATGGTGTGCTCGAACAGCTCCAGCATCGACTCGGCCTCGCGCAGGGACTGGTGGGCGATGCGGGTGTGGGCCTCGCGGGAGCCGCCGATCTCCACGCCGATCTGGCCGTTGGCGACGGCGGTGAAGATGCTCTCGTGGGTGTCGATGCTGCTGCGGTACCTCTTGCGCAGGAGGTCGACCATCGCCTGGGTGCTGGTGTTCATCGCGTCATCGTGGCGCACTACCGGTCCGAGCACAGCCCCTCCGACGTACCCGGCCCATATTTCGGAGCAGTACCTTCCGGATGGCATGTCCGCGGCCGGAAAATCCCAGGTCAGGGCACTTTTCACCACAGCCTCTGGGGCCTGGCATTCCCGGCACGGCGGCCTCACCACAGCACCACCGGGCCGCCGAGCAGAGCAGCCGCGCCACGGCTCGGCGCTGCTGGCCTCCCACCGGCCGGGCCCCGTGGAACACCCCCCTGCTGGGGTATCGCCGAGATACGGGTCAAAGGGGCAATGAGTTGATCTTGAAACCCTGTCAGGTGGTGCCTTCGGCCTCGTCGGTGTCGGCGAGGATGCGGTAGAGGCCCTGTTCTCCCGAAGCTACGGTGAAGTGACAAGTAGCTCTCTATAGCGGATCAGGGGTGGGCTTGTCAGAGTTTTCGATCTTCTGGGCTCACCGGGAGACCTGCGACGCGGAGCCGAGTGCGGGCCTGATCGACTCGCAGTCCGTCCGGACCGCCGACACCGTGCCCGCGGCGACCAGGGGCTTCGATGCCGGTGGAAGGTCAAGGGCCGCAAGCGGTTCGTGGTCACCGACATCCGTGGCCTGCTGGTCTCGCGGTCCACGTGGTCGCCGCCGGCGTTCAGGACCGGGACGACGCCCGCCGCCCGCCTCGTTGACTGGACCGTGCAGATCCTCGGCCGCGAGCTGGAGATCGTCCGCAAGGAACCCGGTCAGCGCGGCTTCGGGGTCCAGCCCAAGCGGTGGGCGATCGAGCACACCTTCTCCCGGCTCACCGCGCACCGCCGCCTATCCAGGGATTACGAGACCAGCCCGGCCCGCTCCGAGACGGTGATCCGCTGGGCCGGGGTCGGCGTCATGGTCCGGCGGATCACCCGAGGCCGTGCTGCGACGCGCCCCGGTCCGCGACCGCTCGTTCGGCAACCCCCGTAGACAGCCGGTCCGGCCCCTCGCCGACGGCAGCCGCTGTCGGCGACCTACAGTGCCAGGAACCCCTCGACCTCGCGTTTCACGGCGGGCGGCACGTCGGACAACTCCGAGACGATCACGCGGACCTCCCACCTGAGGTCGGGGAACTCGCTCCAGACCTCTGCACCCCTGGTGAGCGCGGCAGCCAGCAGATCGGGCTTGGCCGAGTTCCTCGGGGCGGCGGACGAGGTGATCGCCGGGCCGGGTCCTGCCTCCGCCACAGCGCGCTCCGCAGATCGGAACCACGGACGAGCTGTATGCGCCAGGGATCGATCCGCAGCACGTGGTAGCCGGGATCGTCGGGACCGCCACGCCAGTAGTGGACCGGGTCGTAGCCCACACCCGGCGGACCGCCCCGCTTGTACAGGTCCCACGCATGAAGCCTGGATTCCTCGTCGTCGGCCCAGGTGGTGACGCTGTCCACGAAGACCGCGTTCTGACGGGGATTCCAGTACGCGTACGTCGTGTGCGGGTTGCCCGCGAGGTGCGCGCTCTTGACAGGGGTCCGGTACGCGGCGAGCCAGCCGATCGGCTCTCCGTCGACGATCTCCCACACGGGCAGCAGCACACGAGCGCGCGGGCGGTGCTGACGGTCGACAGTGACCATGGTCGCGTACTTGATGTCGCGGATGTAGTCGAGGAAGGAGTCCTGGATCTCGGAGAACTCGCTGACGGTGTCGGCCACGAGTCTGTCCTTTCGAGGATCAGCGGGAGACGGGGGCGTTGATCCGCTCAGCGGCAGCGTCCACCTCGGCGGACGGCTCGCCGCCGCGTCGGGTGCGCAGGCCGAAGGCGCTGATGACAGCGGCGGCGACCGATGCCGCGAAGGGGACGAGCAGACCGGCCCGGTAACCGTCCAGCAGTGCGGAAGGAGTCTCCGCGTGCGTGGCGGCCACGCTGACGGCGGTGACTGCGGAGAGCCCGAGGGCGGCACCGAACTGGAAGGCGGTGTAGAGGAGACCGCCCGCGAGCCCCTGCTCCTCCTCCGCGATCCCTTCCGTGGCCACGATGGTGAGCGGGCCGTACGCCAGGGAGAACGCGAGGCCGAGGATGATCAGGCTCGGGAACATCGCCGCGTAGCTCCAGTCCGCTCCCAGCGGGAGGAACAGCCCGTAGGCGAGCACCGCGAGGAGGAGCCCCCCGAAGGTCACCTTGGCGGTGCCGAAGCGGTTGACCAGCCGTGGGGTGAGGGTCGGCGAGAAAATCGCGTCGACCCCGATGACCAGCATCGCGAAGCTCGTCTGCAGCGTCGACCAGTCGCGCAGTTCCTGGAGATACAGCACGACCAGGAACTGGAAGCCGAAGAACCCGGCGGCGAACAGCATCGCCGAAAGGTTCGCCCGCACCAGGGAGCCGTTGCGGAAGATACCCATGCGTACCAGGGGCTCGGGGGAGCGCCGTTCGATGACGAGGAAGGCCGCGACGAATGCCAGCCCGGCCAGCAAGGTGCCGGCGCTGGCGGTGATCCCGGCGTGGGCCGCCCGCTCGACGCCCAGCACGATTAGTACGAGGGCAGCGGTGACGGTGAGCGCGCCGGCGGCGTCGACACGCTTACCGGATCGGTCCGGGCGTGCCGACTTGGGGACGAACGCGAGGGCCGCGACGAGGATGAGGAAGGAGAGCACGACCGGGGCGAAGAACACCCAGCGCCAGCCGACAGTGGTGAGCAGCCCACCGGCGACCAGGCCGATCGTGAAGCCTCCCGCGGCGGTGCCCGAGTAGATGAGCAGGGCCTTGTTCCGCTCCGGACCCTCGGCGAAGCCCGTGGTGATGATGGACAGACCCGCCGGGGTCATGAAGGCTGCGGCGACGCCCGTGATGAACCGCGCGACGATCAGCATCCAACCCTCGGTGGAGAATCCGCCGAGCCCGGAGAACAGCAGGAAGACGGTGAGCCAGAAGACGAACATCTGACGGCGTCCGAACAGGTCGGCCGCCCGTCCGCCGAGAAGCATGAAGCCGCCGTAACCGAGTACGTAGGCGCTCATGACCCACTGCAGCTCACCCGTGGAGAGTCCGAGATGGGCGCGGATCGACGGCAGTGCCACATTGAGCATGGCGACATCGATGCCTTCGAGGAAGATCGCGCCGCACAGCACGAGCAGGATGCCCCACTTGTGTGCGCTCAGCCCGCTCGAAGTACTCAAGGCACGCATGACGATGAACTCCTTCCGGAGCGGTGGGTGTTGGTGGTGCCTCAAGCTTTCGCCACGCCCCGGACGGGAACAACAGCGATGATCGCAACGTTCGGTCAGCCAGGCTTACCGATCCATGTCCCATGCGATCCCGGAGAAGTACGTGGACCAGAACGAGCTCGAATGCTTTCTCGTACTCGCCGAAGAACTGCATTTCGGCCGTACCGCCAACCGCCTGCGCCTGTCCCGCGCCCGGGTCAGCCAGCTCATCCAGAAACTGGAGCGCCGCGTCGGAGCGCCTCTGTTCACGCGCACGAGCCGCCGTGTGGCCCTCACCAGCCTGGGCAGCCGCCTCTGTGACGACCTCAAACCGCACTACCGCGGCATCGAGAACGCCCTGGTGCGTGCCGTCGCCTCGGCACGTGGCATCGAAGGAGTCCTGCACGTCGGCTTCTCCACGCCCTTGGCCGGCGAGATGGTGATGAAGACGATCGAGAAGCTGCGCATCACCCATCCCAAACTCGCCGTCGAGGTATGCGAGGTGCCGCTCTCCGATCCGTACGGAATGCTACGAAAAGGCGATTTTGACCTCCAGTTGGCGGACTTCCCCGTGCGCGAGGAGGACCTGACCCGCGGCCCCACACTCCTCGCCGAGGACAGGGTGCTGGCTGTCGCGGCCGGGCATCCCCTGGCCGGACGGGACACGGTGACGCTTGAGGACCTGGCCCGTGTGCCGTTGCTGACGATCGCGGGAGACATCCCGGAGTACTGGCTGGAGCATCAACTGCCGACGCGCACACCCAGCGGCAGGCCGATCGCGCAGGGGCCGTCCGTCACCAACTTCCAGGAGGCTCTGACACTCGTCGCCGGCGGCAAGGGAGCCTTGCTGTCAGGGGCCCACATTGCCCTCTACCACGGCCGTCCCGGTATCTCCTACGTCCCGGTGGAGGGAGACAAGCCGCTCGGATACGGCCTGATGTGGCGGTCCGACGGCGGCAACCGGGCGATAGAACTCTTCGGGCGCTTAGCAGGCGAGATCGCACGGGATATGGCTCCGGCCGATCCCAGGAGAGCAATACCCGGCTGATGGCGACCGCACCGCGCCCGATGCGCGCGCTGCCGAACCGGCGGCGGACGGTGCGGCCGGGTCGGCATCCTGAAGACCTGCACCCCGGGCGTCGCTGGCGGGCGGCTGGATCGCAAGCGATCCCGAACCGGCCGCGCACGGTTTTCAGGGCGCGCTCGGCTCGTGTCCTACGTGGGTGTGCCGGGTCGGACGGGTAGGTGCAGGGCGAGTTGCTCCCACTGCCGTACGGGCGGGGAGTCGGGTGTGGTGGTCACAGGGTGGAGGCTGACGTGGTCGGCCCCGGCGTCGAAGTGCTCTTGGACGCGGTGGCGATGTCCTCGGCGCGGCCGTGGGCCACCAGTGCGTCGGCCAGCCGGCTGTCAAGCGCGTCCGGCAGTTTTATGGCCAGGGCCTCGGGGTTCGGACGCGGTTCCCGGGCGGGGGGCGGGCCGCTACCGGCCCGCCCCCCGCAGGGTGTTCAGCGGGCGCTGCCGAGGTTGCGGTCGTGGTCGGCGCCCTCCAGCAGGAGGGTGGTCTCCTCGATCCGGCGGAAGCGGCCGTCGGGGGCGAACTCGGCGAAGAGGTAGACCTCCATGCGGACGGTGGAGCCGTCGGTCTGGTGATGGTCATGGTGTGGCGGTCGGCGTAGCGGTGGCCGTTGACGAGTTCCTCGTGGACCTCGACGGAGCCATCGGCCACGACCGTGCGCAGGTGGGCGATGTGGGCCAGGAACTGCTCGCGGTCGTCCCAGCGGCCGTCGGTGCGCTGGCGGTAGTCGGGGGCGAAGTGGCGGTCGACGGCCTCGTGGAGGTCCAGGCCCGGGGTGAGGAGCAGGTCGTCGAGGGCGGTGGCGATGTCGGTGTGGCGCACGGGATTCCTCCGGAAGGGGGTGGAACGGATCGTGATGCGTGCCTCAAGCACGCATCGCACGCTACATGAAAAGCGTGCTCGGCGCACGCTAATCTGAGGGGGTGACGAATCCGACCGGACACCAGATCGCCGAGGCCCTGGGACTGCTGCTGCGGCGCAGCACCCGCACCGGGCTCCACGCCCAGCTGACCGACGGCCTGGGGGAAGCCGTCGACGAGCTCACCTACCCCGTCCTGAGCGGCCTGGCCCGCACCGGCGCGTGCAGCGCCACCGACCTCGGCCGCGAGATCGGACTGGACCGCACCACCGTGACCCGCCGCGCCGACCGGCTGGAGGAGGCCGGCTTGCTGCGCCGCGAGGCCGACCCTGCCGACCGGCGCGCCACCCTGCTCGTCCTCACCGGCTCCGGGCAGGACGTGGTGCGGGCCACCCGGGACCGCCTGGCGGCCCGCATCGAGGACTCCCTCGCCTCCTGGCCGGCCGCCGACGCCGAGGTCTTCGCCGGGCTGCTGCGGACCTTCGTGGACGAGGGGCCGTTCCAGGACTGAGGCCCCCGGGGCCAAGGTTCCAAGCCGGGGCCTCAGGCCTTGAGCCCCGGCCCGGGTTCCATCAGGCCCGGACCTCCGGGGCCGGGCCCGCAGGCGCCGGACGGCCGACCGGGGCCGCGTGCCGGGCGAGCAGGGCGCGCAGCGCGTCGGGGTCCGCCGTCCCGCGCTTGGCCAGGATGAGCAGGCAGGAGCCGCTGCGGTTGAGCACCACGAACAGGTGCTCCGTCTCCACGAAGCCCGACAGCGTCGCCCACGCCCGGGTCTGGGTGCCGCACCGGTCGGTGACGGTCACCCCGGCGCCGTCCACCACCACGGCTCGGGGCCCGCCGCGCCGGGTCACCCGGCGGTGCGCCGAGGCCGCCTGCAGCCGCGGAGCGTACACCGCCAGGGCCACCAGGGCGACCGCCATCACCACATCCGAGGCCCCCACCTCGCCGTCCGCCAGCTTCAGCGCGCCGCCCAGCAGTGAGACCGCCGCCGGGACCCACCAGACCACCCGCGCCGCCCGGCCCACCGTGGTGTGCCGGGCCTGGGCTGCGAAGGCCTCGCGGAAGTCCTCGCCCGTCGGCGTGTACGCCAGTTCCATCCGCCCCTGCTCCACCGCTGCTCCCTTGATCCACTTTCAGTGCGCGGATGCTAGCAAAGGGTTCGCAAAGCGGTGCGTCAGGCCCCCTCCCCCGTCGGTCGGCCCCGTGACCAGCGGCTCTCCACGATCCCGCAGTCGTACGCCGTCACCGCGGCCGAGCGGTACCCGTGCTCCACCAGCCACGGGCCGAACACGCTGCTGCCCGCCCCCGCGAAGTCGGAGTTGACGAACAGAGGCCCCTACGGCGAGTTCACGGCCGACGACTTCGACTTCAACCCCGACGACTTCGACCTGAACTGACCCAGCACCATCGCCCAACTGCCCACCAGGGAACCTGGTTCATGATGGAGTGCAGTCGGGCCACGGCAGCTGCGCCCCGCCCTAACCCGCCCCCGGCCCAGCTCAGCCGCGACCAGAAAAGCGGGCCATCCCGAGGAACTCACGGGTGGCCTGGCCGACGGAACGGCCGGGCCACCCGGCAGCAGAATTGCCGACCAGAATTCCCGGATCTACCAGAAATGGAATCGCGCACCAATTTCCGAAGCGCCAGACCGCAGAAGAGCTGACCGGAGTTCCAAAATCAGGACGGAACCGCGATGACCCGCGACGACCACCAGGAAGACCTCGGTGTGGTCGGCCCTGGACCGTGGGCTGGTCATACTGGGGGCTGCTGTCCGGCAAGGGCCCGAGCTGGCACGTGTGCGAGCCGCTGCCGGTGGCCGGTGTTCGCCTCGGGAAGGGCGTTGGGCGGCTGGATGCACCGCTTGACATGGGCGACCTGGACATCCCTGCCGAAGACGAGGTGTGGGCCGGCCTCGAAACTGACCCCAAAGACGACGACTGCGTCCCGGTTGCGGATGCTGGCGGCCTACCTGCTGGTCAACACAATGAAGAATGTGTTCAGCGGCGCTGGCCGCCAGCACACGCTCAACCGGCACCTGGGCTCGCACAAGGCCTCCGCCGATTCCTACCGCAGCGAGTTCGCCTTCGCGGCCCTGCTGAACACCCAGGCGCTGCTGCGCCTGGTGGACCGCCACCTGTACGTGTGAGCGTTCGCACCGCGGCCGGAGTGCCGGTTCACCCGGCGAGGCTGGCGGGCTGGACCGACTCCGGTGAGGTCCGTCGGCTGTGTGACCGAGCACTCCAGTGGCCACAGGGAGCAAGGGGCGGCCGTCTCCCGTCGGACTGCTACGGGGCGAGGCGGAGCAAGCCACCCAACGGCTCGGCTGGGTCATTCCGGCGGAGGAAGCGGGTACGGGAGCTCCCCTGACGGAAGCGCTGCCGTAGGGCGTCATGGAGTCGGAAGGCGTCGGTCGGGGCGGGCGCGTTCCGGAGACGCAGGTGTACATGCCCGGGCAGGCCTTCGTGTTCGCCTGCAGCAGTCTCATTACGGGGGTGGGCCGACGCGACTATGTTCCCGCGGCCGTAGGCCTGGGCGGCCTCAAGGCGGCATTGCTCGAACGGCATGCCGTGAAAATACTCGCTATGCGGGGAGGGCAGCGGGCACAGAAGACGACATCTCTGGAGGACCCTCTTCTCGAGGGTCCGGTAGTCCGGATGTGCCGGGGAGAGCCATATGCCGTCGACGTCAAGGCCGTTCGATTTGCCCGTGTAGTAGTGGGTCAGGAGACGGTCCCACGGGGATGCCGTGGAGCCAACCTTCGTATAGGCCCCAGGCCCGCGGAAGCCGATGACGTACACGTAGCCAATGCCTGAAATGGCATGACGCGGTATGGCCCGCCGTAGTAGGAGACGTCGGGCGGGGTTGTCGACGGTGGAGTGAACCAGCTGCAGCACGGTGCGATTGAACCGGACGCCCCTGACATCGTCAGGGGGCATGGGCAGCGCGGCTGGCCTCGGGTCGTAGCTGCTGGAACTCCCACAGGTGCCACCAGGCTCGGGGAGCGGCTTGCCGGGCGGTCCGGCGCGCGGTGTCGAGCGTGCGCCGCAAACACGCAACACCTCCCGCGACTTCTCTGAGGGGCCGCCAGGGGCGGGGGGGGGGCGGCGGGGGGGGGGGGGGGGGGGGGGGGGCGCGGGGGGGGGGGGGGGGGGGGGGGGGGGGGGGGGGGGGGGGGGGGGCGGGGGGCGCGGGGGGGGGGGGGGCGGCCCCCCCCCCCCCCCCCGCCCCCCCCCCCCCCCGGCCGTGAGTCGGACATGACGCGATTTCGTGGAATTCACCCGACCGAATGCG
>NZ_JBVHHW010000059.1:0-16692 GCF_055560875.1 Kitasatospora sp. NPDC023118
CTGACCACCGCGCCGATCCTCGCCCTGGCCGCTTCCCTGGCCATCGGCGTGCTCGCCTTCCACGGCGACCCGGTCGCCAAGCAGGACGTCCCCCCGCCCCCGGCCGCCAGCATCACCACCTCCCCGAGCCCGACGGCCGCCCCCACCCCGGCGGTCACCCCCACCCCGACGGTCACCCCCACCGACACCGGCACCCCGACCGGCGACGCGGAGACGGACGTCCCGCTCGCGGACGTCACCCCGTCCTCCACTCCCACACCGACCGGCTCGGCCAGCTCGTACACCTTCCGGGGAGTCAAGTTCAAGGTCCCGGCGGGCTGGCGGACGGTCCCTGGTCCCACGGCCTCCTCACTGTGCATCCTCGCCCCCGGCGCGCCGAAGTCCGCCCAGGGCGCCGACTGCGAACCGTACGGTGCGCTGCTGACCGTCTACACCAGCTTCGACGAGGTCAACCAGAGCGGTTCCTGGCCGAACGTCAACGCGTCCGGCAGCGAGTCCGGCTGGGCCAAGCAGCCCTCCTGCCCGGTGTGGGGCAATCCGCACGCCCTTGGCCCGAACGACGCGCTGAAGACCTCCGTCCCCACCAGCACCCGGGACATCGTGGCCGATCGTCCGGCCTACAAGTCCATCTGGCAGGTCTCCTGCAACAGCAAGGAGTCCTTCACCGCGCAGATGTGGCGCTTCACCCAGGACCAGGTGTACCTGACGACGGCCGGCCTCAAGCCGGAGCACCAGGCCGCCGTGGTCTCGATCCTGGACACCCTGGACCTCAGCGGCTACAAAACCCCGTTCCTCGCGCCGAACGAGAACGACATCGGCATCGCCCTCGACGGCCTCGGCGCCGGTCAGCAGGTGCCGGCGAACGGCACGCCGGTGGCCTTCTCGGTGACGTACCGGAACACCGGCCAGACCTCCTACGCGTCGGTCCAGCCGCTGCTCTACACCGAGTCCTATGCGGGATCGCCGGCGAGCGGTGATACCGAGCCGGTGAACGCGGGCAAGCTGGAGCGCCTGGACGGTGACCACTGGACCCCGGTTCCGGTCTCGCCCGCGGGAGGCATGGACTACGCGCTGGCGGGCAAGGTGGCCTCCTTCCCGCTGGCGCCGGGCCAGAGCAGGACGGTGAAGTTCCGGCTCACCCTCGACGGCGCGAACGGCGCAGGGGTGATGCCGGTGACGGCGCAGGCCGCGCTGCCGTACGACGGTACGGGGCCGCTGACCACCATCGGCCGGAACAGCATCCCGGTGCGGGTCGTGAAGTAGCGTCCGGCATGCTGCCGCGAAAGGCGCCGCAGACGCTCGCGACTCCGACGGCCACCGCGGCGCCGTCACCACCGTCCGGCCCGCCGTCCGGCGCTGACCCCTCGCCGACGGCCGAAGGGCCCCGGCCTCCCCACCGGGGGAGGCCGGGGCCCTTCACCGATCGGCTCAGGCGAGCGAGGCCATCCACGCCTCGACGTCCTCGGAGCGGCGCGGCAGCCCCGCCGAGAGGTTCTCGTTGCCCTCGGCGGTGACCAGGATGTCGTCCTCGATCCGGACGCCGATGCCGCGGTACTCCTCCGGCACGGTCAGGTCGTCCTGCTGGAAGTACAGACCGGGCTCGACGGTGAGCACCATGCCGGGCACCAGCAGGGCGTCGACGTGCTCCTCGCGGCGCGAGTGGGCGCAGTCGTGGACGTCCAGGCCGAGCATGTGGCCGGTGCCGTGCAGGGTCCAGCGGCGCTGCAGGCCGAGCTCCAGGACCTTCTCGACGTCGTACACCGAGGCGTCCAGCAGGCCCCAGGCGAGCAGGCGCTCGGCGAGGACGCGCTGCGAGGCCTCGTGGAAGTCGCGGAAGCGGGCGCCGGGCTTGACCGCGGCGATGCCGGCCTCCTGGGCGTCGTACACCGCGTCGTAGATCTTGCGCTGGAGCTCGGTGAAGCGGCCGTTGATCGGCAGGCTGCGGGTGACGTCGGCGGTGTAGAGGGTGTGGGTCTCCACGCCGGCGTCCAGCAGCAGGAGCTCGCCGGGGCGCACGTCGCCGTCGTTGCGGACCCAGTGCAGAGTGGTGGCGTGCGGGCCGGCCGCGGCGATGGTGCCGTAGCCGACGTCGTTGCCCTCGACCCGGGCGCGGCGCCAGAAGGTGCCCTCGATCCAGCGCTCCGAGGTGGCGACGGCCTGGCCGAGCTCGCGGACCACGTCGGTGAAGCCGTTGACGGTGGCGTCGCAGGCGGCGCGCAGCTCGCCGATCTCCCACTCGTCCTTGACCAGCCGCAGGCCGCTGAGGAACTCCTTGAACTCGGCGTCCTTGTCGGCGTCCAGCACCTCGGCCAGCGCGGCCTCCAGGCCGGCGTCGTAGCCGCGGACGATGCGGGTCGGCACGGCGGGGTCCTTGGCCCGCTCGGCCAGCTCCTCGGCGGCCTTGCGGACGTCGCGCGCCGGCAGGCCGAGCAGCTGCTCCTGTTCGGTCAGGCTGTGCCGGCGGCCGACCCACAGCTCGCCGTAGCCGTCCAGCCAGAACTCGCCGTTCTCGCGGTTCGAGCGGGGCAGCAGGTAGAGGGTGAACTCGTGGCCGGCCTCGCCGGTCGGCTCGGCGACCAGCACCGCGTCCTCGGTCTGGTCACCGGTGAGGTGCACGTACTCGCTGGCCGCGCGGAAGCTGTAGTCGGTGTCGTTGGCGCGCACCCGCAGGTTGCCGGCGGGGACGACCAGGCGCTGGCCGGGGTAGGCGGCGGAGAGCTTGGCGCGGCGCTCGGCCGCGTACGGGGCCTGGGCGATCGGGGCGAGGCCGTGCAGCTCGGTGTCGGCCCAGCCGGACTTCATCGAGGCGGACAGCTCGTCCGAGATCTCGCCGTAGAGGCCGTTCTTGCGGCCGCTGAACTGCTGCGGCTCCTCGCCGCCCTCGGCCTCGGGGTTCTCGGCCACCGCGGGGGTCCGGTCCTCGGTCACGTGCAACGCCTCCTTGGGGGGTGGTACCGCCGCCCCTCGGGGGAGGTGTCGGATCGCGACACGCGCGGGCGGCCGTGCGTCCATGGTACGGACGCTCGGCCGCTCACCGATTCGGGGTTCGCATACCTACTCGAAGCGTGCCGCCAGCATCATCAGGTCGTCGGTGGCCAGGCCGGCGTCCGGGCCGGGGCAGACGGCCAGCAGGTGGGCGCAGAGCCGGTCCGGGTCGATCCGCACGTCGCGCGGGGCGTCGGCGGCGGCCCGGCGCAGGTTGGCCTGCCCGGCGTGCAGGGTCGGGCCGCAGCGGCGGGCCAGGCCCTCGGTGTAGAGCAGCAGGGTGTCGCCGCGCTCGGCGGTGAAGTCCACCCCGGGGGCCTCCCAGCAGGCCAGCATGCCGAGCGGTGCGGAGAGCGAGGTCTCGACGAACTCGGCGCCGTGCCGGCCGACCAGGATCGGCGGGCAGTTCCCGGCGCCGGCGAGGGTGATCCGGCGCTCCTCGGGCTCGACCCAGGCGTAGACGGCGGTGGCGGTGCGGCTCGGCTCGGTGGTCTTGAGCAGCAGCTCCAGGTCGCCCAGGACGGAGACCGGGTCCTCGCCCTCCAGCACCGCGTAGGCCCGCAGCGCGGCCCGGACCCGGCCCATCGCGGCGGCCGCGCCGGGGGCGGAGCCGGGGCCCGCGCCGGGGCCGTCGCCGGAGACCGAGCCGACGGTGAGGCCGACGGTGCCGTCCGGCAGCGGGATGGCGTCGTACCAGTCGCTTCCGCAGGAGCGGTCCAGACCGGCCGGGAGGAGCCGGGCGGCCAGCCGCAGCCCGTCCGGCTGGGGGAGGCGGTCCGGCAGCAGGCCGCGGCGCAGCGCCTCGGTGGTGCGCCGGATGCGTTCGGCCTCCAGCTGCTTGGCGAGCAGCGGGGCGGCGATCTCGCAGTAGTGGCGGGCGAGTTCGCGCTGGCGGCCGGCGGGCTCGGCGGGGCGGTCGTAGAACCAGAGGGCGGCCGCGATCGGGCCGTCCTCGGCGGTGGCGAGCGGCAGGCCGAAGGCGCCGCCGAGGCCGAGGTGGACGGCGAGTTCGCGCAGCCGGGCGCCGATGGCCGGGTCCTCGGCGAGGTCGGCGGAGTGCAGCTGTTCGGGCCGGTCCTGTTCGCGTAGCAGCCGGGCGAGCAGGCTCTGCTCGGTCGGGACGGTCTCCAGGGCGCCGAGGCTGGCCCGGTCGAGGCCGAGGCCGACCGGCTGGCCGGAGCCGCCGCCGGGCATCAGGGTGACCAGGACGCCGCGGCTGGCGCCGAGCAGCGCGGCGCCGGAGGCGAGGACGGCGTCCAGGGTGGCGGCGAGGCCGCGGGCATGGGCGAGCCGTTCGGTGTGCTCGTGCAGGCTGGTGATATCGGACAGACGTCCGGCCAAACGGTCCTGCACGGTGGCGGACGGTGCCGTGAGGTCGTCCGCGGTGCCCTCCGGCGCGTCGGCGCGGCCGGGCAGGTCGGGCAGGTCGAGGACGGTGAGGCCGCCCGCGCAACCGGGTTCGCCCAGCTCGGCGGTCGTCGGCGACGGGTGGGACGTCGACGCGTGGGACTCGGTCATGCCGCCACTCCTGACGCGGTGCTACGTGCCATGCGGAACCCCCAGATACGGCCCAATGTGGAGCGAGCACGGCCAAAGGGCGTGTTTCGCCTCGATTCGCTACTACTCGTCATTGATCGACAGCAATGCCACCACTTCTACACAGGCCATTCGGGGCATGTCCAGATCCAGGACGACGCGGTGGCCGGTTCCACATCGTCATCACCCCGGTCGGAGGGCGTGCGTGGAAGGTGCGCGCGCCGGTCGGGTCCGGAGGCATGGAGCGGGCCGGGAGCGGGCAGAACCGAGAGGACGGACCGGGCGGCCGTCCGGATCGTATGTCCGCGCCGCCCGTGCACCGGGCTGGCCGGAAGTCTCTCACTCGTACGGTGGAACCAAGCGCGCCCGGGCGGCGTCCATCCGGTCGCATACGGGATTCTCGTTCCAAGGGCTGTTCCAGTGCGCGGCCCTTCTCATGTCGTGCTCCACACCGTGCTCCACGTCGTAGCCGCGCCGTCCGCCATGCCGCCCGCCCCCGCTTCGCGCCGCCCGGGGCCGTGCCGTCGCGGGCCCGTGTGGCGAGTCCCGCCGGATGCCGTGGGCGGAGCGAACCGAGCGGTCAGGGAAAGGAACGAGCGCCATGCGTGAGGATCCGAAGAGCCGGTCGCAGGAGTCGTCCGCCCGGCTGGACGCGGCCCTGACGGCCGCCGTCGAACACCGCTGGCCCGTGGTGCCGGGCACCGTGCTGTGCGGCGGGCGCTGTTCCTGCGGCGACCGGGACTGCCCGGTGCCCGGCGCGCATCCGCACGACCCCTCGCTGCTGGCCGCCACCACGGACGCCCGGATGGTGCGCTGGTGGTGGGAGCGGCAGAGCCCGGACGCGCCGGTGCTGGCCGCCACCGGCTCCGCCGTCTCGGCGGTCTCGCTGCCCGCGGCGGCCGGGGCCCGGGCGCTGGTCCACCTGGGCGCGCTGCGGTTGCCGCTCGGCCCGGTGCTGGCGATGCCGGGTCGCTACGCGCTCCTGGTGGCCCCGTACTCGCTCGACGCGCTCGGCGAGATGCTCGCCCAACTCCCTTTGGTTCCTGGATCGTTGCGCTACCACGGGTCGGGCGGCTTCCTGCCGCTGCCGCCCGGCGGGGCGGCCGGTCGGGTGCGCTGGGTGCTGGCGCCACGGCCGTCGGTGGGCGGTGGGGTCCGGCTGCCGCAGGTCGGGCCGTTGCTGGGCGAGTTGGTGGATGCGACGGTCCGGCTGGACAGCGGCCGCTCGGCGCACTGACGGGGCGCCGCCGGAGGGGTTCCGGGGCCCGCTTCGGTGGGCCGCTCCGGAAAACAAAAGATCCGGCCGCTGGCGACGGGGGATGCACCAGCGGCCGGACTCTTTAGACAGTAACAAGGATCCGCGCCCGCGCCAATTTCCAAGACGCCCTCCAGGCCCGGAAATTGCGGCTTCACCGCGACAATGTGACGCGTATCACCCTGATCCCGCGTGCTTTAGTTCAAGGTGACCTGACGGTTCACCAGGTTTGCGCGGGCGCGCCGCTCGTCGGCGGTCAGCGGGGTCTCGTCGGCGAGGACGGCGGCGAGCCGCTCGGCGAACTCGGCGGCCGGCTTCTCGCAGTCGGCGGCGGTCATGGCGAGCGGGAGGTCCCACACCGGGACGGTCAGGCCGTGCGCGCGGAAGGAACCGACCAGGCGGGTGTCCGGGCCGAGCGAGGCCTCGCCGGCGGCGTTCAGCCGGGCCAGCGCGTCCAGCAGCTTCTCCTCGGGCACGGTCATCACCCAGCGCAGGTGGTTCTTGTCCGGGGTGCCGCACCAGTAGGCGGCGTCGAGGCCGGCCAGCTTCTCGGTCGGGATGGCCGAGGCGTTGGCGCGCTCCAGGGAGGCGGCGACCTCGCCGGTGGCGGTCTCGGCGTCCTCCAGCCAGAACTCGAAGCCGGTGTGCACGGTGGGCGTGAACGCGGCGGTGGTGTCCAGGAGGTCCTGCAGGCGGCGCCCGCCCGGGACGGTCCGGCGGGCCGGCACCGGGGTGCCCGGCTCGGTGGCCAGGGCCAGCTCCAGGGCGTCCGCGAGGTCGCGGCTGAGGTCGCCGGAGGCGGACTGGGTCTGCAGGCCGAGCAGGATCGAGCCGTCCTGGCGGCGCAGCGCCGGCCAGGCCAGCGGCAGCACGGTGGCCAGGGTCACCGACGGGACGTCACCGGCGGCGGTCTCGGCGACCCCGGCGGCCAGCGTCAGCGGCACCGTCGCGGCCGGCACCAGCTCGCGCAGCGCCACCCAGTCGGCCTCGCCCGCCAGGCCCTCGAACGGGCGGTGCACCAGCTCCTGCACCGCGTGCGAGGCCTCCCGGCCGTGACAGGCCTTGTACCGGCGGCCCGAGCCGCAGGGGCAGTCCTCGCGGGCCCCGACCACGGGGATCTCGCCCGTGACGGCGGTGGACTGGCGCTGCGGCGCCTTCTTGGCGGCCTTCTTGCCCATGGTGCGGCTCTCCCGGGAACGGTGGTCCTTTGCTCCGGGAAGCCTACTGACGTTCCCCCGGCGCGCGGGAACGCGCCGGGGCGGGCGTCGTACGGGCGTGTGCCCGCGGGCGTGTGCCCGTGGACGTGCGGCTACGCGCTGCGCGCGTCGTCGCCGGTGCGCCGGGCGTGCCGGGCCCGGGCGGGTAGCGCCGCCCAGACCGTCACCTCGCCGGGCGCGTCGCGCACGCCCCAGTCGCTGGCCAGCTGGTCGACGATGCTCAGGCCGCGACCGCCCCGCGAGGTCAGCGAAGGACTGGCGGGCAGCGGCCGGGTGGTCGCGCCGCCGTCGGTGACCTCCAGGGTGAGCACGCCGTCGGCGTGCATCTGCCAGCGGACCAGCACACCGCCGCCCGGCTCGTCCGTACCCTCGTCGTGCTCCCGGCCGCCCGCTGCGGGGTGCGTCCCGGAGGGGACGCCGACCAGCAGCTGGTTCACCACCTCGGCCCGGGCCCCGCGGCCGAGGGCCGGCAGCGGGCCGAGCGGACGGGCGTATCGACAGGCGTTGCTCAACAGTTCGGAAAGGATCAATACGGCATCGTCAATGACCGGTTCCGGTATCTGCCTGTCACCCAGATCTCGACGCAGCCGGCGCCGTACGACCCCGACACTCGCTGGGCCGTGCGGCACTGCCATGGTCGATGAAGTCGGCACTTCGCGCGCCACCATCAACGCCACCCCCGGACCTCCTTCAGCGTATGCCGAGGGATGGATGCCCCTTGGTAATGCGTCGGAAACGACCGCCGGAGGATCCCGCGAGTCCATTTCGAGCAACGCGACTCAGGGTCGACGAGAGGTCATTCCGTGCTCACCCTCCGTCGCCCGAACGCAAGAATTCCGGCAATTCCGTGCACAGAAGGTTTGACTGCCGACCAGAGTGATCGGGCTGAACGGGTACGGCCTTCGGCCCGCCGGCCGGTCACCGCCCGAGCTGGGCCAGCACCTCCGCGGGCCGGTTGGTGATGATCGCGGACACCCCGAGCTCCAGACAGAGCTCGACGTCGGCCGGCTCGTCCACCGTCCACACGTGCACCTGGTGCCCCAGCTCGCGCAGCCGGGGCACCAGCTGCGGCTTGGCCTTGATCAGCTCGATGCCCGGGCCGGCGATCCGCGCCCCGCCCGGCAGCGGCTTGCCCGGGCGCAGCTGGCCGAGCAGCGGCAGCATCCGTTCGATCAGGAAGACCCGCTGGTACTCCGGCGCGGCGACGGCCACCCGGTTCAGCGCGATCGAGGAGAAGCTCATGATCCGGGCGGACGGGCGGTCGCCCTCCCGGGACGCGCCGATCTTGAACCGCTCCAGCATCCGCAGCAGCTCGGCCTCGACGCGGCCGCGGAAGCGGACCGGGTGCTTGGTCTCGATCGCCAGGTCCACCGGGCGGCCGCAGTCCACCACCAGCTCCAGCAGGCGCTCCAGCCGCAGCACGCCGCGCAGCTCCGGGTCGGTGCTGGGGCGGCCGGTCTTCCAGGCGCCGAAGTCGTACGCCTCCAGCTCGGCGAGGGTCATCGCGGAGACGGTGCCCTGGCCGTTCGAGACCCGGCCGATCCGGCGGTCGTGCACGCAGACCAGCTCGCCGTCGGCCGTCACCCGGACGTCGCACTCGACGGCGTCCGCGCCCTCGTCGAGCGCGCGCCGGTAGGCCGCGAAGGTGTGCTCGGGCAGCGCGTGGGAGGAACCGCGATGGGCGATCACCTGGACGGAGGGCGCGGTGCGCGCCGCCGCCGAGGACAGGTCTGGGCTGGTCACGGGCCCAACGATAGGCGGCGGAGGTGACGCGGGGGCGAAGACGGTCCCAACCTGCGGAGCCGGTTTCGCCCCCGGTGTCTCAGGCGCGGGCGGCTCGCCGGGTCAGTGGGGTGAGCGCCCAGGTGACCAGGGCCGGTACCAGGAAGGCGAACAGCGAGGCGGAGGTCCACTCCTGCGGGGTGAAGTGCAGGGCCCGCTGGGCCGAGGTCCAGAAGTCCGTCCACCAGCCGGCCACCGCGGTGGGCGCGATGAACTGGTAGACCGCGAAGCCCAGCACCCACGGCAGCAGCATCAGCCAGCGGGACGGCGCCTTCTCGGAGAGGTCCCAGCCGTGCCGGCCGGCCCCGAAGAAGTAGTCCACCGCCAGCACCGCGAGCAGCGGCACGAACACCGAGCCGATCAGGCCGAGGAAGTTGCTGTAGGTGTCGGTGAACTTGTCGATCCGCAGCGCCAGCACGGTGGTCAGCACGCCGATCCCGCCGCTCAGCACCCGGCGGTCCACCCGCGGGAGCAGGTTCTGCAGCGACATCGCGGTCGAGTACACGTTGGCGAAGGACTGGTCGGTCTCGCGCAGGACCAGCACCAGCAGGAACAGCCAGCCGGCCCAGACACCGAGGAAGGAGTCGAAGATCCGGCTCGGGTCGCCGTCGGACTGCAGCAGCGCCATCAGGCCGAGCACGTAGCACCAGACCTGGGCGACGGTGTAACCGGAGAAGCTGCCCCAGAAGGCCGAGCCCGCGGTGCGCGAGTGCCGGGTGTAGTCGGCGGCCATCGGGACGAAGGAGATCGACACCGCGATCATCGCGTCGGTGGCGCCCAGGAAACCGTGCCAGTTGCCCGCGCCCGGGTCCGGCACGCCCTGACGGCCCAGCTGGACGGTGAAGTACACCATCGCGACCGCGACCGCCCCGGCCACGAAGCGGCGCAGCACCGCGATCGCGCCCAGCGGCCAGATCGTCAGTGCGGTGGTCAGCGCGCCCGCGGCCAGCACGAACAGCCAGCGGTAGCCGGTGGTGTGGGCGACGGTCTGGGCGCCCGCCGAGATGGTCAGCAGCTCGAACACGCCCCAGCCGATGCACTGGACGATGTTCAGCACGGTCGGCAGGTAGGACAGCCGGGTGCCGAACAGCCCGCGCAGGTTGGCCATCGCGGGGGCGCCGGTCCGGGCGCCGATCAGCGCGGCCACGCCGAGCATCGCGGTGCCGACCGCCGTACCGGCCACGATCGCGGTCACCGCGGCGGCCAGCGACAGCTCGCTGCCCTTCTCGCCGAGCACGCTGGCGGCGGTGGAGAAGCCGATCAGGCTGACGCCCAGGTTCATCCAGAGTGCGAAGTGGTCCCGCAAGCGCAGGGTGCGCGGCGGCTCGGTGTCCAGCACCAGCGGCGCCTCGACGCGCCCGTCGGTGCCGGGGGCGGTCGCGTCCGCGGGACGATCAAGGAAATCCTTGGACGTGGGCGCGCCCGAAGAAGAGGATGGCGAAGCAGGCGGCATGGCCGATACTCCCTACGCCGGCATTACCCGGACAGGTTCCGGCGGTCAGCGCCCCCTCGACGGTTCGCCGGTGTCCCGCTTGGCGTACGGTCGACATGCGCACTCTCAGCCTGGTCGGTCCAAGCTCCCGCGTGTCAGTTTGGAGCGACAGGCTAACCGGCACGGGGACGAACGCCAAAGGCCACGGGGTGTGCGGTCCGCATCGCGGAACGTCCGGGCGCGGGGAGGGGAGCCCCCCGACCGTCGCCGTCATCGCCGTCGTCGGTGTCGGCTAAGGATTCTTATGAGTTCTTCAGGGGGGTCCTTACGGCAATCGAATCGACGGTGCGAAAAACTATGGTCCTTGGTTCTGTCAGCTATGGAGGTCGTCCGTGAGCACCGAGCGCGAGGTTGGGCCCACCGGGCCGCAGGGGGAGCAGCCCGCAGGCCCCGAGGAGGCGGCTGGGTCCGTTTCCGACGGCACCGCTCAGGGCGGCCACAAGCCGACCATGGCGTTCAGCCGGGTCCCCGAGCCCGAGGCCGCGCCGGAAGCCGCTGACGCGGCGTCGGTCGCCGCCGACGCCGCCGCCGCGGGCGACGGCGGGCACAAGCCGACGATGGCGTTCGGCCGCGTCCCGGAGCCGGAGGCCGTGTCGGAGGCCAGGCCCGAGCCGGTCGAGGCCGCTCCGGCTGCGGCCGCCCCGGCCGAGGGTGGTCACAAGCCCACCGTGGCCTTCACCAAGGTCCCGGCGCCGGAGGCCCCGGCGGCGCCCGCCGCCGAGGAGCACGCCGTCGACCCGGTCACCGGCTACATCGACGCCCCGCCGCCGGTCCTGCCGCCCGTCGCGCCCGCGCCCGCGGCCCCCGCCGCTCCGGCCGCGGCCCCGGTCGCCCCGGCCCTGCCGCCGGCCGCCAACCCGTACGCGACCCCGTCCCACGGCGTGCCCGCCGCCGGCGCGCAGGAGCCGTACGGGGCCCCGGCCGCCGCCGCCCAGGAGCCGTACGGTGCCGCGCCCGCCGGTGCGCCCGCCGCGCACGGCCACCACCCGTTCGGCGCCGGCCAGCCGGTCGGCGGCTGGGGCGCCGCCCACGACGCCACCTCCGGCGGCGCGGGCTACCCCGGCGGGCCCGACGGCCCCGACTACCCCGGCGGCCCGCTCGGTTACCCGGCCGACTACCCCGGCGGCCCGAACGGCCCCGGTGGCCCGCGCAAGAAGCGCGGCGGCCTGGTGGCCCTGCTCGCGGCCGTCGCGCTGGTCGCCGGCGTGGCCGGCGGCGCGCTCGGCGTGGTCGCCACCAACCACACCAGCAGCAGTTCGGCGAACGACCACCGCAGCACCACCGTGCAGGCCAGCAACACCCAGAAGAACGAGCCCGTCCCCGGCTCGATCGCCGCCATCGCGCAGAAGGCGCTGCCCAGCGTCGTCACCATCAAGGCGCAGGGCAGCACCGAGTCCGGCACCGGCACTGGCTTCGTCTTCGACACCGAGGGCCACATCCTCACCAACAACCACGTGGTCGCGCCGACCCTCAACGGCGGCAAACTGACCGTCAAGTTCGCCGACGGCGCGTCCTACAGCGCCTCGGTGCTGGGCCACGCCGAGGGTTACGACGTCGCCGTGGTCAAGATCGACAACCCGCCGAAGGACAAGCTGGCGCCCCTGGCGCTGGCCGACTCCGACAGGGTCAACGTCGGCGACGCCACGATCGCGATCGGCGCGCCGTACGGCCTGGAGTCCACCGTCACCAGCGGCATCGTCAGCGCCAAGGACCGCCCGGTCGCCTCGGGCGACGAGACCGGCTCGCAGGCCTCGTACATGAACGCCCTGCAGACCGACGCCTCGATCAACCCCGGCAACTCCGGTGGCCCGCTGCTCGACTCCAGCGGTGCGGTGATCGGCATCAACTCGGCGATCCAGTCCAACGCCTCCGCCAACGGCCGGGCCGGCAGCATCGGCCTGGGCTTCGCCATCCCGATCAACCAGGCCAAGTGGGTCGCGGACACCCTGATCAAGACCGGCAAGCCGGTCTACGCCAAGCTCGACGTGCTGCGCAACGACGACTACAAGGGCGACGGCGCGCAGATCCAGACCCGCGACATCCAGGGCCAGCCGGCCGTCACCCCCGGCGGCGCGGCCGACAAGGCCGGCCTCAAGCCGGGCGACGTGATCACCAAGCTCGGCGGCGCGCCGATCGAGAACGGCCCCGCCCTGGTCAGCCGGATCTGGACGCACAAGCCGGGCGAGACCGTGGACGTCGAGTACACCCGCAACGGCCAGACGTACAGCACCAAGGTCACGCTCGGTCAGCGCGAGGGTGACCAGTGACCCTCGGGAGCGCGGAATCGTGTGCGCCGAAGCCCGCCGGACCCGTTAGGCTGACCTCCGCCTGGAGAGCTGCCCGAGCGGCCTAAGGGAACAGTCTTGAAAACTGTCGTGGCGTGACCCGTCACCGTGGGTTCGAATCCCACGCTCTCCGCCGGTAGGAGAACCACCTGCTCAGGGCGGGTGCCGAGACCACTCGGCACCCGCCCGCGGTGTTTTCCGGAGCGGTCCGGTGTCCGGGGTCGTCCCTGAAGCCGGTGTCCCGCCGGTAGGCCGTGCTTGCCCTCGACCGGGTCGAGGGCCCTAGCGTCCCCCGGCATGACCACCGCCACCACTGCGCGGGCGCCGCTGCCCGGTCCGTACCTGCTCTGGCTGGCCGGCACCCAGGCCGGGCTGCTGGGCGACGCCGCGCTGTACTTCGCCCTCGGCTGGGCCGCCTCCGCGCACGGCGGTGGGGCGGCCGGGTTGGTCCTGACGGCGATCACCGTCCCGCGCACCGTGCTGGTCCTGCTGGGTGGTGCGGTCGCGGACCGGTTCGGCGCCCGCCGGGTGATGCTCGCCGGGGACGCGGTGATGCTGGTCGCGACGGCCGCGTTGGCGGTCACGGTGGGCGGCCGGAGCGCGCCGCTCTGGCTGCTGGTCGCGGCGGCGGCCGTGATCGGGACGGTCGACGCCTTCTACCTCCCGGCGAGCGGATCGATGCCGCGCCGCCTGGTGCCCGTCGACCGGCTGCCCCGGGCGCTCGCGCTGCGGCAGGCCGGCGGGCAGAGCGCCGCCCTGCTCGGAGCGCCGCTCGGCGGCCTGCTGGTCACCGCCGGGGGGTTCGCCGGCGCTGCGGTCGCGGACGCGGTGAGCTTCGGGGTCGTCCTGCTGGTCCTGCTGAGGGTCCGGCCCCGGGAGGACGCCGCCGGGCCGGCCGCACCGAGCGGGCTGCTGCGCGAGGCGGCATCCGGGGTCCGGTTCGCCCTGCGCGACCCGCTGCTGCGGGCCGCGCTGCTGCTCACCGGGGCCGCGGCAGCGGGACTGCTGCCGGTGGTGTCGCTGCTCGGGCCGCTGCTCGCCCGGGCGCACGGCTGGACGGCGGGGACGGCCGGACTGGTGGCCGGCGGACAGGCGGCCGGGGTGCTCGCGGTGGCGAGCCTGGTCGCCTGGCGCGGCGCGCTGCCCCGGGCGGGGGTCGGGGCAGCGGCCGGGCTCTGCACGGCCTCGGCCGGCATCGCACTGCTGGCCCTGTTCCCGGTGCCGGCGGTGGCGGTGGCGGGCAGCACGGTGACCGGGGTCGGCTCCGGGCTGTTCGCCTGCCACCTCGGGCCGCTGGTGCTGGGTGGCGCTCCGGCGTCCCATCTCTCCCGGGTGCAGGCGCTGTTGACGCTGGTGCAGAGCGTCGCGCTGGTGCTGTCCAACGGACTGCTCGGCCTGCTCGCCGACAGTGGGGGTGCGGCCGTGGCCATGCTCCTGTGTGCCGTCGCCTCGGGGGCGGCGGGCTTGGTGGCTCTGGTTGCCCGGACCTTCCGTCGGGTGTGACCCGGGGACGTGTTCGGTCCGGTCCGGAGGCGCCCGGCACCCCCGAGGCCCACTTGCCCGCCCCCTCCCCGCCGGGCAGAGTGCGGAGGTGGGGGCGGTCGGGCGGCGAGTGGAGGCGGCGATGAGTGATCTGACGGACCGACTGGCGCGGGGCCTCCCGGCGGAGGCCGTCGTGGTGGATCCGGACGTGACCGCCGCCTACAGCCGTGACATGGCCGGGTTCTGCGCCGCAGGTGCGCCTGCGGTGGTGGTGTTCCCGGAGACGGTGGAGCAGGTGCAGCACGTGCTGCGCACCGCCACCGAGCTGCGGGTGCCGGTGGTGCCGCAGGGGGCGCGGACCGGGCTGTCGGGGGCGGCGAACGCGGTGGACGGCTGCATCGTGCTGTCCCTGGTGAAGCTGAACCGGATCCTGGAGATCGACCCGGTGAACCGGATCGCGGTCGTGGAGCCCGGTGTGGTGAACGCCGAACTGTCCAGGGCCGTCGAGGAATCGGGGATGTACTACCCGCCGGACCCGTCCAGCTGGGAGTCCTGCACGATCGGCGGCAACATCGGCACCGGCGCGGGCGGGCTCTGCTGCGTGAAGTACGGGGTCACCAGCGAGTACGTGCTCGGGCTGGACGTGGTGCTGGCGGACGGGCGGCTGCTGTCCACCGGGCGCCGGACGGCCAAGGGGGTGGCCGGGTACGACCTGACCCGGCTGCTGGTCGGTTCGGAGGGGACGCTCGGGGTGGTGGTCCGGGCGGTGCTGGCGCTGCGGCCCGTACCGGCCCCGCAGCTGGCGCTGGCGGCGGAGTTCCCGAGCGCGGACGCGGCCGGTGCGGCGGTCTGCGAGGTGATGGCGCGCGGGCTGACGCCGTCACTGATGGAGCTGATGGACGCGGTCTCGGTGCGGGCCGTCAACGAGCTGGGGCGGATGGGTCTGCCGGAGTCGACCCAGGCGCTGCTGCTGGTGGCCTTCGACGGGCCGGACCGGGAGGCCGAGTCGGCGCGGGTCGCCGAGCTGTGCCGGGAGGCCGGGGCGACCGAGGTGGTGCCGGCCGAGGACCAGGCGGAGTCCGACCTGCTGCTGGCGGCCCGGCGGCTGGCGCTGCCCGCGATGGACCGGCTGGGCACCACGATGATCGACGACGTGGCGGTGCCGCGCTCCCGGCTGGCCGAGATGCTGAACGGCGTCGCGGCGATCGCCGAGCGGCACGCGCTGACCATCGGGGTGGTCAGCCACGCCGGGGACGGCAACACCCATCCGATCGTGATCTTCGACGACTCGGACGAGGAGCAGGCGGTACGGGCCCAGCGCTCCTTCGACGAGATCATGGCGCTCGGACTGGAGCTGGGTGGCACGATCACCGGGGAGCACGGGGTGGGGCTGCTCAAGCGGGACTGGCTGGCCCGCGAGCTGGGGCCGGTAGCGCTGGACCTGCAGCGGCAGCTCAAGGCCGTCTTCGACCCGTTGGGGATCCTCAACCCGGGCAAGATGGTCTGATTTTCCACACCCTTCGGTTCGCACCGGCCCAGCCCCTTCCGCTCGAATTTTCAATACGACTTTCAGATGGTCTACGAATGGGCGAAAAGTCGACATGAAAGGGTGGTTGAACTTTTTTGGGGGGCGCGTTCACGGGCGGACTGCGCCGGGGCGGTGCGCCCGGTGGTTCGCGTGGCATCGAAGCGCCGTTTCCCGAAGTCCGTCGACCGGCCGCAGTCCGGCCGCAGTCCGGGCGAAATCCCAGGTGGGCGATGGTGTGTCGGTGCGCTGTTCGGATTCGCCGCCGTTATGCGCGGCCCGGGTGGATATCACGCTAACGGGCGAAAACTGCCCTGTCGGCTAGTGCTTTGTCGATTTGTTGCGGAAGTCTGTCTACCGGCGTCGCAGCCAGCAGGTGTTCGTCTGGCCGACGAACTCCCGCACCCCATGCTCGACATTGCACGATTGACGGCTTCTTGGAGACTCACATGGCTCGCATCAACACCCGCCGGGTGTCCGGGTTCCTACTAGCCGCCCCGCTGGCGGCCGGCCTGCTGCTGCCGGGTGCCGGCGCCGCGGCCGCCGACAACGGCGCGGGTGCCGCGGGCGGCTCCAACGCCGGCGTGGTGTCCAACACCGGGACCGGGAACGTGTTCGGCGGGGTCGACGGCAACTACGTCTCCACCCAGCAGACAGCCACCGGCTCCGGTGCCTCGAACCAGGACAACACCCTCGCGTCGAAGGACAACGCGGGCAGCATCCTGGCCGGCCAGGGCAACAAGAACGTCAACGTCATCTTCGCCCCGATCTACCGCTGACCGCCCCGCGCACCACCGACGGCGGGGGCGCCGGAGGTGGACGACCGCGGGTGAGCTGAGCATCCGCGGAGGGGCTCGAAGCGGTTCCCGGGCGGGCTTCCGTCCGGGTGCGGATCGGACAGAGCGCTTTGACCGGCCAAGCGGAAAGGGTCGCCGCGAAACCGGCCTCGTGGGCGGTGCCGCCGTCGGCACCGCCCACGAGTGCGTCCGGGGCCCGGTCCGAAGCCTCCGGCCGGCTCGAAGTCCCGGTCCGCATGAAGCCCCGTTACCTTTTTCACGGCCCCGCAACGGGGCTCCCGGCCTCCGGGCCCGGCATGACTTGTGGCCCCAGTCGATCATGATCGAAAAGGTGCT
>NZ_JBVHHW010000060.1:0-14245 GCF_055560875.1 Kitasatospora sp. NPDC023118
GGGCACGTGCCCCCTGGTTGACCGAGCGGTCGCGAATCTCGAAGTCCATCGCATCCCCTGAGCTGGGGTGTTGCGAGGACCGCTAGAACTCAAGTCATCCGGCGGGCCGTTTCGGCTTGTTCAGGTGATGTGAGCAGGCTGGTGGCCCGGCTGACGCGCCGGGTGGGCGCCGGGTTCCACGGCTCCGGAAGTGATCGGGTGCTCGTCAGGATGGGGTGTTGTCGCTGGTCAGCCGGGTTTCGGCAGGGCTCGCAGGCGGTCGAAGGCGCTGGTGATCACGTCGGTCCAGGGCCAGTGGCGGGTGAGGCGGAGGTAGCGGCGGCGGCCGGTGGTGACGAGCTGGGCGGCGGCGGAGAACAGCCGCAGTCGCAGGCGTTTGGGCTCCCAGCGCCGGGCGGGTCCGGTCAGGGCGAGCATGGGCATCCAGGCGAGCAGGTCGAATGCGAGCTGGACGATCTCCAGCCAGACCAGGTTCTGTGCGGCCTCGTGGAGGGGAAGGTTGCGCAGGCCGGTGTCGCGGGTGGCGCGGATGCGGTCCTCGGCGCGGGCCCGTTGGCGGTGCCGCAGCTCCAGGGCGGCGATCGGGGCGTGGGTGGTGTTGGTGGCGAAGCAGGTCAGCCGCATGCCGTCGGCGTCGGTGAAGCGCAACTGGGCGCCGGGGTGCGACCGTTCCTTGCGGACGATCAGCCGCATCCCCCTGGGCCAGCCCTTCAGGACGTTGCCGGCGAGTTCGGCGACCCAGGCGCCGTCGCGGATCTCGCCGCCGGGCTCGGTGGCCGGGGTCCAAGCCGAGGTCGGGACCAGTAGCACGGCCTGGTGGCTCGCATCGGTGATGGTCATCCCCACCAAATACGACAGCCAGCGCCCGCGCGCGGTGAGCCAGTTCAGAAACCTGTGGGTGCCCCCGCCGGAGTCGGTGCGGGGAGCTTCACCAGGCGCTCGTCGCGGTCGGGCAGTATGCCTCCGGCGACGAGAACAGTGCCGGTCTCGCTGGAGACCCGCCAGATAACGCCGAAGCCACGTTCCATCGCCATCCATGGTGACCCGATCGCGTGGGACGAACCTATGGCGGAGATCCCTTCCCAGGGGCGGGTTTCCGGGAATCCGGTGCCCCCGACAGTTCGACACCGCTGGAGTGCGGCCTTGTAGTGGGCGGCATCAAAGCTCGGCCGTCATGCACTGCCAACGGTCTTGTCCCGTGGGATGGTTAACCTTCGGAGCGAGTGCGACGATGACGTACTCTGATACGCCGTCAGGCTATCTGAATGCGAGCTGCCGGCTGGGGTGGGTTGATGCTGACGTGGATCGAGGCAGCGGCGTGTGGTGCGGGCGGTGGACTGATCGCTGAGACGGTCGTCACCTTCGGGCGCCTGCACGCATGGCAGCAGGCGCGACACGCGGCGAGGGCCACCGATGCGTCGCTTCCCCGGCTCGGCATGTTTGTCGATCCTCTCGCGGACTCGCTCGCCGCGCTCTTGCGTGTGGCGCTGGGGGGTGCGGCCGGATGGCTACTCCACGCTGAGGTCACCGGCGTGTACGCGGCGGTGACCGTAGGAGCCTCGGCGCCCGCGCTGCTCGCCCAGGTCGGCCGGGCGACCACACCGGCTGAGGCCCTCCGCGGGCCCAGCGCAGCAGAGCCGGGGGCGCCCAAGCCGCGGGATCTCCATGAGCTTTCCCCAGCCCGTGAGGAGGAGGCGTCATGAGCGCCGGCTCGGTCGTCCAGCGCTCCTGGCGGTCGTTCACCGGCCGTCGGACGCCTCTCCTCCCGCCGACGACGGGACGCGGGCGGGCCGGATACACCCTGTGGCAACGGCTTTGGGCCTCGTTCATCGGCTTGGACCTGCCCCCCATGCGCATCGGTGCCCTGCTCACCCACACGGCACCGTCCTTCGTCCAGCACCTGCCCGCCCGGGACGAGCCCTCCCGGAACCAGCCCGGGACCGGCCTGCTCGCCCCGGGACGGTTCCCGCTGCCTCGGCTTGTGCAGGCAGGCGGTCTGACCGCCGCGGGCGGCGACGCGGTGCTGCTCGAGGCGTCTTCCCCGGACGGCAGCGTGAGGTTCCTGGTACGCGGCCATGGGACCACCCCGCCCGGGTACAGCCTGGAGCTGGTGCTGCACCGCGCGGACGCCACGGGGCCGGTGGTGACGGCGGTCGGGTATGCCGGGGCGGACGGAACCGAGCGGCTGCTGCTCGTGCCGGTGGTGCGGGGGCAGTTCGGTCCTCCGGCCTCGTATGTTCAACTCCCGGACTTCACCGCCGGGGCGGCGTGGACGGCCTCCGTTATCACTCCGGTGAGTTCAGACAGCGCATGGGACGCCGCGACGGTCGCTGCATCGGTCCGTGCTTCGCTCAACGAGGCGACCCGCGATGCCTGGCGTCAGGTGCGGGAGCGGGTCACAGACGAGGGCCTGCGTGCCGTGATCGACGGAGAACTCCAGTGACGGCGTCAGAGGAGCGCGAGCGCGCCAAGAGCCCCGGGAACGGGACGCGTCCGGAACGTCCCGAGGCTCGCCGGAGGCCCTGGCGCCGGTCGGGCACCCGGCCCGGCCCCCTCGCGGCTCGGGCGGCGCTCGATAACGTGCTGGAACGCGCCACAAGCCCGCAGGCTGCCGTCCGCGAGTTGCTGGGCGAGCCGCCGCTGTGGTGGAGCTGCTGCAGTGAAGCGGCCCGCGTCGACCCCGCCTGGCTGTCAAGTCGGCGCTGCGAGGAACTGCGCGCTTGGCTCGACGCGACGGCACCGGACCAGGACACCGCATCGGTCGCGCCGGCCGATCACGCCCTCTTCCTGGCCCGGGCGCTCGCCGCGCCGGCGGGTGGGATCGAGGACCATGACGCCGTCCTGCTGCGGCTGACGGAGGTATGGGAGCAGAGCGGGCTGTTGTGCGCCGACGCCGTTTCCGGGCCCGCGCAGCCTTCTGGCAAGGGACTCGCCGACCTCTCCCCGCGCCTCGCCAGTGGGCTCAGCGCTGTTCTCGAGAGGAATCGGCACCTGCGCGCCTCGGCCGGTTCGAGCGCGACGCGCCCTGGTGCCGAGAGCGTTCTTGTGATCGCCGCGCTCATGATGGCGGGCCTTGAGCCGCGCAGGCGGCCTGCCGTCCGTGTGCCGGTGGTCTTCGGCCGGTCGGCCGGACTGGACGGACGGACGGCCTTGGCGGAAGGGGCCACCGGGGTCCTGGAGCTGCGCGAGTTCTCTCCAGGGCCAGCGGGGCTGTACCCCGACCCGCGCGCGATGGCCGGCGTGCGGAGCCCGAACGGACAGTTCGCCGCCGCACTGGGTCACGCCTGGCGGCTCGCTGGCCCGCGCCGCGAGGGGCGCTGCGTGCTGTGGCGCGTCGTCCTGTCCGACGAACCTGCGGCTCCGGCACAGATCGAGGGCCCTTCGCTCGGCGCGGCCTTCGCTCTTGGCTTGCGCGAACTGCTGCGCCACCCGCCGTCCGGGCGGCCCGGCAGCGCCCGGCTGCGCGGGGTCTTCTACGGCCTGCGGCCCCGGACGGCGGTCACCGGTGCACTCGACGGAGGTGAACGTCTCCTCAAGGTCAGCGATATGGACTCCAAGCTGCTGGCTGCACGCCGCAGGGGCCTGCGGCTCGTCGCGCCCGAGGCGAACCGGCTCGACGCCGCCAAGGCACCCGAACCCGGGGACGTGAGGTTCGCCGCGACGCTGCGACAGGCCGACCGTCACGCCAGGCGGTTCCGCACTGGTCGCCTGGCGGTCGCCCTGTCCTTGGTTGCCGCGAGCGGTGCCGGGGCTGCTGTGGTGACGCACCAGGATGCCGTGGAAATGGCCAGGTTGACGACGGCCCATAGGCTTGTCGACGTGTCCCAGAGCCTGCTCGCCAGTGATACCGGCTTGGCCGCGTTGTTCGCGGCGCAGGCGTACCGGGAGCATCCCGATCAGCTGACCCGCACGGCCCTCTTCCAGGCGGTCACCGCCAGTCCGCACCTGGCCGGCAGCGTGCAAGCGAGTGGGGCCGTCTCGGCGCTGTCGAGCTCAGCGGACGGGCGAATCGCACTCGCCGGAACGCAGCAGGGCGAGGTGGAGCAGTGGACGCTCACTGGGACGACGGCCGGCCCGGCTCGCCAGCTCGGCAGACTGCCCGGGCCCGTCACCGCCGTCGCAGCCGACGCCGACGGCAGCACGGTCGCCGCGATCGACCGGGGCACGGTACAGGTCTGGGCAGCCGCACAACCGGTCGCGGCACCGCAGATACCGTCCGGGCAACGGCCCACCACGGTGGCAGTCTCCCCATCGGGGCGCTTCGTCGCCGTCACGACGACGACCGATCAGTTCGACACGTCACGCACGCTGTGCGTCCTGGACCGGGCCACCGGAAGCACCGGTCAATTCGCTCTCGACCTGCACGCCGATCCATCTGCCACCGCGTTCTCCGACGATACGCACGTGGTGGCCTTCGAGAGCGGCTACGGCGGCTGGGAACGAATCTCCCTCCCTCAACTCGCCCGGGTCGCCGGCAGCACGGTCGGCTTCGGCGTCCACAACCAGGCATCCGCACTCGCCCCGGACGGCAGCCACTTCAGCTACACCAACGGCGCCACGACACTACCGATATGGGCTTCCGACGGCACGCCCAAGATCGATCAGCCGTCCCTGCAAGCGCAGACCCAAGCCGGACATCCGGCTACAGCACTGGCACTGAGCCGCGACGGCTCATGGGCCGCCGAGGCTGTCGGCAGCAGCATCTACGTGGCCCGCACGACCGCGCCGGACCAGACGTCACCCGCACCCCTCACCCTCCCGGGCGCGGGGACCGTCACTCGCGGTGCCCTTGCCTTCCTCGGCGGGGACGGTACCCGGATGATCTCGGCTTCCGGCGACATGCTGAGTCTGTGGGACCTCGCGCAGTACTCTCGGATCGCTACGCAAGCAGGTGCGACCGTTCCCCTCTCCTGCAATGGCTGCCGGGGACCAGGAGTCTTCCTGTCTCCGGACGGGCACTCGGCCGCGGTCATCGACGGCAATGGGGTGAGCCTGGACGTCGAGAAACTGGAGGCGCCCGGCGCCGGCTGGAAGACCCTCGCGGTGGAGGGCGGGCGCCTGGGCGGTCAGGGTTATGCAGCAGCCCTGTGGCAGAACGATGGCAGCGGGCTCATCGTCGTCTCGCCACAGGACGGCAGCGCACAGATCGTGTCGGCGGCCGACGGATTCCGGATCACCGGCGTGTGGCAGCCGGTGCCGAGCCCGCTCCAACTCCCCGATGCCGCCGCACTGCTGCAGTTCCTGCCGGATGGGCGGCAAGTGGCCCAGGTCGACAACTCCGGCACGATCCGCTTCCGGGACGCGACGACCGGAAAGGTACTGCGCCAGTTGGACGGCCCCCGTGACATGGCCCCCACCGCAGAGGGTTCGGGACAGCGATCCCCCGGGTGGGCGGCGATCGATGCGAAGGCCGGCCACGCGGCCGTGATCGACTCCGGTTCGCTGGACCACCCGACAGAGAAGATCGTCGTCACCGACACCGCGACCGGCCGTTCCCGGGTCATCTCCGGAAGCGGCGCCGTGGGCGTCGCCTTTGCGGCGGACCACCTGCTCATCCAACGACGCAACGGCCCCCTGGAGGTCTGGACGTCCGCGGGAGACCGGCTACTCAGCACACTTCAAGGAACACCTGACACGAGCGTCGGCCCAGTCGTCGGCGGAAACCTCCTCGCCGAGAAACCACTAGACGACACCGTCCGGCTGATCGACCTTCAGTCCGGCCAGACCTTTGGAACGCTGAATCTCCCCCACGGCAGCAAGGCCGTCTCCACCGGCCTGGCTTTCTCCGCGGACAGCACCAAACTGGTCACCGCCACCGAGTCCGGCGGGGACGCCACCGGCGAGGTGGGCACCCTGATCACGTGGAAACTCGACCCGAACGCATGGGTGCGCGCCGCCTGCGAAGCCGCCGGCAGGAACCTCACACCCGACATCTGGACCCAGTACCTGGGCACCCAAGCCCCATCGGACCTGCGATGCGCACGATAACCGTCCGACAACGGCTGGCCGCCGTCTCGATTGCCTTTGCCACCGCTCTCGCGCTGGCCGGCTGCCAGGACACCAGCGACCAGGGCCCGTCCCCGACCTCGGCGGACACGAGCACCACAGGTGACACGATCTTGCTTCCCGGGAACGCATACCCCCGCGCCATGACCGTTGCCAGGGACGGATCGCTCTGGGTCACCGAACAGCGGATCAGTGCCATCGCACGGATCAACCCCGCGCGACAGGTCACCCAGTACCGCATCCCTGGCAACAGCGAACCCAAGGGCATACTCCAAGCCCCGGACGACACGATCTGGTACGCCGGCACCGATCAGCTCAAGCGGATCGACGCGTCCGGACGGACGAATGGCTGGATGGAGGACGAGGGAGGCCTCGGCTTTCCCGAAGCGATCACCGTCGGCCCCGACGGCGCGATCTGGTACGACGAGAACGGCTCGCCCGCGCTCATCCGACGGATCGACCCATCACGTGGCCCCTCCACCGTCGCCGTACTGCCCGACGGCTGGACGCCCAGCGGCATGACCTCGGGGCCCGACGGCGCCGTGTGGTTCTGCGAGCACGACGACCAGCACAACGCCGACGGCATCGGACACGTGACGCCCCAAGGCGCGTACACCAGTTGGCCGCTACCTCCGGGTTCCTACCCGTGGACCATCGTTACCGGCCCCGACGGCGCGCTCTGGTTCACGGAAGTGAACGGGATCGGACGCATCACCGCCGCTGGGGTCATCACGCACTTCGCCGTCACGAACTCCAAACACCCGAGGTCCCTCATCTCCGACCCCCAGGGCGCGCTCTGGTTCACCACCGAAACCGGCGTCGGGCGACTCACCCCGGCGGGCAGCCTCACCGCCTGGCCCGTGTCCGACGCCCAGGTCCTGGACAGCATCGCCGCCGATCCGAACGGCGGTTTCTGGCTGGCGGATTCACAAGCGAGCACGATCCGCCACTTCCAGCCTCCCCGCTGACCCAAACCAGAAGATCACGCTCGCGCCGCCGCAAGGCAGCCCTCCGCCCGCCTCGGACCGTCCTGAAGGGTGTCAAAACTCTGATCAGGCCGCTGAACTGGGGGGTTCCTGCGGGCTGCGAGGAGGCTGGATCGGGGCGCCGTGGTACTCGTTGAGGAGTCCGCCGAGTACTCGACGGCGCCGAATAACCGCGGTGGGCAGCGGGATGACGTTCGGGCTGTCGTCCGGGGCGCGGAGATCGAGGTTGCGGTGGGCGCGGCCGGTGTTGTAGTGCTCGGTGTACTCGGCGAGGACGGCGCGCAGGTGCCGTTCGCCGGTGATGAGGAGGCGGTCGGTGCATTCGGCGCGCACTGTGCGTATCCACTGCTCCGCGAAGGCGTTCGAGCGCGGGCTCTGCGGCGGCGTCGGGATGACCTCGGTGTTGTTGCCGGCGAAGATGGCGTCGAAGGCGGCCGTGAACTTGGAATCGCGGTCCCGGATGAGGAACCGCAAGGCCCCGGCTCTGTCTCCCAGGTCCATCAGCAGATTCCGGGCGAGCTGAGCCACCCACTCGCCGCTCGGATGGGCGGTGACGCCGAGGACGTGGACGCGCCGGGTCTTGACCTCCATGACGAAGAAGACGTACAGGCGTTTGAGGAAGACGGTGTCGATGTGCATGAAGTCGCAGGCCAGGAGCGTGTGGGCCTGCGTGTGGAGGAAGGTGCGCCAGGTCTGCCGGGAGGCGCGCCGCGGTGCGGGCGGCAAGCCGGAGCGGCGCAGGATCCGGCGGATGGTGGCGGCGGCGACCCGGTGACCGAGTCGCCGCAACTCACCCTGGATCCTGACGTAGCCCCAGCTCGGATTCTCTTTGGCGAGGCGTTGGATGAGAGCGGCGATCTCGTCGGGCAGCGGCGGTCGGCCAAGCTTGGCGGGCGGTTGGCGCCATTTCCAGCGGACCAGGCATCGGTGCCAGGCCAGCAGAGTGCCCGGGGTGACCAGCCGGTTCCGGCGCAAGGCGGGCGGCAGATGGCGCGTGAGAGCGGAGAGTACGGCGCGGTCCACCCAGGACATCCGCGGTCTCTCCACCTGGCGGCGGAGTATGGCCACCTCATGGCGTAGGGCGAGAATCTCGGCCTTGTTCGCGGCGGAGGAGCGGCCCAGCAGGACGAGCCAGCCCAGCAGTCGGCAGAAGATCAAGTACAGCAGTCGTAGACCCACGAGCCGGGATCATGCCCGGGACGCGCAGGCGCGCAAAAGCCCTGATCAGCCGCTCTACGACAGTAAAGACACCCTTCAGGGCGCCCGGCCGTTGGCCTGGCCTCGCTGCTCGCCCCCGGCCTGGGCCACTTCCGCCGCCCCGTCGGTGCCACGGCCCGCTTGGCGGCGCCCACGACTCCGACGACGAGCGCTACCGCCGGGCCGACCCGGACCAACTGGAGTGCCCGGCCTGCGAAGCCCAGCGTCGCCGCGAGCGCGGCCGCCCGATCGTCTTGGCCCCGCCCAGCCCCCGCGACCTCAAGAAGGCCGACAAGCACGGCCCGCCGACCAACGACCCGTGGTGATGATCGGCGTTTGGTTTTCAGTGGCTCGGCGTGGCTGTTCACCGAGAGTGGTCGGGGTTCTTGTCCCTGGTCACGGCTGCGGTCAGCCAGGGATGGTGAACCGGGGGAGCCGGGTGCGTGGTGAAGTGTCCCGCTGTATCGCGGTGAAGAGCCGACGCCGATCGTTATCACCGGCCTCGGGGCGCGGCTTGTGACCGTGCATCGAGAGCTGAGGAGGCCCAGATCCTTCTACGGAGTGTTCTGTCTCCCGGAGCCCTGCGACCCGAAGACCCGGGCCACACAGCGATCGAGAAGATCACCGAAGGCTTGGGCTGAATCGATGTCAGGAGCTGGGAGCGCTCCTGCGTCGTCGATGGTCGCGATGAAGTCGATGTCGGCCCAGCCGCCACGGAACAGGACGACCGAGAGCTGTGCGTCGCCGGGGCCTGTGATGAGGATGCGGATCGAGTCGGGTTCGGTCGCCGAAGATCGGTCTGTTTCAAGGCGCTGTGGCCACGGCGAGGCCTTGTCCCGCCAGGTCACGTGCCCGACTACCAGCCCCCGGCGCTCCCAATCCGGCCTGCGCTCGGCGACTTCGACAGCCGCGTGATCAAGATCGACGACTTGCTCCATGTAGAGATCATGACGATCACCGAGCGCATCCTCTACCTGTTTCAGCTGTGCAGTCTCAAAACACATGCAACATCGCTGAAGCTGTGAGCTGTGGTTTTGCAGATTGACTGAGACGCCGATTCGGGAGTCGATCACGGTGTGGCTGCCGAGTGGGTGTGTATCGATGCAGCTCATTGAAGTGCGTTGGTGATGTTGCAAGTTGATTGAGACGTTTGGCAGATTGCTTGAGAATCCTCAGGCGAGGGGGCGACCTCGTTTCCATCTTGCTCATGTCAAATGCTGGCGAGGGGCTGCTGGGGTTGGGGAAACCAGGTGGCTTGTCGGGCTCTGGGTGAGGCGGTGCTGCTCACGACCTACATCCCGGCTCCTTCGCCGGCCGAGTAGCAGCGGCGCGTACGCGAGTTCGTGCGGGCGAAGCCGCTTCCGGTCCGACCGATGCTCGCCGTTGTGCCGGTGGGGCTGCGGCAGGTGCGGGCTTGATGCGGTGTGAGGAGCTGATCCTGCTGCTGGGGAAGGGCGTGGACCGGTACAACGTGGCGTGGGTGCGGGCCGCGGCTGACCGCGTGTGTCTGTGTCCCGGCAGTGGTCTGGAGGAGGTGGCCCGCGGCGTGGACCGCGCGCGCTGGGCCGTGTTCCGGTGCACCTCGGGCGCGGTGGTCGGGGCGTCGCAGGGGATGGTGTCCCCTGGAGTGTCGCCGCCCGCGGACCGGATCGGCCGGCATCACGGGCTCGATCCGGTCCCACATCGCATCACTGATTACCAATCGGACAGACACATCCGATCAACAGCTCATCCCATCAAAGAGTCACGTTCTAGTCGGCGAGCAGGACGGCCGGCAGCGGGGCCTCCAGCACCAGGGCCCTGGGGAGTGTCAGACCGAAGTGCCGCTCCAGCACCCCCAGGGTGGTCCGGTGCACCTCGCGGTCCGCACGCTCCTCGTCCGGCAGGCCTTCTGCGCTCAGCAACTCCTTCACCGTACCCGCGACATCGGGGTCTCCGACGACCTGGCCGTTGCCCCAGGAGCCGTCCAGGTGCAGATTGAACGAGCAGACCGTCCGGCCGTCCCGGTGGTAGTGGAAGGTCGGCGGCACCGGCTTGCCGTTCTCCTCCTCGTACTCCACCAGGAAGACCTCGGCCCCGCCCTCGGAGATCGCCGGATCGTCCCGGAATTCCCCGAACCAGCCCCCGTACGCCACCGCGAAGGTCCACCCGCCGTTCACCCCCAGCCGCAGCCCGATCCCGTCCAAGGCGTCCCCGTACTCCGAATCCAACGCCTCGACCAGCCCGTCCCCGGTGAGCTCCCCGACTGGCTCCACCGTCCGCTCCGACCACTGGGCCGAGGCCGCGATCCGCACCGCCAGCGCCTCGATCCCGAGTCCCCGGGCCAGCGTCACGCTGTAGCCGCCGAAGGCGATGCTCTGCGGCTCCGCGAGCCAGGCGATTCCATCCGTCATGCAGGTGATCCTGCCGCACCACACCGACACACCCCCGCCCAGGGCCGCCGGACTGCTCCGGCCCGGCCGCCCACCCGGCACGATCAAGGAGACAGCCCCTAGCTTGGGCAACGGCACATTGCTCGGCAAGAGGATCTTGACGTGGTGTACTCCGCTGCGGTGGAGCGGACATTGGCGGTGGAGCGGCGGCTCCCGGGCAGGGCGAGGCGGCGAACGGATGCCCTACGTGAGTACGAGAAACTGAACGCCGAGCTCCGCAGTCAAATCCGCAGTGCCCTGTGGCCGTTCTTCGCCCCCGACACTGACCGGTGGTACCGCTGGCGGGCCGAACTGGACTGCGGCTGTATCACCGAGATCGGCGCGTACGGAGCTGGCGGCCGTGCCCACTACGAACCGCGCCCCGCGGATCCGCGTCGCTGGGACTGGCAGGGGGACACCTTCCCCTGACCGCACCTGCGGACCAACCCCGCAGGCTCCGCCGCGTCGACGCCGACCACAGGGGGACCGGTCCGCGCCCGGACCCCCGAGCGGGCAGCGGACCGGTCCCGAACGGAAGCGGACAGCCGATGGCAGAGCCCGCGAAGAGTCTGGTCGGCCCGACGAGTGGTTGCCGTCCAGGGCCGTCTGTTCGAGTGAGATCCGGACCAGGATCAGGGCTTGAAAGCTTCGCCGGCGCCCTGCGGGCCTTGGCATCCCCTGCCCGCACCCGAACGGCACGCCCGGGATGCGGGTGAGCATCGACCGTGGTCGTATGCCACTGCCAGTAACCCCCGGTGTCCCAGACGAGTCCCACGAAAACGCTCTCCGAACATCCAGGATGCGGCCGGTCACAGTCCGGAATTCCGACGAAGGCGACCCCGACCGGTCATCACCGCCGGGCCGGTCAGGCGGGGCATCGGCCCAGGCCGCAGGTGCACACCACCGTGCTCGATCCGAGAGGGACAACATGGGTGACGAGAGAGCCTCAGCCATGGCAGACGGGTGGCATGGCGGAGGATGCCCCGCGCATCTCCTCGCGCGACGGTCGATGCTTCAGGGCGCAGTCGCCGGCCTTGTCGGGGCGGCGGCCGGGAGCCTGCTGAACAACCAGGAAGCCATCGCCCAGGAAGGAGCGGGCGACGGCGACCCGACGACCGGGAGCCTGATTCCGTTTCACGGCTACCACCAGGCAGGCATCGCCACCCCGCCCCAGAGCGTCGGAGAGTTCGCCTCCTTCGACGTGACAGCCAAGAACCGCGCAGAACTCATCGACCTGTTCCGCACGTTGACTTCCCGGGCCCGATTGCTGACCTCGGGGCGCACGGATCCGAATGCGTCCCCGGACGCTCCGCCCGCGGACAACGGGATCCTCGGCCCCGGAGTCGTGCAGGACGATCTCACCATCACCGTTGCCGTCGGCGCGAGCTTGTTCGACACGCGCTACGAACTGCAGGCGCGCAAGCCCGTCCAGCTCAAGACAATGGCGCCGTTCCTCCACGACGACCTGGATCCCGAACTGTGCCACGGCGACCTGTTGCTACAGGTGTGTGCCGGTCACCGCGACAGCACCGTGCACACGATGCTCGACATCCTGTCCCACACCGAGGGCATGCTGAAGCAGCGATGGACCTTCCACTGCCAGCGCAATCCGCCTCGCCCGACCGGGATTCCGCGTGACTGGTTCGGGTTCAAGGACGGCATCACCAACCCCGACACCACCAATACGGCCCAGCTGGACAAGGTGGTCTGGGTGCAGCCCAACACCGACGAGCCGGCATGGACGGCAGGCGGGACGTACCAGGTGCTGCGCATCGTCCATTTCTTCCTTGATGCATGGCAGAAGGTGCCGATCTCCCAACAGGAGCGGATCTTCGGCCGCCGAAAGATCAGCGGCGCTCCTCTGTACGCCCTCTCGGACGACGCGCCGGACACGTTCGACCCCATCTACACCAACGACCCGCAGGGACTGATCACCCCGCTGAACTGCCATGTCCGGCTCGCCAACCCGCAGACTCCGGAGACCGCATCGACCAGCTCCATCCTGCGTCGCAGCTACGACTACGAGCGCAGTCCCGGAGTGAACGGCCAGCCGGACCTCGGACACCTGTTCTGCTGCTTCCAGCGCGAACTCGACACCTACATCACCATGCAGACCCGGCTGGAAGCCGAGGCGCTCGTGCCGTACATCAGTCCGCGCGGCGGAGGCTACTTCTTCGCCCTTCCAGGAGTGCGCGACAGCCAGGACTACTTCGCCCGCGCGCTGTTGACCTGACTGCCGCTTCCGGACCGGTCGTACGGGAGAGGGGCCGGGTCGCGAACCGAAGTTCCACGAAGTACCCAGGAGGCGAGATGCGTTTCCGAACCCACACCGACCGCGGCCTGAGCGGGAGGGCGGTCGGGCCGGTGCTGGGAGCCGGCATCGGGCTGCTGCTGGCCTGCGGCCTCCTCGCCGCGTGGCTCATCCCGGCGTCGTCGCCGTCACGCTCCGCCGCCCCGCTCGCGGGCGTCGGAGGCCACGTGTACGTGACCAATCAGCTCGACAACACGGTCTCGGTGATCGACGCCGGTACCAACAAGGTCGTCGCGACCGTCCCAGCCGGCAACGCGCCTGAAGGCATCGCGATCACCCCCGATGGCACGTACGCGTACATCGCCGACAACGGATCGGCCATGGTCTCGGTGCTCGACACCCGCACCAACAAGATCGCCACCACCGTGCCGGTCGGGCACAACCCCACCGGCGTCCGCCTGAGCCCTGACGGCACCTACCTCTACGTTGCCAACGGCGGTTCGGACAGTGTCTCGGTGCTCGACACCCGAAGCAACCAGGTGACCGCGACGGTCCCGGTCGGCGTCTCCCCGGTGAGCATCGCCATCAGTCGCGACGGTGCCACGGCCTACATCGCCAACACCGGATCGCACACTGTGTCAGTCCTCGACACGCGTACGCAGCGCGTCGTCCGGAACCTGACCGCCGGCCCCTCCCCGGTGAGCGTCGCCGTCACCCCGGACGGCGAATCGGCCTACGTGGCCAACGAGGCGGCAGCAACCGTCTCCGTCGTGGGAACCCGCGCGCAGGCGGTCACCGCCACGGTCCCGGTCGGCGAAGGCCCCTTCGACGTAGCGCTGGCACCTGACGGTTCAAGGGCCTATGCCGCTGATCTCGGCCCGGGCACGGTATCCGTGATCGACACCCGTAGCCACCGCGTCTCGGCGACCGTTGCCCTGGGCCCTCCGGGCACCGACCCGTTCAACCTGGCGGTCACCTCAGGCGCGGTCTACGTCACGAACCAGGGAGCGGGCACCCTTGCGGTCATCGACCCCAAGAGCCTCAAGGTCGCCGCAACCGTAACGGTCGGCACCAGCCCCTACGGCGTGGCGGTGAGTCCGTGACCGCGGTGTCCGCCCGCTTTTGAAGTTCCACCGGCGACGGCAGCGGGCGGTCTTGCGACATACTCGGGGTCCGAGGTGAGACCACGCGCCCTCCGGAAACGAGCGAGAGCGGGTACCTGGATTCCCAAGTACCCGCTCTCACAATCGACTTCACAGTCGGGACGACAGGATTTGAACCTGCGCCCCTTGACCCCCAGCCGGATCAGGGTGACCTCCTATGGGGGCAGCTGCTCGGCGTCGCGAATGGCTTGGGCGGCGTTGATGAGTCCGATGTGGCTGAAGGCTTGCGGG
>NZ_JBVHHW010000061.1:0-13939 GCF_055560875.1 Kitasatospora sp. NPDC023118
ACCTCCGCCGCGAACGGCGCGATCTTCGCCTCGGCCAGCGAACGCACCGCCTCGCGAAGCATCTCGTGCTCCTCGGAGATACGGAAGAGATCGAAGTCAGCCGCGCTGCCCGCCATGATGCCTGCCTCGTGGTCCAGTGACCGAAGTCTGATCGACGTCGAATCCGGGGTTAACTACCGTTCAGTAGAGATCCTAGGGCTCCGACCTGCGGCTGCCTAGCGACCTCCGGACGCGGGCGATCCCTGCGTGACCGGGCCAGGCGGATAGCATCGGGGGCACCTCTACTGGTCGGAACCGCAACTCAAGGGGAACCCGTGACCCTCCGCATCTCCGTGATCGGCACCGGCTACCTCGGCGCCACGCATGCCGCCGCGATGGCCGAGTTCGGCTTCGAGGTGCTGGGTCTGGACATCGATCCCGACAAGATCGCCACCCTCACCGCAGGCCGCGTCCCGATGTACGAGCCGGGGCTGTCCGAGCTGCTGCTCAAGCACGTCGCCGGGCACGAGGGCTCCACCGGGCGGCTGCGCTTCACCACCTCCGCCAAGGAGGCCGCCGAGTTCGGCGACGTGCACTTCATCTGCGTCAACACCCCGCAGCGCAAGGGCGAGTTCGCCGCCGACATGTCGTACGTGGACACCGCGATCGACGACCTGGCGCCGCACCTGACCCGCCCGGCCCTGGTGGTCGGCAAGTCCACCGTCCCGGTCGGCTCGGCGGCCCGGCTGGCCGAGCGGCTGGTCGCGCTCGCGCCGGTCGGCGAGGGCGCCGAACTCGCCTGGAACCCGGAGTTCCTGCGCGAGGGCTTCGCCGTCCAGGACACCCTGCGGCCGGACCGGATCGTGGTCGGCGCCCAGAGCGAGCGGGCCGAGCGGCTGCTGCGCGAGGTGTACGCCGAGCCGATCTCGGCCGGGGTGCCGTTCCTGGTCACCGACTTCGCGACCGCCGAACTGGTCAAGGCCGCCGCCAACTCCTTCCTGGCCACCAAGATCTCCTTCATCAACGCGATGGCCGAGGTCTGCGAGGCGGCCGGCGCGGACGTCACCCAGCTCAGCAAGGCGCTCTCCTACGACGAGCGGATCGGCGGCAAGTTCCTCAACTCCGGCCTCGGCTTCGGCGGCGGCTGCCTGCCCAAGGACATCCGGGCGTTCATGGCCCGGGCCGGCGAGCTCGGCGCCGACCAGGCGCTGACCTTCCTGCGCGAGGTCGACTCGATCAACATGCGGCGCCGCTCCCGGATGGTCGAGCTGGCCCGCGAGCAGTGCGGCGGCGGCTTCCTGGGCCGCCGGGTCGCCGTCCTCGGCGCCGCCTTCAAGCCCAACTCGGACGACATCCGGGACTCCCCCGCCCTCAACGTGGCCGCCCAGATCCAGCTCCAGGGCGCCCAGGTCACCGTCTACGACCCGAAGGCCGTGGACAACGCCCGCAAGATGTTCCCCTCCCTCGCCTACGCCGGCTCCGCCCTGGAAGCCGCCGAGGGCGCCCACGTCGTCCTCCACCTCACCGAGTGGGCCGAGTTCCGCGAGCTGGACCCGGCCGAACTCGGCGCCGTCGTCGCCGAACGCCGCCTCCTCGACGGCCGCAACGTCCTCGACGCCGAAGCCTGGCGCGCCGCCGGCTGGACCTACCGCGCCCTCGGCCGCCCGAGCTGACGCCCGACCGGGGAATGCCCTTCGGCGGACCGCCGTTGGCACCGGCATGACGAGCTACGGCGACGATGCGACGGTCCGCGGGATCCTCACCGGGGCGGGTGACACCTGGGCGGTGGTGGGGCTGTCCAACAACACCGCGCGGGCCGCGTACGGGGTGGCGCGGGTGTTGCAGCGGTACGGCAAGCGGATCGTGCCGGTGCATCCGAAGGCGGAGACGGTGCTCGGCGAGCCCGGGTACGCCTCGCTCGCCGAGATCCCGTTCGAGGTCGACGTGGTGGACGTGTTCGTGAACAGCGCGCTGGCCGGAGAGGTGGCCGACCAGGCGGTGGCGGCCGGGGCGAAGGCGGTCTGGTTCCAGCTGGGTGTGGTCGACGAGGCCGCGTACGGGCGGGTGCGGGCCGCGGGGGTCCCGATGGTCATGGACAGGTGCCCGGCCATCGAGATCCCGCGGCTGGGCTGAGCGTCAGCCGTCCAGCTGGGCGATGGTCGCGATGGACGGGCGGCGGCTCGACCGCAGGGTCGCGGCGACCGACTCGGCGTCGCGCAGGACGCGGACGGCGTTGTGCCAGGTGAGCTTGGCCAGGTCCGCCTCCGACCAGTTGCGGCCGAGGAGTTCGGCGACCAGGTTGGGGTAGCCGGCCACCGAGTCGAGTCCGTCGGGCAGGAAGGCGGTGCCGTCGAAGTCGCCGCCGATGCCGATGTGGTCGATGCCGGCCACCTCGCGCATGTGGTCGAGGTGGTCGGCGACGGTGGCCGGGGTGGCGATCGGGCGCGGGTTGGCGGCCTCGAAGGCGCGCTGGCGCTCCATGGCCGGCGGGGTGGTGTCCAGCGGGTGGAAACCGTGGGCGCGCATGTTCTCGTCGGCGGCCAGGGTCCACTCGATGGCGGCGGGCAGGATGAACTTCGGGACGAAGGTCGCCATCGCCACCCCGCCGTTGGCGGGCAGCTGGGCGAGCACGTCGTCCGGGATGTTGCGCGGGTGGTCGCAGACCGTGCGGGACGAGGAGTGCGAGAAGACCACGGGCGCCTCGGTGACCCGCAGGGCGTCCCGCATGGTGTCGGCGGAGACGTGCGAGAGGTCGACCAGCATGCCGAGCCGGTTCATCTCCCGGACGACCTCCTCGCCGAAGCGGGTCAGCCCGCCGGCCACCGGCTTGTCGGTCGCGGAGTCGGCCCACGGCACGTTGTCGTTGTGAGTGAGCGTCAGGTATCGCACGCCGAGCTCGTACAGGGCTCGCAGGGTGGCCAGCGAGCAGTCGATGGAGTGGCCGCCTTCGGCGCCCATCAGCGAGGCGATCCGGCCCTCGGCGCGGGCGGCCTCCATGTCCGCGGCGGTGCGGGCGAGCCGCAGCCGGTCCGGGTAGCGCTCGACCAGGGCGTGGACGAAGTCGACCTGCTCCAGGGTGGCGCTGACCGCGTGGTCGCCGGCCAGCGAGGCGGGCACGAAGACGGACCAGAACTGCGCGCCGACCCCGCCCTCCGCGAGGCGGGCGAGGTCGGTGTGCAGGCGGTCGCTCTGGTCGGCGGCGAGGTCGAGCGCGCCGAGGTCGTACCCGGCCTGCTCGCGCATCGCCCAGGGGAGGTCGTTGTGACCGTCCACCACGGGGGCGGTGCGGAGCAGGGCCCGGGCGCGGTCCAGCGGGGTGGGGGAGTCCGTCTGAGAAGTCATACGGGCTGTTCTACCCCACCCCACCAGCGGTCTTACTTGCCGAAGCCGAAGGAGGTGGAACCGGCCACCTTGGCCCGGAGCTTCTTGCCCTTCTCGGTGGCCTGGCTGTTCAGCTCGGCCTGGAAGTCGGTCATCTTCTCGGCGAGTTCGGTGTCGAAGGCGGCGAGCATCCGGACCGCGAGCAGACCCGCGTTGCGCGCTCCGGCCACCGAGACGGTCGCCACCGGCACGCCGGCCGGCATCTGGACGATGGACAGCAGGCTGTCCATGCCGTCCAGGTAGCGCAGCGGCACCGGCACGCCGATGACCGGCAGCGGGGTGACGGAGGCCAGCATGCCGGGCAGGTGGGCCGCGCCGCCGGCGCCGGCGATGATCGCCTTCAGACCGCGCCGGTGGGCGTTCTCGCCGTACGCGACCATCTCGCGGGGCATCCGGTGGGCGGAGACGACGTCCACCTCGTAGGGGATCTCGAACTCGTCCAGGGCCTGGGCGGCGGCCTCCATGACCGGCCAGTCGGAGTCGGAGCCCATCACGATGCCAACGACAGGGGTCATTCGGTGATCGTTCCTCGCAGGTAGGCGGCCGCATGGCGGGCGCGCTCGCGGACGTCGTCGAGGTCGTCCCCGAAGACGTTGACGTGGCCGACCTTGCGGCCGGGCTTCACGTCCTTCCCGTACATGTGGATCCGCAGCCCGGGGTCGCGGGCCATGCAGTGCAGGAAGGCGTGGTACATGTCCGGGTAGTCGCCGCCGAGGACGTTGACCATGACGGTCCACTTGGCGCGCGGCCGGGGGTCGCCGAGCGGGAGGTCGAGGACGGCCCTCAGGTGGTTCTCGAACTGCGAGGTGACCGCGCCGTCCTGGGTCCAGTGCCCGGAGTTGTGCGGGCGCATGGCCAGCTCGTTGACCAGGATGCGGCCGTCCCGGGTCTGGAACAGCTCGACGGCGAGGTGACCGACGATGCCGAGGTCGCCGGCGATCCGCAGGGCGAGCTGCTGGGCCTCGTCGGAGAGGGCGGGGTCGAGGTCCGGCGCGGGGGCGGTGACCTCGGCGCAGACGCCGTTCTCCTGGACGCTCTCGACGACCGGGTAGGCGACGGCCTGGCCGCTGGGCGAGCGGACCACGTTGGCGGCCAGCTCGCGGACGAAGTCGACCTTCTCCTCGGCCAGCACCGGGACGCCGGCCAGGAACGGGGCCTGCGCCTCGCTCTCGTCCTCCACGACCCAGACGCCCTTGCCGTCGTAGCCGCCGCGGACGGTCTTCAGCACGACCGGGTAGCCGGCGCCCTCGTCGGCGAAGGCGGTGACGTCGGCCGGGTCGGCGACGATCCGGTGCCGGGGGCAGGGCACGTCGATGGAGTCGAGCTTGGCCCGCATCACGCCCTTGTCCTGGGCGTTGACCAGCGCGTCCGGGCCGGGGCGGACGGCGATGCCGTCGGCCTCCAGGGCCCGCAGGTGCTCGGTGGGGACGTGCTCGTGGTCGAAGGTGATGACGTCACACCCGGCCGCGAAGCGGCGCAGGGTATCGAGGTCGCGGTAGTCGCCGAGGACGACCTCGGAGACCACCTGCGCGGCGGAGTCCTGCGGCGTGTCGGCGAGGAGCTTGAACCTCACCCCGAGCGGGATACCCGCCTGGTGTGCCATGCGGGCCAGCTGCCCGCCGCCGATCATGCCAACCACTGGAAAATTCATATTGCCCGGGGAAGTCACCCGGCCAGGATATCCGGGCCGGTGGGGGGTGGTGGAGCCGCGGGCGGGCCGTGAGTAGTGGACGCGCGTAGATGTCAACCCCCGTCCCTGAGGGCTGAGCCGTTCGATGGAAGCGGGTAGCCTGGACGGCTAGGTCCTCGTCCACGCAGTCGGATCATGTGCGTGCACGCAGGACACAAGGGTGGCCGCGTCCCAGGTCGGCCGCCCTTTCGTCCGCAGGCACATGGAGGCAGCCCGGTATGGCGACGACCGCAGCTTCGAAACCCCCGCTCATGCAGAAGATGCGTGGGCTCACGGGCGAAGTCGTGAAGTTCGGCATCGTCGGCCTGAGCGGCGTGGTGGTCAACTTCGCCGTGTTCTGGGTCTGCATCAACGGCCTGGGCCTGGCCTCACTGCGGTCCAACATCGCCGCGACCGTGATCGCGATCGCCACCAACTACCTCGGGTACCGCTACTGGCTGTACCGGGACCGGGACGCCGCCTCGCGCAAGCGGGAGATCACGCTGTTCCTGGTGTACAGCGGCATCGGCATGCTGATCGAGACCGGCGTGCTCGCCTTCACGGTGTACGTGCTGCACCTGGACTCGCACTACGAGCAGCTCGGCGCCAAGGTGATCGGCCTCGGCGTGGCCACCGTGTTCCGCTTCTTCTCGTACCGCACCTGGGTGTTCAAGGCGGAGCCCGAGCCCGAGCAGGCCGTCGACGCCGCCAGCGGCCAGGAGCTGGCCGCCCAGGCCGAGCTGATGCTGGCCGCCGAGCAGATCCGCTACGCCCCGGCCGAGTAGCTCACGCCACCCGGAAGGCCGCCTACGGCCCGAACGGTTTGAAGACCCTCAGTCCTCGTGGCTGCGGCCGAGGAAGAGCGCGAACACCGCCGGCTTCAGCGAGAGGAGCTCCAGCCGGCCGCCGTCCGCCTCCGCAAGGTCGCGGGCGACGGCCAGACCGATGCCGGTGGAGTTGCGGCCGCTGACCGCGCGCTCGAACACCCGGTTGCCGAGGTCGGCCGGCACTCCGGCGCCCTGGTCCTGCACCTCGACCACCACCGAGGTGCCGGAGGGCCGGACCCGCAGGGTGATCGTCCCGGCGCCGTGCATCAGCGAGTTCTCGATCAGGGTGGCCAGCACCTGGGCGACCGTCCCCGGGGTGCCGACCGCGGTGACCCCGTGCAAGCCCTCCAGGGACAGCACCCGGCCCTGCTCGCGCAGCGTCGGGCCCCACTCCTCCACCTGCTGCTTGATCACCTCGTCCAGGTCGAAGGCGACCGCGGTGGGGCTGCGCGGGTCGCGCTGGGTGGTGAGCAGCCGCTGGACCACGTCGGTGAGCCGCTCGACCTGCTGGAGGGCGATGGTCGCCTCCTCCTTGACGGTCTCCGGCTCCTCGGCGAGGGCGTTGATCTCCTCCAGCCGCATGGAGAGCGCGGTGAGCGGGGTGCGCAGCTGGTGCGAGGCATCGGCGGCGAGCCGGCGCTCGGCGGTGAGCATCCGGGCGATCCGCTCGGCGCTGGTGTCCAGCACCTCGGCGATCCGGTCCAGCTCGGGCACCCCGTACCGGCGGTCGCGCGGGCGCGGGTCGCCGGAGCCGAGCCGTTCGGCGGTCTCGGCGAGGTCGGTGAGCGGCCGGGCGAGCCGCTTGGCCTGCCAGACGGCGAGGGCCACGGCCGCCTGGACGGCCAACAGGGCGACCACGCCGAGCAGCAGGAGGTTGTTGGCGATCTCGTGGTCGACGTCCTCGCGGGACTGCTCGACGGTGACGATCTCGCCGCTGTTGCCGCGTTCGACGGCCTTCAGCAGGTGGTTCCCGGCCGGGCGGTCGCCGGCCGAGACCACCGGTTGGCCGGGGACCTGCACCTCGACGTAGCTGCCCTCGGTGACCTGGCTCTCGAAGACGCGCCCCTCCTTGACCGACTCACCCATGGCGAGCCGGCTCTCCACCAGGGCGAGCACCCGGACGGCGGCCGCGTCCACCCGGTCCTGGGCCGAGTTGACGATGGTGCGCTTCTCGACCAGGGCGAGCGGCACGCAGAACACCACGACCACCACCAGGACGACGACAAGCAGCGAGTTGATCATCCGGCGTTTCACGCTGCTGCTCCCCGAGGTGTTCCGCTTCATCGGCCGGCGCCCGGCCACGATCTCCGTACGGGGCTAATTCTTCTCGAACCGGAACCCCACGCCGCGCACGGTGGCGATGTAGCGCGGGTTCGCCGCGTCGTCGCCGAGCTTCTTGCGGAGCCAGGAGATGTGCATGTCCAGGGTCTTGGTCGAGGTCCACCAGGTGGTGTCCCAGACCTGCCGCATGATCTCCTCGCGGGTGACCACCCGGCCGGCGTCGCGCACCAGGACGCGCAGCAGCTCGAACTCCTTGGCGGAGAGGGTCAGCTCCTCCTCGCCGAGCCAGGCGCGGTGGGACTCGATGTCGATCTTCACCCCGTGCGCACCGGTGGTGAGCTGGTCGACGTTGCCGCGCCGGAGCAGCGCCCGGACGCGGGCGAGCAGTTCGGCCAGGCGGAAGGGCTTGGTGACGTAGTCGTCGGCACCGGCGTCCAGGCCGACCACGGTGTCCACCTCGTCGGCGCGGGCGGTGAGCACGAGCACGGGACAGCTCTTGCCGTCGGCGCGCAGGCGTCGGCAGACCTCAAGGCCGTCCATCTCGGGCAGGCCGAGGTCCAGGACGACGAGGTCGACCTCCTCGGTGAGGCCGGCGGCCAGGGCGGTCGGACCGTCCTCGCGGACGAGCACCTCATAGCCCTCACGTCGCAGGGCCCTGGCGAGCGGTTCGGAGATCGCCGGATCGTCCTCGGCGAGCAGCACACAGGTCATGTGGTGATGGTAGTCCGCCGGGGTATGGCCGTACGCCCTGTGAGGTAGTTCACAGAGCGTGATCGTTATACAGGGGCCATTCGGGGGTCAACGCAGCGTTGCCGACCGGACGTTCGGCGAAGAATCTCCTTTTGGATCTTGAAACCGAAGGAAGACTGGCCCGCATACCATGGATCAATCGGGCAGATCTGTCGCAAGCTTTGCCATTCCCATACCTAATTCGCGACTTTTGTCATCTGATAACGCCAAATATGGCCACGTAGAGTGTTTCAAGTCCACGTCCGCCGCCACCCCCCTAAGCGGACGCTGTCAGGCAAGGAACCACTACTCATGGCGTCTACGACCCTGGACGCCGGCGTCACGTCGGCCTCTCCCAGCGGCAAGACCTTCCTCGGGCACCCCCGCGGCCTCGCCACTCTCTTCATGAGCGAGATGTGGGAGCGCTTCAGCTACTACGGCATGCGCGCCCTGCTGGTCCTCTACATGACCGCCTCCCTCGCGGACGGCGGCCTCGGCATGAAGACGGCGGTCGCCGCCGCCGTGTACAGCGTCTACACGGCCATGGTCTACCTGCTGGCCCTCCCGGGCGGCTGGATCGCGGACCGCTTCCTGGGCGCCCGCAAGACCGTCGCACTCGGCGGCTCGATCATCATGATCGGCCACTTCCTGCTGGCGGTCCCCTTCAGCGCGTCCTTCTTCGTCGGCCTCGCGTTCATCGCGGTCGGCTCGGGTCTGCTCAAGGCCAACATCTCCACGATGGTCGGCCACCTGTACGACGGCCCGAACGACCCGCGCCGTGACGGTGGCTTCACCGTCTTCTACATGGGCATCAACCTCGGCGCCTTCGCGGCCCCGCTGGTCATCGGCACCGTCGGCCAGGAGGTCAACTGGCACCTGGGCTTCGCCCTGGCCGGCGTCGGCATGGCCCTCGGCCTGCTCCAGTTCCTGCTGGGCACCCGCCACCTGAGCCCGAAGAGCAACATCGTCACCTCGCCGATCACCCCGGACGAGAAGCGGAAGATCTTCACCAAGGCCGGCATCTGGCTGGCCGTCGCGGCGGTCTTCTACGCGGTCGTCGCCGCCACCGGCCACTTCACCATCAACTGGGCGATCTGGCCGCTGTCCATCGCGGGCCTGGCGATCCCGGTCCTGGTGTTCACCAAGGTCAAGCGCGACAAGGACCTGGACGCCACCGAGCAGTCCAGGATGAGCGGCTACATCTGGTTCTTCGTCGCCGCCGCCGTGTTCTGGATGATCTACGACCAGTCCGGCTCGACGCTGAACGTCTTCGCCGACGAGCACACCGCGTCCACGCTGTTCGGGATGAACTTCCCGTCCAGCTGGTTCCAGTCGCTCAACCCGCTCTACATCATGGCGCTGGCCCCGGTCTTCGCCTGGATCTGGGTCGCCCTGGCCCGCCGGTCGAAGAACCCCAGCACCACCATGAAGTTCGCCTTCGGTCTGCTGATGATCGGCGCCTCCTTCATCGTCATGATGCTGGCGATGGCCTCCGCCTCCGGCGACACCAAGGTCACCCCGCTGTGGCTGGCCATGGTCTACCTGGTCCAGACCGTCGGTGAGCTCACCCTCTCCCCCGTCGGCCTGTCCGTCACCACCAAGCTGGCGCCGACCAAGTACGCCAGCCAGATGATGGGCGTCTGGTTCCTCGCCGTCACCGCGGGCGACTGCGTCGCCGCCATCTTCCAGCTGGTGCTGGGCGACAAGGTGGTCGGCGGAACCGCGTACTTCGCGGTCCAGGGCGTCATGGCGGTCGTCGCCGGCGTCGCGCTGGCGATGTACCGCAAGAAGGTCGTCAAGCTGATGGGCGACGTGCACTGACGTCCGCCCGGTAAGACGTCCGGCAAGGCTCCGAGGCCGCTGTGGATTCCTGAGATCCACAGCGGCCTCGGTCGTTTTCCGCCTACCGTGCCCGCATGGCCACCGACTCGCTGCCCCGCCAGCTAGCCCGCACCCGCCGGTTCACCCTGGGCGTCCCCGTCCAGCCGGAGCCCTCCGCCGACGGCACCACCGTCCTGTTCCTGCGCAGCCGGGGCGGCACCGACCCGCTCGCCTGCCTCTGGGCACTGGACACCGACAGCGGCACGGAGCGGCTGATCGCCGACCCGACCGCGCTCGGCTCCGCCACCGGCATCACCTCGTACAGCACCGACTCCGCCGGGCGGTACGCCGCCTTCGCGCTGGACGGCGTGCTGTGGCTGGCCGACACCGCCGAAGGTGGCGTGCGCCCGGTCCCCTCCGCCCGCGAGCCGCAGGAGGTGCGGCTCGACCCGACCGGCCGCCGGATCGCGTACGTCAGCGGCGGCGCCCTGCGGGTGGTCGGCGTCGACGGCACGGACGACCGGGCGCTGGCCGAGCCCGAGGCGGAGGACGTGACGTACGGCCTCGCCGAGTACGTCGCCGTCGGGGAGATGTACCGCGACCGCGGCCACTGGTGGTCCCCCGACGGCACCGCGCTGCTCGTCGCGCGGGTCGACAACCGCCCGGTCGCCCGCTTCTTCCTGGCCGACCCCACCGACCCGCAGCAGCCGCCGCGCGCCATCCGCTACCCGCTGGCCGGCACCGCCAACGCCGACGTCTCGCTCCGGCTGCTCGGTCTCGACGGCAGGCGGACCGAGGTCCGCTGGGACCGCGCCGCCTTCGAGTACCTCACCGCCGCCGGCTGGGACGGCCACGGTCCGTACGCCGCCGTGCAGAGCCGCGACCAGCGGACCATCCGCACCCTGGCGATCGATCCGGACGGCGCCACCCGGGTGCTCGCCGAGCGGACGGACCCGCACTGGATCGAACTGCTCCCCGGACTGCCGGTCCGGACGGCGGGCGGCGCGCTGATCGACACCGCCGACGACGGCGACACCCGGCACCTGACCGTCGACGGCATGCCCGTCACCCCGACCGGGCTGCAACTGCGGGCCGTCCTCGGGACGGAGGGCGAGCAGGTGCTGTTCACCGCCTCGGACGAGCCCACCGAGACCCACCTGTGGACGTACGAACCGGATGTCGGCGTAAGGAAGTTGAGCAGCGGCCCGGGGCTGCACACCGGAGTGCGCCGGGGCGGCACCCTGGTGCTCACCAGCCGGGTCACCGGCCACCCCGGCGGCCGTACCGACGTGCTGCGGGAGGGCGCGCCGACCCGGCCGCTCACCTCGTATGCCGAGCCGCCCGTCCTCGCCGGCCAACCCGAACTCCTCCGGCTCGGCCCGCGCGAGCTGCGCGCCGCGCTCCACCTGCCCACCGGGTACCACCCCGCCGACGGCCCGCTGCCCGTCCTGCTCGACCCGTACGGCGGGCCCGCCATGCAGAAGGTCACCACCGGCGGCCCCTGGCACGAGCAGGTGTCCCAGTGGTTCGCCGACCAGGGCTTCGCGGTGCTGGTGGTGGACGGCCGGGGCACCCCCGGGCGCGGCCCGCTCTGGGACAAGGCGATCTGGGGTGAGAAGGCTGGGCCCGCGCTGGAGGACCAGAGCGAGGCTCTGCACGAGGCGGCCCGGCTGCGGCCCGGACTGCTCGACCTCGACCGGGTCGCCATCCGAGGGTGGTCCTACGGCGGCTTCCTCGCCGCCCTCGCGGTGCTGCGGCGCCCGGACGTCTTCCACGCCGCCTCGGCCGGGGCCGCCCCCACCGACCACCGGCTCTACGACACCCACTGGCAGGAACGCTTCCTCGGCCACCCCGACGAGTACCCCGAACACTACGACTCCTGCGACCTGATCACCGACGCCCCGAAGCTGAGCCGCCCACTGCTGCTGATCCAGGGCCTCGCGGACGACAACGTCTTCCCCGTCCACACCCTGCGGCTCTCCCACGCCCTGCTCGCCGCCGGCCGCCCGCACGAGGTCCTGCCGCTGCGCGGCGCCGGACACCGGACGACCGACGAGGCGGTGGTGGAGCAGCTGCTGTGGCACGAACTGGGCTTCCTGCGGCGGTCCTTGGGCCTCGAATAGCGGCTCCCGGCACTCGCCACCCCTTGGGCTCTAAGGGTCTACGTGCCGAGCGGGAGGAATGCAGAACGCGGACGACGCAGGCTGGCGCAGTTGAGAAGCAGCGCAAAAGTGCCGAGCGGCACACAGGAATGCAGTCGGCGCGACTGTGACCTGGGGACCGCAGTCTTCCGTGCGGTGATTCTTGGCGCTGCTGGCGCACGGAAGACTGCAGTGCGGCGGTCTTCGCTCTGGCCTGTGCTCAGTAGCGGTTACGGAGCGTGTTCTGGGCCGGGCGCGTGACTCGGGCCGGTTCAGGGATCTTCTCCAGGAGTTCGAAGCCGGGGCCTCGCACCTTCGCAACCGCCTCCAGCTCGCTCGCGTTGACGAACGCCACGCTCTCCGGACGGGACACCGACGTGAGCGTCTTCACCGAGTACGTCGACTGGGTCGCCTCGCGGGACGCGCAGTACCGGACCGGGCTGCCGATCACGGACGCCGAGGCGGGCGACCTGGTGGCGGGACGGTTGAGCCCGCACCGGGTCGGGGCCCTCGGTCGTGGTCGCCGCTATCTGCAGAGCGACTGGCCGAGCGAGGCCGACGAGCCGTCCGTGTACTGGGACAGCGGCGTGTTCGAGGTGCGCGAAGGCTACTGATCTGGTCGACTCCGCGCGCCGGAAGTCAACAGAGCCCGTATCGCCGTCCAGCGGCAGTGCGACCGACCGACCTCCACCCGCGCCGGCAGCGCAGGACAGCTCCTCGGCAATGGCGGGTGCTACCACTTGGCCCAGGGGAGGTTCCAGCCGCCGAGGCCGTTGTCGGGGGCGACGGTCTTCTCCTTGGTGTTCACGACCGTGACGACGTCGCCGATCAGCGAGCTGTTGAAGAACGACCCCGCCGGGGAGGTGTCGCTGCCGCCCTCCACGTCCTTGAGCGAGACGCAGCCGTGGCTGGTGTTGGCCTTGCCGAACGGGTCTCCCTTGTACCAGTAGTTCCCGTGGAGGTAGGTGCCGCTCCTCGTCAGCCGCATCGAGTGCGGGGCGGCGGGGATGTCGTACTCGTTGCCCAGGCCGACGGTCTGGGAGTTCATGTGGGTGACCTTCTCCTTGGACATGATGACCATGGTTCCGCCCCAGGAGGGGTGCTGGTCGTCGCCGAGGGTGGCCGGCACGGTGGTGGACTTGCCGTCCCGCGCGATCGTGATCTGGTGCGTGGCGGCGTCCGCGGTGGTGACCTGGGAGCGGCCGATGGTGAACGGTTCGTCCTTGTCGACGTCGCCCCAGACACCGGGGGCGACTTCGACGTTCTTCAGCCGGTAGTGGATGGTGACCTTGGTGTTCGGCTTCCAGTAGTCCGCCGGGCGGAAGTCGATCCGGTCGTCGCCGAACCAGTGGCCCTTCACCTCGGTGCCGTTGTCCGTCTCGAAGGTGATGGCCTTGGCGACGGCGTCCTTGTTCACGATCTTGCCGCTGAAGTCCACCTTGACGATCATGCCCACGCCGTAGGTCTGGCCGTCGGCGATGTTGTCGTTGGTGGACACCTGCTTGCCGGGCGAGACGGTGGTGAAGGCGCTGGTGACCGCGGAGACCAGACCGTCGGCGTCCTTCGCCTGGGCGTTCACCGTGTACGCCGTGCCGGGGGCGAGCGCGGTGGCGGGCTTCCAGCCGGTGCCGTCCGGGGTGATCGAGCCCTGGACGGGCTTGCCGTCCTTGTCGGTCACGTCGACGGCGGTGAGTTTGCCGTGGGAGACGGACACCTGGAGCGCGGTCGGTGCGACTGCCTGGGCCCCGTCCTTCGGCTGCACGTCCAGCACCGCGGTCGACGTCCTCGGCGTCGCTGCGGCGGCCGCCCCGCCGGGCGCGCCGGTGGTGGCGGCGGTGGCGGCGGCGGTGGCGGCGGTGGCGGCGGTGGCGGCGGTGGCATCAGCGACCTTGTCCTGGCCGTCGCCGCAAGCCGCGGACATCAGCAGGACCCCGCCCATCGCCAGTGCCACCGCACCGCGGTGGAAACGGTCGTTGGTGCGTATCGCGGCCGTGGCCGTGGCCGTACGAACAGTGCTCACAGTTGCTCCCTCTCGGTGTTCGCCGTCAGCTTGTGTGCCGGTTCGTCCCGGCCGCAACGGTGGGCCGGCGATCAGGGATGCTGGGACACCT
>NZ_JBVHHW010000062.1:0-7251 GCF_055560875.1 Kitasatospora sp. NPDC023118
CCGGGTCTACCAGGCCACCCCGAGGGCCTCCAGCTGCCCGAGCTGTTCGGCGGTGAGCTTGTCCCGGCGGGCTTTGGTGTTGTTGAGCCAGGCGCCCAGCGACAGGCCCTCGGCGGTCTTGTGCGCGCGCGGGACCTTCGCGTGGCCCTCGCGCTCGACGAACTCGGCCAGTGCTGCCAGGTGGAGCTGGAAGCGGTCCGCACGGGACAGCTTCGGCTTCGCCTCCGCGGCCGCCTTGGCGGCCGCCAGCTCTTGGTCCTCCTGGATGCCGATCGCCGTCAGGAGGTCCCGCTGGTCCGCCTCCAGGCCCGGCCAGCCGGCCCGCTGCGCCTTCACCCAGCGGCCGAGCTGCTCGCCCTCGAACACCGTCTCCAAAGGTAGCTGCGCCCAGTCGACCCGTCCGTCGGCTTCCAGCCACCACTGCCGGGCGGTCGCGTAGGCGCGCTGCCAGGTGATCGGCCAGGTGGGGCACCACCACGGGTTGATCTCCTCCAGCGCGGCCCGCCGCTCCGGCGCAAGCGCTCCCGGCTGGTCGGCCGGCACCTGGGCCGCGGCCCGCAGCTCGGAGAGCCATGTGCCGATGGCGTACCCGCCGACCGAGGCCCGTGCCGGCGCCGCGAGCGAGCCGCCATGCCCCTTCGCCCAGACCCGCGCCCAGTCCAACCCGGCCTCGAACCGCGCGTCGGAGACCGACCAGATCATCCCGATCGCCTCCAGCATGTCGACCCGGTGGCGTGGCAATTCGCCATTCGCGTGCTCGCTGCGCCGGTCCGAAATCCATTTCCCGAGCGGGAATTTCCCCTCTTCGCCGACCATCGCAGAATAGGGAACATCGAGCCCACCAGTCTCCTCATGCCACCGCCTGGCATGGTTGATCCCCTCACGCCAGAACTGGTTCTCACCCGTCAGCACCCGCGACGCGATGAACAGCGCGAGCACATTCTCATCCACCGGCGCCTGGAACCGCACCGGCAACGTGAACGCCCCCGCACCACCCTCAGTCGACCAGCTCTCACCAGGCCCAGACGCCGCCTCAGCGTTACGCCCCTTCGTGCGCTTACCGGACCTCTGCGGCACCGCCAGGGCCTCGACCACCTTGGCGTCGTGTGACCTCAAAGCGGTAAGGATCTTGACCAGGGGGCCATAGGAATCCGACTCCAGAATGTCCCCTGGCTCCTCTCCAGGCTCGAGGAAAACCGGTACGATCAGGCTGGCTGTCTTTCCCCCGCCTGGTTGCATCCGGAGGGCGCGGCCGATGGCCTGGACGATATCCACCATGCTGCCCCGACCCTGGAGAACAACCGAATCTGCATTTGGCATATCGATTATCTAGGGCTGGTTTTGGTGTTTGGGACGTTTGGTGTGGGGATGACCTGCGGGGTTGTCCTCCTGGGCAGGTGTTGATGGTGCGTGAGGCACGTTTGCTGGGGGTGTCGCCAGCGGGATGAACCCCCGGGGCAGCCGCCCGTTCTGCTCGACCCACGATGCGGCGAACGGGGCGAGGGCTCATCGACGCCGACCGGTTGATCCAGGACTGCGTACTGCCGACCCTCGGTCTCAGGGGTGTGACTCAGCGGTGCATTACCTCGATGCCGCGCTCGGAGAGGATTTTCAGGATCTTGTCGAAGTAGCTGTACGGCTTGCCATCCGGGTGGCTGATGAAGCTGCTGAGGTGTTGGCGGGCGACATCGGAGGCGTGCCAGACGAGGGTGAACGGTGAGGTCGCTCCGAACCTCCCGCGCAGGCAGTCGGCCAGCGCGTCCAGGTTGCAGCCGAAGTAACCGCCGGGGCCGTTGACCGCCTCGCCGAGGGCGCAGTAGAAAGCGGCCTTGTCGGTGATGTACCGGCCGTCCAAGTGGTAGGTGCTGCCCGGTGGTTGATCAGGGCGAGGATGCCGCGAGTATCCGGGCTTCCGCACACAGGTGAGCCACTGATCACGCCCCCACGCGTCGAACTCCGCCCAGATGTTGGGCGTCGACGGCGCGCCGTCCAGCCAACGCTCCACGATCGGGCGGGCGCGCAGGGAGGGAGCATCCCAGGGAATCCAGCGCACAGTGAGGTCGACCAGACCCTGCCCGAGCTCCGAAGGACACCAGTGGGCGATCTCCGCGTCGAGGTCCCAGCCTGTCGCCGCCGTGCCCAGCGGGTCGAGAGCCACCAACTGCACTAGCTCGAACCGCCGCGCACGCCGCCCGACCGCTGTGAGCGCCGCCGCCAGCTCGTCGCCCACCGCGCACCCGAGAAGGCGCAACGAATGCCCGTCTCCTGCGGAGTCTTCCGGGACCACTTTTCCGAAGTCCTGGCAGGTGGCGAGCCACTCGCGTCCGTCATGGAGTCGGATGCCCGCTGCGAGATACGGGTCCTCGGGCGGCGGGATCCAGTCGTCGGCCGCCGCTATGACCACGTCCACCAACGCCGCGTCGGCTGCATTCGGCCGGCATCCGAGGACCCGGGCGTCGACGAGCCTCCAGGGGTAGAGCCGCTGCGAGCCTTCCGGACAGTGTTCGTCGGCGACCGGCTTCACCCAGAGGTCGCCGAGCTCGGCCATGCCCGGGCCGACGCTCAGCGCATCGGCCATCCGCCCCGCCGGTGCACAGCCGATCAGCTCGTACGGCCGCCGCGGTGGGTCGACGAAGAGGCCATCGACCTGCGCGCAGAGCGCCATGGGCGGCGAGTCCTCGGAGCTGATGAGCGCGAACCGGGGCGGCGCGTCTGGCCCGGTAACGCCGTCCGGCCATTGATATGTCGTCATCCCGCGCCACCCTACGCTCCGTCCCCCACCACAGGGTTGCCCAGGTAGGAGCCTGCGATCAGGCGTGATCCTGGGCCTGCCGGCCTGCAAGCAGGGCCAGCCGCCGAGCGCCGCCAGGTGTCGTGCTCGGTACCCCCTTTTCCTCGGTCAGGGCGTTGATGTTTTCTGGGGGTGGTCGTGGTGTGGGGTGTGTTTGGTGTGGGTCTGGCCTGCGGGGGAGGGCACGGTACCGGGTGGCGGTCTGCGGCGGGTGACGTTTGCCGTGGTTCCCCTACCTTGGGTGAAGCGGAGCCGACGAGCCGGGCCAGCACAGGCATCGGGCTGGGATGGTGCCGCTCATGAACAGCATCTGGGTGGCGGAGCGGGCGACCGACCCGGCAGATAGCTCGATGCGGTGGGTGGTCGCTGACCCCGCCACGCTGACCCTGCACGTGGAAGCAACCGCGTTCCTCGCCTCGCTCCGCGCCCGGGGCCTGTCTCCGAACACCTGTCAAGGGACAGTAGGATTCCCCGCTCTCGGACAGTTGATCTCCCCGCTGACGGACGCTGGAAGTCCCCGCTTGTGGGTCAGCCGAGTGGGACGACGCCTCGTCCGGTGGTTGCCTCGGCGAGGCGGTGGCTGTCGCCCTGGGTGACGACGACGTGGGCGTGGTGCAGGAGCCGGTCGACGGTCGCGGTGGCGAGGGTCTTGGGCATGATCTCGTCGAATCCAGACGGATGAAGGTTGCTGCTCACGGCCAGACTTCGCCGTTCGTAGGCGGCATCGACCAGACGGTAGAAGCCCTCGGCGGCGTCCGGCGAGACCGGCAGGAGGCCGATGTCGTCAACGGTGATCAGATCGGTGCGAGTGATCCGATTGATGGCCTTCGAGACGGAGTCGTCGACGCGGTGACGGCGGATCAGGGCCCCGAGGTCTTCGATGGTGAACCAGGCGACCGTCATCCCGGCGTCGACCGCGGACTGGCCGAGCGCCTCGCTGAAGTGCGACTTCCCGGTCTCCGACGGTCCGACGACGCAGAGGTTCTCGCGCCGCCCGACCCATTCGAGGGTCCGCAGTGCGGACTGTGTCGGGATGGGGATCGAGGACGCCTCCTCGTTCCAGATGTGGAAGGTCTTGCCGGTCGGGAAGGCCGCGCGGGTGCGACGGGTGCGGAGGTTGGCCGCATCACGGCCGGCGGCCTCCTCCGCCAGCAAAGCCCGGACGATCTCGGCGGGATCCCAGCGCTGGGCCTTCGCAGTGGGGACGATCTGCGCCATCGCCCGGCGGATGTGCGGCAGCTTCAACCTGCGGGTCAAGGCGATCGCCTCGTCGAACGCGGCGCCGGACGTCGCGGCGACCGCCGAGGCCGGGGCTTGCATGCGGGGCCGCGTCGCGGCCGGTTGGGCGGGACTGTCGTTCATGAAACAGGTGCTCTTTCCAGGTCGAGGCCGACATGATCTGCCCGTCGGCCGAGGTGGTGGGGTTGCTGTCATGAGGGTCGGATAGGTTGCCCGGATGACTGACACGGACCCGCTGGTGCCCGTCCTCGCCGGACTCGTCGTCGACGTCGTCTGGTTCCTCGACAGCTGCGAGGACGACGAGGTCGACCCTGACTCCGCGGTGAAGATGATGGAGAGCGTCGCCTGGGTGCTCGGGCGGCTGTCCATGGACCAGCGTGACCGGATGTTGCAGGTCCTGGCGGACCTGGCCGAGGCCGAGGAGAACCCGGGCCGGCGGCAGTTCTTGGAGGAATTCCCCGTCGCCCTGGGGCTGATCGACGAGCCCGAGGACTCAGACTGAGCCGAAGCCTGACCAGGCAGAGGTGCCCGGCTGCAGGCTGTGGGTCTCGCTGCGGCGGATCGGCTCGGTGAGGTCGTACTCGCCCTGGTGGTCCAGGATCGACAGCAGGTCGCCCTCGGCGAACCGCCCGACGGTCGCCGCGGTGCCGAGCGCGCGGTCGACATCGGCCGCCCCGTAGAGCCTGGCGAGCGCGACCGCGTCGGCCATCTTCGCCCTGATCCGGCGGACACCGGTCGCCGCGGCCTCGACCAGCCAGGCCGCCGCCCCCGGCCCGATCGCCAGGAACTGGGCCTCGGCCGGGTTCGTCGGCTTCGGCGTGCGCTCGCCGCGTGGAGCGTTGGGGTAGTGCTCGTCGGCGATCCGCGGACTGCCTGGCGCCGAGCGCGGGTGGCGGGCGACCTCGGCCGCGATGCCTGCGGTCATCGCGGTGACGATCAGCTCGTCGCCGTGGAAGCGGACCCAGACCCGGTCGTCGACGAGCTGGTGCGGGACCGAGTAGCGAACCGACTCGACCGAGATCGTGGAGTCCTTGCCGACCCGGCGGGTCTCGCCGAACGCGGCGGTGAACGGCTGCTCGGGCACCGGGTGCAGCCGCATCCGTTCCTCAGCCAGCAGTTCGGCCGGGATCCTGCGGGTCTCGCGGTGGATCCGGCCGTTCACCTCGCTCATGAAGTCCTCGCAGGCCTGCTGCAGTTGGGCGAAGTCGCCGTAGTCGGGGCGGAGGTTAACCGCGGTGGGGACCAGGTCCCGCTTCGCGATCCGGACCGTCGCCTCCGTGCTGCCCTTCGAGGCCGGGTCGGCCGGCATGCACGAGCGGATGACCGTGCCGTAGTAGCGGGCGATCGGCACCAGTGCGGGGTTGCGGACCGCGATCCGGGCGACGTGCTCGACCGTGACGGTCTTCTCGTTGTCGGTTAGGCAGTAGGTCGGGACCCCGCCCAGCATGCGGAACGTCGCGTCCAGGCAGGCCGCGACCGTGGGCAGGGTCTTGTCGAGGACCGGGATGACCACCCGGAACCTGGACCAGGCCAGCCACGCGCACCACAGGCTGGTGCGTCTGCCGTCGATGCGCGGACCTTCGCCCCAGTCCCACTGCAGCCACATCGCCGGCTCGGGTATCCACGGCCGGAAGACCTTGCGGTTCCCGGCCCGGTAGGACTCCTTCGCCGCCGCGACGGCCCGGCGGGTGGTGCGGTCGGTGCCGGTGAAGCCCATCGCGACGATCTTTTTGTGAACAGCGTCGGCGCCGACCCGGCCACGGGACCGCTCGACGAGTTCCTCGACCTTCGGCAGGAAGTCGTCGATCAGCTTCGACCGCACCGCCCGCTCGGTCGGGTCGATCCCCTGCCCGCGCAGCTGCACGTAACGGCGCACGGTGTGGTGGTCGCAACCGGCCAGCTCGGCCGCCTTCCGGTAACTCCCGGTGAGGTCGTAGGCCTCAAGAATCTCCATGATCTCCTTATCGCTCTTCACCCCGCCCACTCTGAGTCATGGGCTGGGTGGGTCTGCGGGGAGATCAGCTGTCCGTCACCGGGGAGGTTTCGTGTCCGCCAGCGGGGAGGCCAACTGACCGCCAGCGGGGAGTCTTCCTTGTCCCCTGACATCGGTCGGCACGCGAGACCTTGGGCTTGGTCGCGGCCTTTGCCCGCGCGGTGGCCAACTCCGGGTTCTCCTTGATGCCGAGTGCCGCCAGCAGGTTCCGTCCAGCGGGTCTCGGCGCTCCCAGCGTCGTGTTCCGTCGTCCGTTGCCGTCGCGCCGTTCGGTGATGTCGGTGTCATGGCGGCGGTGGGCCTTGGGCGCTGCGAGGGGAGGCCGGTCGCGTTCGGGGGGTTACGTGGTGCGGCAGGTGGGGGGAGGGGTGGTGAGGGCCTTCCAGGTGGCGGGGCCGATCTTGCCATCGATGGTGATGCGGGCGCAGGTCTGGAGTTGGCGGACGGCTTGGTCGGTGGCGGTTCCGAAGTCCGCGTCGAGGGCGAGGTGCTGGCCGAGGGCGGTGTTGAGGAGGCATTGGGCCTGGCGGACGGCGGGGCCGGTGCTGCCGCGGGTCAGGATGGTGGTGCGGTCGGTGCTGTAGGTACAGGGAGAGGGCGATGGCGTTGTGGCAGCCGGAGCCGGAGGACTCGGCGCTTTGGTGGTGTCTGCCGGTCTGGTGGCCTTGGCCGTGGAGGTCGGGGAAGGGACTGCGGGCCGTTTACGGCTCGGGCTGGGAGCGGTCTGAGAAGGGGACAGGGCCTCGGACCAGTCGCCGGTGTCCTCCTCGGGCTCGTCCTGGCTGCCGGCGTGTTCGGCGGGGACCGTGACGGTTGCCGCTGGCGGGGGTGGTTGCAGCATGGCCGAGCGCGCGGTGCGCTGGGCGTTGGCGGTCAGCAGGACGGCGATCAGGGCGGTGAAGGCGGCTCCGATGAGGATCCCGGTGGTCTTCTGGAGCTTTGCTGCGGCGTGTTGTTCGGGGTTCGTGTCGTGGGGCATGGGGACTCCTTTGTTCGACGTCGGTGGGTGCGCGGAGCGGCTGTCAGGGCCGGCCCGAGCCCCGCGGACGAGGCTGTCCGCGGGCCCGGGGACGAGGCTGTCCGCGGGCCCGGGGACGGTGGAGGAGCGGAGAGGCCGGGGTCAGCCGCAGCCGGCGGACAGCAGTTGGCTCCAGGTGTCGGGGCCGGTGATGCCGTCACTTTCCAGGTGGTGGGCGTTCTGGAAGGCCTTGACGGCGCTGGTGGTGCC
>NZ_JBVHHW010000062.1:7348-13787 GCF_055560875.1 Kitasatospora sp. NPDC023118
CCGGCGGACAGCAGTTGGCTCCAGGTGTCGGGGCCGGTGATGCCGTCACTTTCCAGGTGGTGGGCGTTCTGGAAGGCCTTGACGGCGCTGGTGGTGGCAGGCCCGTACTGCCCGTCCACGGTGAGTTTCGCGCCTGCGGCGGTGAGCAGCCGCTGGAGTGTGCGTACGTCCGTGCCCTGGCTGCTGGCCTTCAGCAGGGGCCAGGACCGTTCGGCGGGTGCCGGGGTTCCGGGGGCGGGGGTGGTGGTTCCGCCGGTGGCGAGGGCGCGCAGCTGGGCCTCGGTGCCGCGGAAGACGTTGACGTCGCCGTCGTGGGGGACGCCCGGGACGTGGCCGTGCTCGGCGTACTGCCAGATGGTCCACTGCCCGGCGCTGGGGATCGGCGCGGGTTCGCGGCTGCCGCTGCCGTAGCGGGGCTGCCACAGCACGTGCCCGGCCAGGGCGGAGGCGTCGCTGCCCAGGCAGTCCTTCACGAACGACACGGAAGCGTAGACGATCGGCTTGACGCCGAGTTCGCGCTGCACCGTGGACAGGAACGCCTTGACCTCATTGGTGCTGAGGTTGGCCGGGCACTTGCCATCCCGGGTCTCCAGGTCGATGGCCGGAGGGAGCTCGCCCTTGCCGTGGCCGGTGTAGCCAGCCGCGCGGGCAGTCTTGACGAAGTGTTGGGCCTGGGAGACACCGGGGGTGCGGCCGTAGAAGTGGTAGGGCGCGCGCAGGATGCCGGCCTTGGCGGCGCCGTCCATGTCCCGGCTGAACCACTTGTCGGTCCAGTCGTTGCCCTCGGTCGCCTTCAGGAAGGTGAACTTCTGGCCGGAGCGCACGACCTGCGGCCAGTCGATCGCCGGCCCGCGGCCCGTGTTGTGGTCGTCGTTGTGGCTGTAGTGGCTGGTGTCCAGGCCCTTGACGGCGTACGCGGAGGGGACGGCGGCCTCGGCCCGGGTGACCAGGCCGCCCACCCCCATCGCGCCGAGTACGGCGGCCGCAGCCGCCGTCCAGGCAGCTGCTCGCTTGGTGATCTGCATGGTGGACTCCTTGTGTGCGATGGGACGATGAGGGCGTGCCGGGCCCTGGCTCGGGTCGCGGCAGGCGATGTGGGGAAGGGGGCCGGGAGGACGGCGGGACCGGTGATGCCGGCGTCGCCCCGGCCCCTGGGAGGCAGTTCGCTCCGATGCAGGGGCCGACATGGGGTTGCGGACGCCACGGGGACGGCATTGGCCGCTCCCGTGGCGTCGCGGGATCAGTGGCGCGGCCAGGCGCAGTGCACGTGGGTGTCGTGGCCGGCGTCGCCGGGGCCCAGCACCTCGGTGGCGCCCAGCGCCTTGCATGCCTGCTTGAAACGGGCGACCGCCTGGTTGCTCCGGCTGACCTTTGCCCCGTCGATGACGCTGGTGTCGAAGGCGATACCGGCGTAGTGGCGGGAGGAGCTGCTGTGGTCGCCGCCGGTGATTTCGGTGATGTTGAACCGGAAGCCGTGCTCGGTGTTGAGCTTGAGGACGCCGTTGAGCATGTGGGCGTCCAGGAGGACCGGACGGGCTCCGACGTCGCTGTACCTGCTGGTCATGGCCGCCTTGCCGGCGGCCGTGTCCTGCATGTTGCGCAGCGGGGTGGAGGCCGGGTCCTTCGCCCCCGAGGGGTGGAGGTCGGCCAGGCTGATGCCCTTGGCATCGAGGATCTGACGGGCCAGCGCGGCGGCGCTCTGGCTCGCCTGGCCGCCGGGGGCGGTGCCCAGGGCCTGCCGCGTCGCGGGGCCCACGATGCCGTCCACCTTCAGGTGGTGGGCGCGCTGGAACGCCTTGACGGCCGCGGTGGTCTCGGGTCCGAAGATGCCGTCGACCTTCACCTGGTGGCCGTGGGTGTTGAGCTGGCGCTGGAGGGCGGTGACGCCGTCCCCGCGCATCCCCTCGCGCAGGTTGAGTCGAACACCCGACGCGTCCGCGTTGCGCGAGGCCCCCTGGGCACCGGGGCGGACGGTGTCGGCGCTGGCGACGCCGATGCCCGCGAGGATCCCGGCGACCAGGACGGCCCCGGCAGCGGTTCGCACGGCGCGTCCCTTCGGGAAACCGAAACACTTGTTGGTCATGTCCATGACTACTCCGTGAGGTGTGCCGTTCCCCGACCGGCACGGCCGAGGCCGCCCGGATACAGGGAAGGAGGGAATTGGATCCGCCGGAGAACCTCCGGCTGACCACTACCGTTGCACGCCGCCCACGGTGACTTCTACGCTGTGCGAGCACATGACTACTCATGCATATGCGTGAGACATCCATGCGCCGTGAGCTGGGACTATGAACGATCCGACACGCACAGGGGGACTGCGAATGCCGCAAGACCGGACCCCGGAGACACGCGGCGACACCCCGCCCCCTCCGCCGGCCAAGACGGAACTGGCGCTTGCCCTTCGACGCTGGCGCCAAGAGGCCGGCCAGACACAGACCGCCGTCGCGCAACAACTCCACATCAGCCAGGCAAGCCTCTCCCGATACGAGAACCCCGACCGGCCGCCCGCCCCCGAAGACATGATCCGCCTGCTGTGGAAGCACTACCAGCTCTCGGACGCCGAACTCGCCCGCGCACTCGACCTACGAACCCGCGCGGAACACGAACTACCCGACAACGCCGACACCCATCCCGACGAGCCGTCCGACGACGGCCCGGCCACACCCCGCGACGCCGCCCGAGCCGCCAACCCAGCACCCCGCAAACGACACTGGCTCCTCTGGCCCCTCGGCACACTGCTTCTGGGAGGAGCCGTCATCGCCGCCGTCCAGCTCACGAAGGACGACACCCCGAACCCAGGAACCACAACCGCCCAAGCACCACCCGCAGCCGCCCCCGCCAGACCAACGCCGACGCCGACAACCACCTGCGCCGCCGCCTCATGCGCAGGGATCGAGCCCGCCAGCACGCCCTGCCAGCACGACGCCCTCACCGCCGCCAGCAAACAGGCATACGGCGTCCTGATCGAACTCCGCTTCAGCCCATCCTGCCAAGCCGCGTGGGCCAAGATAAGCGGCAGTTCCCCCGACGACCGCGTCCAGGTCTTCGGCAAGGACGGCCCCCCGTCAGGCCAACAGGAGTACCGCCAGCAGTCCGGCCACGACGCACATACCAAGATGGTGCACTCCAGCCAGCCCACCGACGCCACCGCCTGCGCCGTCATCGCCTCCCGCGGCACCGTCTGTACCAACGACGCAACCCCAGCCCCCACCCTCACTCAATAACGACGAGGACCTTCACCTACCAAAGCCCCAGCGGAACCACGGCCGAGCCCAACCACGCCCGGCCTACCAGGCCACGCCCAGGGCCTCCAACTGCCCGAGCTGCTCGGTGGTCAGCTTCGCCCGACGGGCCTTGGTGTTGTTGAGCCAGGCCCCCAGCGACAACCCCTCCGCTGTCTTGTAGGCGCGCGGGACCCTGGCGTGGCCCTCGCGTTCGACGAACTTGGCCAGTGCTGCCAGGTGGAGCTGAAACCGGTCAGCACGGGAGACCTTCGGCTTTGCCTCGGCGGCCGCCCGCGCGGCGACGAGCTCCTGGTCCTCCTCGATGCCGATCGCCGTCAGCAGGTCCCGCTGGTCCTCTTCCAACCCCGGCCACCCGGCCCGCTGCGCCTTCACCCAGCGGCCGAGCTGCTCGCCCTCGAACACCGTCTCCACGGGCAGCGTGGCCCAGTCGACCTTGCCGTCGCACTCCAGCCACCACTGCCGCGCGGCCGCGTAGGTGCGTTGCCAGGTGATCGGCCAGCGCGGGCACCAGAACGGATCGATCTCCTCCAGCGCCCGCCGCCGCTCCGGCGCGAGCGCCCCCGACTGGCCGTCCGGCACCGCCGCGGCGGCGCGCAGCTCGGACAGCCACGTGCCGATCGCGTAGCCGCCGATGGAGGCCCTCGCCGGCGCAGCCAGCGAGCCGCCGTGGCCCTTGGCCCAGACCCGCGCCCAGTCGAGGCCGGCCTCGAACCGCGCGTCGCTCACGGACCAGACCATCCCCAGCTGGTCGAGCATGTCTACCCGATGGCGCGCCAATTCACCACGAGAATGCTCACCGCGCCGGTCCGAGAGCCATTTTCCGAGCGGGAAATTCCCCTCTTCTCCGACCATGGCAGAATAGGGGACATCGAGCCCGCCGGTTTCCTCGTGCCACCGGCGGGCGTGGTTGATCCCTTCCCGCCAGAACTGGTTCTCACCCGTCAGCACCCGCGAGGCGATGAACAGCGCCAGCACGTTCTCGTCCACCGGCGACTGGAACCGCACCGGCAGCGTGAACGCCCCCGCCCCACCCTCACTCAGCCCGCTCTCACCAGGCCCGGAAGCGGCCTCGGCGCTGCGCCCCTTGGTCCGCTTGCCGGACTTCTGTGGCACCGCCAGGGCCTCGACGACCTTGGCGTCGTGGCTGCGCAGCGCTGTCAGGATCTTGACCAGCGGGCCGTAGGAATCCGACTCCAGAATGTCCCCCGGCTCCTCTCCCGCCTTGAGGAAAACCGGCACAATCAGGCAGGCGGTCTTTCCCTCGCCGGGCTGCATGCGCAGGGCACGGCCGATGGCCTGGACGATATCCACCATGCTGCCCCGGCCCTGGAGCAACACCGAATCCGCATTCGGCATATCAACCCCCTCGCCCAAGACCTTGCAGTTACTGAAAATCCGGTGCCTGAGCCCGTCGTCCTCCTCGCCCTTCCCAAAATCGCCGATGAGCCCCTTCCGGTAGTCGACCTCGTGCTCACCGGAGAGCCACTGCGCCCAGAACTCAGGTGGGTATTTCTCCGGGTTCTCGAAGTGCAGTTTCTCCATGGTCTGATTCAGCGTCTCGGAGAAATAACGGGCCTCGATCGTGCGGTTGTGGAACGTGATGCATCGCTCCAACCCGCGCTCCACGACGGTCTTGACCAGCCCGGCCTGGATGGCGGCGATCCGCTCGGCCGGCACCTCGTCCTCGCTGCCGTCCTCGGCCTCACCGACACCCGGCCCCCACGGCACGCCCTGCTGCTCGGCGGCCTGGCGGTCGCCGAACGGGTCGCGCAGTTCCAGGACCACGATCTCGAACGGCGCGAGCAGCTTGCGGTCGATCGCCTCGGCCAGGCCCAGGGAGTACACGTGCGGGCCGTAGATCCGCTGGTCGTCCATGGAGACCGCCAGCTCCTCCGGAAGTGGCTGGTGGGCGTTCTCGCGCCGCTTCATGGCGCTGCTGGGCGGCGCCCAGATCCTGGGGGTCGCCGTCATGTAGAGCCGGCGGTCCGCCGGGATCTCCGCCTGGTCGTGCACCACCGTCCACGTCTTCTCGACGCTCCCCGAGGAACGGTGCGCCTCGTCGCAGACCATCAGCGACAGCGGCGGCAGCAGTTCACCCTGGGGGAGCTTGGCCCAGTGGGCGTAGGCGTCGGCGACGGCGCTGACCGAGGTGTAGGTGGCGAACAGGGTGGTCGGCCGGCGGTGCTTCGCGGCATGGGCCAGCCACATGCCGATCCTCAGCGGGCTGGTGGTCGCCATCACTCCGTACGGCAGCTCGGAGTCGACCAGGGAGCACACCGCGTGCATGTCCCCGGCCCGGCCGGCCGCCCGCCACGAGCCGATCATCTGCACCAGCAGGTCCAGGGTCGGCACCACGACCAGGACGACGCCCCTAGGCGCGAGCTTCTGCCCGGCCGCGGCCCCGACGTACGACTTGCCGGACCCGGTGGCCATCTGCACGGTCACCCGCAGCCCGTTGGAGGGAACCGGGTGTCCCGGACGGGGCGTCAGGCCCCGCACGATCGCCTCCAGGGCCTCTTCCTGGTGCCCGCGCAGCGAGATGCCGGCGGCGGACTGAGCGGCCATCAGGCCCGGCTTTACGACGTTCATGAAGACGTGTCTCCCCTCACCATTCCCGAGCCCACACCAGGGACCACGCGGGAAATCCTGACAGTGCCTTACTGATACATTCGACGGATCGGCGCAGAAAACCAGCCGACCGGAATACGATCCCAATGGAAGCGACTATCCGGCAGAATATCAGAGCCTGTCCACGATTTCCGGCGAATACCCGAAACCCTGGGGTCGGCACCCCTGTTCCGGCTGGATCACCTGACGGGATAAAACTGATACACTAGGATCATTGCTCACCCTGCCAGGGTAGCGCACCCCGCCCCACCGAGGGGGCGAAATCATGGTCAGACCGTGGACTAGACCAATCTGAGAGGAGTGAAGCAGACCCGCACGCGCCCCCTCTGCGCTACCCCGTCCCCAGCCAGTCTGCTGTGAGATCAGCTAATTTGCCTGCTCAGATGGTTGACTGTGCCTCAGCCCCATCGGGCCGTCGGAGCGAAGCGGAGCGGCCCGGCCCGAGCGCGGAGCGCCGGGCCCACCCGGGCGAAGCCCGCGTGCGGACACGCGGAGCGGGTCCGCCGCCTGACCGAAGGTCAGGCGCGAACGGAGGGCCGAAGGCCCGTAGGGACCCGCTCCGCGGG
>NZ_JBVHHW010000063.1:0-12340 GCF_055560875.1 Kitasatospora sp. NPDC023118
CACTTGTTCTCGGCCCTCGGCCCCGGGCGGACCGGGCGTTCGCCGCTTCGGCCGCCGGGCGGGTGGATCACGTCGTGGGGGCGTCTGGGGGCCGGTCGGGTGTCGAAGACGCAGGCCACGGTCGCCATCCGCTTGCGGTTCGGCTTCTCGCCCGGCGCGAGCCGGCCGCGATGCCCGCCCGCTGATGCGGCTTTCGCGGCAGCCCGGCGGGTGGCCTCGTGCAGGGCCTCGGGCCGCATGACCACGCCCTTGCCGTCCACCTGGATCACCACCGGCATCTGTCGGCTGCACGGGACCACGCTGGTCTCAGCCCCAGGTCTGGCCGGCCGGTTCCTTGACGGTGCGGTTGATCCGGTTGAAGAAGTTGGTCAGCGCGATCTCCAGGTTGATTGCGCCGATCTGTTCCTCGGTGAAATGGGCGTTGACCTCTTCCCAGATCTCGTCGGTGACGCCCTCCGCACCGTCCTGCAGCCGGGTGGCGGCCTCGGCCAGCGCCAGTGCCGCACGCTCCGCATCGGTGTAGAACGGCGCCTCGCGCCACGCCACCACATTATGCAGGCGCTCATCGGTCTCACCAGCTTTCTTCCCTCCAGTGACACTGGCGTAGACGCACGCTGAGCAGCCGTTGATCTGGCTCGCTCGCAGGTGGACCAGCGTCAGCAGCTTCGGGTCGACGCCCCCGGCGGCGATCGCCTTGTGGAGGTGACTGATCGCAGTCCACAGGTCGGGGTTGTTCGTGTTCTTGTTCTTGAGCCGGTTCTCCATGTGAGCGTGCTCTCCTTGATCGGGGTTACGTTCCCGGGCTTGTGCCCGTCACCCCTATGACGGAGCAGCTTCGAGAGAGGTAACAACATGTCCGGCACCCATGCCACGGATCCGATCGTCGGCGCCTTCGAGGCCCATCGCGACCGACTCCGAGGCGTCGCCTACCGCGTGCTCGGATCACACGCCGATGCGGAAGACGTGGTCCAGGAGGCATGGCTGCGTCTCTCCCGCCAGGACACCGACACCATCGACAACCTCGGCGGCTGGCTGACCACCGTGGTCGGCCGCATCAGCCTCGATGTCCTCCGGTCGGGCCGGACCCGCCCGGAGGTCTCCTTGGACGACCAGCTGTCCGAAGTGACCGTGACGCTGGATGACGCGCCTGCTCCGGAAGACCTCGTGGCGCTCGGGGACTCCGTGGGCCTCGCGCTCCTGACGGTACTCGACTCGCTGCGTCCGGACGAGCGACTGGCGTTTGTACTGCACGACGTGTTCGCCGTGCCTCACGGGGAGATAGGCACGATTCTCGGCAAGTCCACCGACGCGACCAAGATGCTCACCAGTCGCGCCCGCCGGAAGGTGCAGAACGCCCAGAAGCCAACGAGCACCGGACAGCAGCGACGCGAGGTGGTCCAAGCTTTCCTGGCCGCGGCCGGCGACGGTCAGTTCGAGCAGCTGCTGGAGGTTCTTCACCCTGAGGTGAAGTTCACCGTCCACACGCCGAACGGCACGTTCGTCACGCTCGGAGCCACCGAAGTCGCAACCCGCGCACGAGTGGCCGCCGGCGCGGCACGGGGGCATGCGGCGACCGTCAACGGTCTCCCCGGCGTCATCTCTTGGAGTGAAGACGGCACCCCGCTCTCCCTCCTCGCCTTCACTGTCGCCGCGGGCCGCATCACCGAGATCACCGCCGTGACCGACCCGGCCAAACTCGCGCTCATGGAACTGCCGGACCCGGTGTGACTTCCTGCCGGCGACGGCCGCTCGGTCCATGTCGGATCCCGCCGAGACGGTGGGTGTAGCCACCTGGTCGCCGAGAGTGCGGGGCCTGGGATGAGCGCCCAGCACCGATCGGCAAGGCATCTTGCAGTACAGCGAGCGCCCGACCACGGTGCCGCGCGATCAACCCCCCCTCCGCGGCTCCGCCCGCCGCTTCCCATCCTGTCGGCAAACGATCGTTACCCGACATCGGAATCCCCACCTTCGGCTTTATCCCGCCACCGAGCGAGGTTGTTCCGGGTGGTGAGGGTGTGGGGGTGGTCCGGGCCCAGCACCCGCATCCGGTCGGTCAGCAGGTCGGCGACGCCATCGCCGCGCTGCGCCACATCCGCGCCCCGGCCGCCGTCCTGGAGAACGCGCTCTACCACGCCCAGGCCCTCATCGAGCAGCCCCACGCTGGCCCGCTCCTCCTGGAGGCCGCCGAGGGTCTGGCCGCCGTCGGAACCTGCATTCCGGCCTAGCCGCGACCGCTTACCGCCTCCTGAACCGACGTCGAAGTGCTGCCCGTTCTCGTGAACAGAGCTACGCGCCCGGCCTCGGCCGTGCCTGCGGCCTTCCCCTCTCCCGAAAGGTGGCCATATGCCCCACACCTCCGCCACGTCCGCCCGCCCGGCCTGCGCCGCCCTGCGCCGCCTGCCCCGCCTGACCCGGACAGCGATGGTGACCGCCGTCGCCACCCTCGCCCTGGCCGTGGCCCCGTTGGCCGTACCGCACGCCGCCCTGGCCGAGGGGACGGACAACCGCGACGCCTTCCAGAACCTCGGTTCGGCCGACCAGCAGGACTGGATGGGCAAGGTGGGGGCGACCACGCCGCTGACGGCGATGTCCATTCCCGGCACCCACGAGACGCTGGCCGTGCACGGGGGTTCCAGCGCCCAGACGCAGCAGGACTTCGGCGACAGCGCGGCGACGCTGTCCGCGCAGTTGGACCGTGGGATCCGCGCGGTCGATATCCGGGTCCGCATCATCAACGACAAGTTCGTGATCCACCACGGCCCCTTCTACCAGAACGCCAACTTCGACGACGTCCTGACCAAGGCGAAGGCCTTCCTCTCGGCCCACAAGGGCGAGACCCTCCTGATGCGCCTGCGGGCCGAGTGCGACGGCTCCACCTTCAGCTGCACGGACGACCACCCGACGGCGAGCCACACGGCCCTCTTCGACGCCTACGCGAAGCAGTACGCGGGGCTGTTCTACAACAACGGCAAGCGCAGCGACCCGCCGACGCTGGGCCAGGCCCGCGGCAAGATCGTGCTGTCCGTCTTCAACGCCGACAACGGAGGCTCCTACGGCCTCAACGGCTTCTCGGACCACACCGAGGACACCTGGAACGCCACCGACGCCCCGGCCAAGTGGAGCCTGGTCAGCAAGAACCTCGCCGCGGCCGGCTCGGCCCCCGCCAACCAGACCTTCGTGACCTACACCTCCGCGTCCCGGGCACCGTTCAACCTCGTCCCCTCCGAGTACGCGGGGGGCTACAGCGTCCTGCGCGGCAAGGACCTGGTCTGGGTCGACGGCGTCAACGTGCGGCTGATGAACTACCTCAACAACGACACCGCCAACCGCCGGCTGGGCATCGTCATGATGGACTACCCCGGCTGGGCGCTGGTGCACAACATCATCGCCCGCAACGCCTACTACGACGCCCGGGGCACCAGCCCGGCGATCTGGCTGGTCAAGCCTGACAAGACCTACGTGGACAGCAAGTACGGCCGGTGCATGACCCGCGGGCCCCAGTTCGACAGCTCCGGGCAGGGCGGTGTGGTGCAGCAGCGGGCCTGCCAGAGCAACCCGCCCAACAGCCAGCAGTGGCAGGCCGCCTATCCGTCCACCTTCGACAGCCTGGGCTACTACTGGATCAAGGCCGCCAACGGCCAGTGCCTGACCGTCCCGTGGAACAACGGGACTCCGCCGTCGGCCGGGATGGAACTGTTCTGGTGGCCCTGTGAGACCCGCTGGATCTCCGACAACCAGATGTGGAACATCATGCCCACCAATCTCGCCAACCAGTCGGCCCTCCGGTTCATCAACAAGTGGACGAACCTGTGCCTGATGGTGGATCCGGCGACCGCCTCGCAGTCGGGCGGCAAGGTCGTCCTGGGCAACTGCCCGGCCTGACCGGACCACCCCGCCACCTGGCCCGACGCTGCACCGCGTCGGGCCGGGCCCGGCCGTTCGAGCCGTACACGGACACGGTTACCTACCTTTCGAGCGAGGGCCGGCAATGAACCGGATTCGAGCTCGGCGTTGGACGACACGGCTGCACGTCGTTGGCGAACCGCCCGTGGGGCCGGCCGGGGTGGGCGTCTCGCGTGAGAAGTCCGACCACCTCGACGCGATGGTGCTGGCGAACATCCTGCGCACCGACGCCGACGCCCACCGGCAGCTGCCGGCCGACAGCGAACTCGCCCAGGCCGTCGCCGTCCTTGCCCGCGCCCAGCAGGACGCCGTCTGGGACCGCACCCAGGCCGGCAACAAGCTCCGCTCCCACCTGCGCGAGTACTTCCCCGGCTACCTCGCCGCCGTCCAGCCGATCACCGGCGGCCTCACCGCGCCGCTGGCCCGCACCCTGCTGGCCACCGCACCCACCCCCGGCCAGGCCGCCAGCCTCACCCGCACCCAGCTCAAGGCCGTGCTCAGGCGCGCCGGCCGCCAGCGCGGCATCGAAGCCGAGGTCGAGCGCCTGCACGCAGGCACAGCCTCGGGAACGCCACGCACGGTGACGCCGCCAGGCGTCACCCCGCACCTGGCGGTGCGTCAGCACCGCCGCCCCGCCGCCAGGCGGGGTTTAAGCCGCAGGCTTCCGCTCGCAGCGGTGCGGGAGGGCGTGGGGTGATCAGAGCCAGCCTTTGTGTGCGGCTTTGATTCCGGCTTCGAAGCGGCTGCTGGCGCCGAGGCGTTCCATGATCGAGGACATGTGGCGGCCGACGGTGCGCGAGGAGATGCCGAGGCGCTGGCCGGCGGCGTCGTCGGTGAGGCCGGAGCCGAGCAGGCGCAGGAGTTCGCGTTCGGTGGCGGTGAGCCCGGTGCTTGGGTCTTGGGGGTGGGTGGCGCCGAGGGGGACGGCGGTGTGCCAGGCCTGTTCGAAGAGGTCGAGCAGCGCGGCGAGGATGCCGGGCTCGGTCACGTACAGGGCTCCCTTGCGGTTGTCCGCGGGGTCGATGGGGACGAGGGCCTGGCTGCGGTCGATGATCACCATGCGCGGCGGGATGGTGGCGGCGGTGCGGACCTCGCCGCCCTGGCTGAGCAGCCGGTGGGCGTAGGTGGCGACGTGTGGCTGGTTGCGGGTGGAGTCCTGGTACAGGGTCCGCATGGCGATGCCGCGGGAGAGGGCCTCGGTGTCGGCGAGTCGGCTGGCGGCGAGGTCTTCGGGTCGCTGGTCGCCGGGCTGGCTGCCGAGTGCTTCGGTGGTGGCGCTACGGCCCATCCGTTCGAGCCTGGCGTGGATGGCGTCCATGCCGAGGAGGCGTTCGCCGTGGGTCGTGCGGTGCTCGGCGCGGTCCGCGACCATACGCGTGACGGCTGCCCGCGATGCCGCCAACTGGGCTTGGCGTCGGGCGAGTTCGGCCTCCTGTCGGGCGAGGACGTCGGCCAGGCCGATGTCTGGGCTGACTGCGCGCAACTGCCCGGGGCGTTCGGCGGAGGCCCGGACGAGGGTGAGTCGGGCTAGCTCTTCGAGGTGGTCGTGCACCTGGACGGCGGTCAGGCCACAGTGTGCGGCGATCTCGTCCACGCCGTAGTAGGGGTGATCGAGCATCGCCTGGTACGTCGCGGTCGCCCCGGCCGTCAGTCCCAGTACTTCCAGCATGGCATCCCCCGGATCGCTGGCCGCCTTCTGCCGGCCGGTCGAATTCAAACATTAGTGCGGTGCTTCGCTCAAGATCCAATTCGTGCCGTTCGCAGCGATTCGGGCGGCAATGGCGGCATGAGGTGCGCGTCACGTCGCCGAAGGTTTGACGCGTCCATGACATCATGTCTGGATCCCGTCAGGCCGATTGGCGACATCCGGAAAGCCTTCCGGTGGTGTCGACGGGCGGCGAAGCTAGTGATCGCCGCCAGGGAAACAGCCCAGGCAGCGGCCGAACGGAGCGTCAACCGCGGGACGCCCGGTCCGGCCCGGCACATCTCCCCACCAGTAGCGAAGGAATCCGTCATGATCCGCTCCCGTCTCGCCCAGGCCACCGCGGTCGCCGCCGTCACGCTCACCGCGCTCCTGATCGCCCCCGCCGCCTCCGCCGCGACCACCGGGACGCCGCGCGCCTCGGACCGGGCCGCCTCCTCCGACAGCATCTCCTGGGGCGGAGTCGTCACCCCGGCCAGCATTTCCTGGGGCGGCTGAGCCCTCGATGGAGATCGTCTACGCCAGCCTGAAACGCCGCCAACCTGGCGCCGCGGCGGGGATGAACGAGGCGGCCGAGGCCGTGGACGCCCTGTGGGCACACGCCGAACCCGGCGACGGACTCCAGCACGCCAGCGCACAGCCCGCCCCCGACCGGATCGACCTCCTGCTCTACCTGCTCACCCGGGACGCGCCCGACCAGCCCGACGCGGTCCACCGCGCCCACCGCCTGCTCTCCCGCAGCCACCGGACCTCACCCGTGTTTCAGCGGGGCTTCTTGCCCCCCGAGCCGCCGGCAGCCGCACGCCGGAGCGCCGGCTGAGCACACCCGGGCCTCCGACGTCCGCGGACCGGCCGGCCTGCTGAGCACGCCTCGGCCTCTGACACCCGCTCGAACCCGCGCCGACCGGCTTCTTGCACCGGCTTCTCCCACCCTCTTCCCGCACCGCCCACGCCCGGCGGCTGCCGAACCACGCCCTCGCCCGTCCGCCTGACCGATCAGGAGATCCCCTCGTGGCCACCAAAACGTCGATCCTCGTGCGTACCGCCGCCGTCCTGTGCGCCGTGACCGCCGGCGGATTCGCCCTGACGGCGGTCGACCCCGGTGCCAACGCCTCCGCCACGGCCCAGGCCGACGCCACCGCGGCCCCTTCCGCCCCCACCGTGCCGCAGGCCCCCGGCACACCGGCCGCGACGGCCCCCGGCGCGCCGTCCGGACAGCCGGAGGCCGTCCCGGCGAAGCCGGCCGCACCCGTCGCCACTGCCGCGCCTGTCACCGGAACCGCGGCGCCCGTCCCCGCGCCGCCGGCTCCCGCGAAGCCCGCCGCGCCCGGAGCCGCCCCCGCCGCCGCACCCGCGCCGCTGGCCCCGGCGAAGCTGCCCGACGCGGGGGGAGCCGCCTGGAAGCCGATCGCGCAGCCGCACACCCAGCCCGTCGTCCACGACGTGGGCCTGAACGAGTGCGCCACCGTCAAGGGCGCGGCCTCCTGGCAGCAGCAGGGCTACGTCAGCAGCTTCCACACGCCCGCGATTCAGGACACCTTCACGTTCGCCGACTCCGCCGCCGCGCAGCGTGCCTATGGCGAGGTGCTGAACGCCATGAACACCTGTCAGCAGCATTCCCGCGACGTCCAGAGCGCCGCGAAGCTGACCCCCGACGCCGTGGTCACCACCACCGCCGGCGCCACCGGTGCCACCGCTTACGCCCGTCAGTGGACCGCCGTGCCCGGCATGTCCGCCCCCGGCCTGCAGACCGGCCACGTCTACGTGGTCCAGCGCGGCGGCGTCCTCGCCGTCCTCCAGTTCGCCGTCCCCGCCGACACTCCCGGCAACCACACCCTGTCGGCCGCCGACGACCAGAACGCCCTGGCCGAGCTGGCCGCCCACCTGGACACCGCGCCGCCGGCTAGCTGACCTCGCAGCCTTCGACTTCGCACCACCTCCCGGCTTTCGCATGCCCTAAGAAAGGTTCTCACCATGTCCCGCTTCTCCCGGACCGTCACCCGCTCGCTGGCCACCGCCGTTGCCGCCGGAGTCGCCGCCACCGCGTTCACCGCCGCCACGTTCGCGACGGCGACCTCGGCCCAGGCGGCCTCGACCGCCGGCGGCACGATCACCCGCAGCGAGGTGCTGGCCCGCGCCCAGAGCTGGGTCGACGAGGGCGTCCCCTACAACCAGGGCGCATACAAGACCGATGCCAACGGCACCTATCGCGAGGACTGCTCCGGCTACGTCTCCATGGCCTGGCACCTGACGAGCAGCCTCGTCACCCAGACCCTGCCGAACGTCTCCACCCAGATCGGCTTCTCCCAGCTGAAGGCGGGCGACGCACTCGACTACACCGCTGAGCACACCTTCCTGTTCGCCGGCTGGAGCAACCAGTCCACCGGCGACTTCACGTACTACGCCGAGAGCAACCCGAACAACCCCACCCACGGTCCGACCAAGGCCAATATCAACAGCAGCAGCCTTGAAGGCTGGCCCACCAGCTACTACACCGCCCTGCGCTACAACAACATCGTCGACGACCCCGCTCCTGCTCCTGTGGTGGGTGGGTCGTCGGGGTGGAGCCTGTACAACCAGGACACGGCGACCGCGGAGACGTTCACGGTCGGCACGAACGGTGCGATCTACCACGCGTACAGCAGCAACGGTGCCCCGTGGAGCTCGTGGTCCTCCCTGGGTGGGAACTTCACGTCGAAGCCGTCCGTGGTGTACAACCCCGGCACCAAGACCGAGGAGGTCTTCGCGGTCGGCACCGACGGCAAGATCTACCACTCCTACAGCACCAACTCCGGTGCCTGGAGCGGATGGTCGGCCATAGGCACCTACACCTTCAGCGGCTCGCCCGCCGCCGTGTACAACCCGGCGACGAAGGCGATCGAGCTGTTCGGTATCGGTGCAGACGGCCGCATGAACCACGCCTACTACATCAACGGCACCGCGTGGTCCGACTGGACCACCCTCGACACCGCCTACACCTTCGCCGGCTCCCCGTCCGTCGTCTTCGAGCCCAGCACCAACACCGCCGAGGTCTTCGCGATCGGTACTGACGGGGTCATGAACCACGCGTACAGCACCAACGGCAGTGTGTGGTCCGCCTGGGCGCAGATCGACTCCTCGTTCCACTTCACCGGCAGCCCCAGCGCCGTCTACAACACCGGCAACAACACCGCCGAGGTCTTCGCCATTGGAAGCGACGGCGTCATGTCCCACGCCTACAGCAGCAACGGCGGCGCGTGGAGTGCCTGGAACACCCTCGACTCCAGCTACAAGTTCACCGGCAGCCCGAGCGCCGTCTACAACGCCGGCGTGAACTCCGTCGAGGTCTTCGGCATCGGAACCGACGGCGTCATGAACCACAAGTACTACAACAGCGGCACCTGGTCCGCCTGGAACAGCATGGGCACCTGGCAGTTCGCCGGCTCCCCGTCCGCCGTCTACGAGCCCAACACCAAGACCGCCGAGGTCTTCGCCCTGGGCACCAACGGCGTCATGAACCACGCCTACAGCACCAACGGCACCCCCTGGAGCCCCTGGAGCAGCATCAACTCCGACACGTTCAAGACCAACTGACGAGCGTGACCCGAGGTACGCGGCCGGGCGTGCAGCCTCGCCGCGTACCTCGTGTTTGCGGCCGGACCAGGCCCAGACCGAGTGCGGTTCCCTGATCGACCGGCACGGCGACGTCACCGGCGCTGCCCAGCCCTTGGCGACGAGGCCTTCGACGTCCATCAGCTCAAGCCCTCGGTACCAGGACAGAGCCTCGACGCGGTTGCTGGTGGCCATGCACAGCTGCAGCGACGGCCGGGCTCCGGCCAGGGCCACTCCAACGCCGCCCACCTCTCCCTCAGTGGCCGGTCGCGCATGTCCTGTCCCGGCCCGGCGAGAAGATCGAACGCCACGAACAGCACCTGCAGACCGGCCGCTGCCCGCGCAGCCGGAGTACGCAGCAGCCCCGTGAAGGTCCAGCCGCCCGTCCCGGGCCGGCGGCCACGATCTCGCCGTCGAGCACCAGGCCGACCGGCAGCGTCGACAACACTGAGACCAACTGCGGGAACCCGCTGCCGAGGTCGTTGCCGCGCCCGGACAACAGCCGCACTGCTCGCCACTTGGCCGGACGACCAGGATGGCGCCCGGTGACCGTCATCGCGATCACCGCGCTTCCCAGCGACCGGAGCGACCGACTCGCGGACCTGCTGGAGGCGACCTCCCCGGCCGCCCGGCGTGCCCGGGTGGAGGCGGCGACGCGTGCTGTCCACCCGGCGCTGGCGCCAGCGCTGCCCGACGGCCGGCTGCCACGCGGTGCCGCCGTCCAGGTTGTCGACGACCTGGTCCTGCTCCTGGCTCTCGCCGGAGGTGCCCAGGAGGCGACTGGCTGGACCGCGATCATCGGCATGCCTGACCTCGGGCTCGCTGCGGCCCAAGAGATGGGAGTCAGGTGGAGCACCACGCTCCTGGTGGATGAGCCCGGGCGCAGTGGACGGAGGTGACGGCGACGCTCGCGCGTGCGATGTCTTGATCGTCAGAAGGCGGTGAGTTCGAGGATTCTCGGCGTGCGAGTGGGAGGATCCCACGGGTCGGTGGGTGTACCGGCGTGGGGGGGTGGGCTGGGTTCGGTGCGTCGTTGCCACCAGGGCGTAGGCGGCTGCCGTTTAAGGCGTGGATATCGCGCGATTCTGCGTCGAGGCAGCTTCGTGCCGATCCCGGTCGCCTGTGTTTCCCTCGTTGGCAGCTGTCTGCCGGTCGACCCCGTCGAGGAACTCCGAGAGCAGGTGGTGCAGGACCTCCGACCGTTCCAGGTGGACGTCGTGCGTCGTTCCCGGGACGCTCGCGGCCTGCGTGTCAGGGCGCCGGGCGAGCATCTCGTCGGCTTCCCGCGCGGGGATGAAGCTGGACTGGCCCAGGACGACCAGCGTCGGACAGGCCACCTGCTCCCACTCCTTCCAGAAGGAGCGTTGGGCGTTTTCGGCCAGCGAGGCGACCATCACGTCCCGGTCGAAGCGCGGCCACCACTGCGCGTCGCGTTCCTCCAGCCCGGCGGCCCAGCCCTCGCCGACCCGGCCGCCGCCGAGGAACCCCGCCGCCGCCTCCCGTGTGGGGAACGGCAGCGGCCAGGAGTCGAGCCAGTTGCCGACCTCCTCGGCGACGGCTGGGTTCGGCCCGCCGGGCCCGGCCTCGATGAGTGCGAGGGCGCGAACGCGCTCGGGATGCGCCGCCGCTGTGAGCATGGCGGTGTGCCCGCCCAGCGACTGGCCGGCCAGCACGACCGGCCCGAGACCGAGCTGCTCCAGTACGGCGACGACGTCGGCGACGTACGCCGCACGGGAGAGGTCCTTCGGCGTACGCTCGCTGCCGCCATGGCCGCGCTGGTCGACAGCGATCACCCGGTACCGGTCACTCAGGGCCCGCGCCAGCTCATCCCATTCGCCCGCGTGGCCGGCCAGCCCGTGCAACAGGACCATGGATGGCCCCGGGCCGCCCCAGTCGCGGCAGGAGAGGCGGACCCCATCACGCACCACGGTGCGCTCCACCCATGCAGTGCCGCGCATCAGCCGGTGGCGGGCCGGCTTCGCGCCGGTGCCGACGTGTCCGTGGGCGCTCACGCGGGCCGGCTCGCCTTTCCGTCCAGCCAAAGGGTGTCGGAGGCGTCGCGGTGCGAGCCCGTGGTGCCGACGTGCTTGGCGTCGATCTGCGCGCCGTGCTTGAAGACGTGGACGAGGGCCATGCCGTGTCCTCGGCCCAGGTCGTAGTCCTCCTTGAGCCACGCGAGGATCACTGCCGCCTTCGTGGACGGATCGTCGAAGCCGCGCTGGGCGGCGAGCGCGATGAACTCACGCGGCGTCAGGCCGGTCTTGGTCTCGATGGTGTCCAGGTACGCCTGGAAGGACATGTGCACTCTCCCACTGGTGTTGATGTTCTGGGTGTAGACCGGGGCCGGGAGCGAAACTCATCGCCCGGCGGCCGGGGAATTTCAGGCGGGCTGGTAGGTCAGGTCGAGGACACCGGTGGAGAAGGTGTTCGAGGCCGCGAGCCGCAGGGAAAGCCCGGGGGTGCCCTCCGGAAAGAGGCGCTGCCCAGTGCCCCGCACGAGCGGGTGCACCAGGAGGCGCAACTCGTCGACGAGGCCGGCTTCCAGGAGGCTGCGGGTCAGCGTGATGCTGCCGGAAAGGTTGATGTTCCCGCCCGGCTGCTGCTTGAGGTCCTTGAGGACGACGAGGACGTCGCCGTCGATCACGGTGGAGTTGCTCCACGCGGCATCGGTCAGGGTCGTGGAGGCGACCAGCTTGCGGATGCCGTTGAGCGCGTCGGCCATCGGGCCGGTCCGGTGCGGCCAGGTGGCGGCGAACGTCTCGTAGGTCACGCGTCCCATGAGCAGCGTGTCGGCCCCGGCCTGCATCTGGCCCAGCGCCGCGCCCATCTCGTCGTTCATGTACGGGAAGTGCCACTGCTCCGGTGCCTCCACGACACCGTCCAGCGACATGAACAGCCCCGCGACGATCTTGCGTCCTGCGGTCATGACCCACCCCTTCGTTCTCACGTGATGGCGCGCGGACGCCGCCCGCCACCCCCCAGCAATAGAACTGGACGGTACAGTACTTACTGAGTACTGGTCAGTCCAGTACTGGTCATGGGGGCGAGAGAGGAGTCTCAATGATTGAGTCAAGCCGTCTGCGCGGCCGGATCGGGGGTGAAGACCCGGTTGTCGCGCAGGAGGGCCCACAGGACGCTGACCCG
>NZ_JBVHHW010000064.1:0-12204 GCF_055560875.1 Kitasatospora sp. NPDC023118
CTCGTACGAGGTGTGGGTGGCGTTGCTGTCGGGTGCGGCGGTGGTGGTGGCGCCGACGGGTGCGGTGGATGCGGAGGTGCTGCGGAAGCTGCTGGCCGACTGCGCGGTGTCGCACGTGCATGTGACGGCGGGTCTGTTCCGGGTGATCGCGGAGCAGGATCCGCGGTGTTTCGCGGGTGTGCGTGAGGTGCTGACCGGTGGTGACGTGGTGCCGGTGGGTGCGGTGCGCCGGGTGCTGGAGGCCAACGCGGGTGTGGTGGTGCGGCACCTGTACGGGCCGACGGAGGTGACGCTGTGCGCCACCCAGCACGAGGTGGGCTCGGCGGAGGCGCTGGGTGAGGTGCTGCCGATCGGCGGCCCGCTGGACGGCACCCGGGTGTATGTGCTGGACGAGCACCTGGCTCCGGTGCCGGTCGGTGTTGCGGGTGAACTGTATGTCGCGGGTGCGGGGTTGGCGCGCGGCTATCTGAACCGCCCGGGCCTGACGGGTGAGCGGTTCGTCGCGGACCCGTTCGGTGCGGCGGGTGGCCGGTTGTACCGCACGGGTGACCGTGTGAAGTGGTCGGCGGACGGTCGGCTGGTGTTCGCCGGTCGTGCGGACGAGCAGGTGAAGATCCGCGGGTTCCGGGTGGAGCCGGCCGAGGTGATCGCACGGGGCGTGCCGGACGGAGGCAATGCCGAACTCGCCTCGTCCGTCCGTGCGTTCGTTACTGAGCGGCTGCCGGTCTACATGGTGCCGACGGCGGTGGTGGTGCTGGACGCGCTACCACTGACCGTGAACGGCAAGCTGGACCGCAAGGCCCTGCCGGCCCCGCAGTATGCCGTGAGTGCGAAGGCTCCCGACGGCGCCGGCTCGCTCAGTGCCCTCGAACAGAGCGTGTGCGAGGCGTTCGCGAAGCTGCTGAGGCTGGAGAGCGTCGGGCTCGACGACGACTTCTTCGCCCTGGGCGGGCACTCGCTGCTGGCGGTGTCGCTGGTGGAGGAGCTACGGTCGCGTGGTGTGTCGGTGTCGGTCCGCGACGTGATCACCAACCCGACTGTGGCGGGACTGCTCAGCAGGATGTCCTTGGCGTCGGTCAAGGACGCGCTCGGCGGCATGCTTTCCATCCGGCCGAGCGGCAGCAAGCCGCCGTTCTTCTTCGTGCATCCCGGAAGCGGGTCGAGCTGGTGCTACCTGCCGCTGTCCCGGTACATCCCGCAGGAATATCCGCTCTACGGGCTGCAGGCCGACGGGCTCGACGGCACGAGTGAACTCGCAACCCGTGCTGTGGAGATGGCCGCGGCGTACATCGAGCAGATCCGTTCCGTGCAGCCGAGCGGCCCCTACCACCTGGTGGGTTACTCCTTCGGGGGGACGGTGGCGCATGAGATGGCGGTGCAACTCCAGGCTGCGGGTGAGCAGGTGGCCGCGCTGGTCATGCTGGATGCCTACCCGGCGGAGCAGGACGCGGATCCCGCCGCGGTCGGCGAGGCATCCCGCAACGATGGGGAGGCGGACCGGTCCGACGACCCGGCGAGCTCGTCGGTGTCCGACGAGAACGACGTGCGCGCCCAGCGACTCCGGGACCTCCGGGCGGACATGGGCGCCGTCCTCGGCGGAATCTCGGACGAGGAGCTGATCCGCATCATGCACGTCTTCGAGAACAACAGCCAGCTGTTGGCGGAGCACCGGACCGGTCGGTTCGGCGGGGATGCCCTGGTGGTGGTCGCGGCGGAGGGCAAGGCGACCGAGGTGCCGTTGGCGCAGCAGTGGGAGCCGTACATCTCCGGGGAGATCACCGAGGTGAGCCTTCCTCTCACGCACGCCGACATGATGCGGCCGCACACGCTGGGCCAGGTGTGGGCCGCCGTCGAGGGGTGGCTGGGCTCGGGCCGGTCGTAGCGGGGCCGGTCCATCCGACCACGACGTTACTTTCAACCATCCGGAGGAACAGATGACGACAGAACTCAGCAACCAGGCGCAGGGCGTACAGGAGGCCGGCGCCCCGCTGCTGCTCGAAGAGGCTTCGGCCGAACAGGTACGCGCCGGTCTCAGGGCCCATGGGGCGGTCCTGCTGCGCCGGGCCGGCGGTCGGTCGCTGGCGGAGTTCGAGTCCTTGGCGGACGAGTTGATGACTCCGCTGATCCATCCTGCGGTCGCCGACATGCAACGTGAGCCGGTGAGCGCGGACGGTGCGACGGCGACGGTGAACAAGGGCCAGGGCGCCATCCCGCTGCACCGGGAGCTGTCGTACGCGCCCGGCGCACCCGACCTGCTGATGTTCTTCTGCCAGACGCCGCCCGCCGACGGCGGGCAGACCACCCTGTGCGACGGAGCCGTCCTGTTCGAGGCCCTGGACGAGGCGACGCGCGACTTCCTGAGAAGCGCTGACCTGGTCTGGAGATGGGAGGTCTCGCCCGCTCGCTGGCGCTCCGCCCTGAGCGTCACCACCGAGGAGGAGGCGCTCGCCGCGATCGAGGCGCTCAACGGCCTTTCGCGCGACGGCGGCTCCCTCAGCGGGGTGTTCGAGGGGGAGACGCTCAAGGGCGCCTACCGGACCGCCTTCGTCACCCGCCCCGGGGACGGGCTCCGTGAGGCATTCTGCAACTCCGTGCTCGTCGCCCTGAGCGATGCGCAGAGCACCGCCACGCTGGGCGACGGCTCGGCCTTCCCCGACCTGCTGCTGCACGACATCGCGGCCAAGGCCGAGGCCGTCACCTACGACATGGCCTGGCAGGCCGGCGACATCGTCGTGCTCGACAACACCCGGTACATGCACGGGCGTCGTTCCTTCCTCGACCCGGAGCGCCGGATCCTGACCCGGGTGGGCCACAGCCTCAGGCCCTGACCGTCCTCCTGAACGGCTCCGGCCTCGGCGGTGAATTCCGCCGAGGCCGGCTTGGGTTCTGGTCCGGGCCGGGGGGCCGGCGGGAACGCCGAAGCGCGGGGCCGAGGCTGTGACACAGCCTCGGCCCCGCGCTTTCGGTACGGGAGCCCCCGGGGGCGTCAGCAGGAGCTGAACGCCCCGGAGAGGGCCGGGACGTAGGTCGGGATCCGACTCCAGACCTCCGGCGTGTAGAAGTGGCCGCCCGGCAGGACGTCGTGCCGGAAGTCACCGGTCGCGAGGTCCCGCCAGTGCTCGCCGGCGTTGGGCTCGATCACCGTGTCCGTCTCGCCGGTCAGGACCTGCAGCGGCACACTGACCTTCGAGCCGGGAACGTAGTGGAAGGTGTCCCGGACCCGGACGTCGGCCCGCATCAGCTCGACCGCGAGTTCCCGCAGGTCCGGGTCGTTGACGACGTGCTCGGGCAACATCCCGTGCATGGTCATCCAGCCGAGTAGCTGCTCGTCGGTGTCCTGCTGAGTCGGGGACCCGTCCTGGGCGGTCAGCCCGCGGTGGGCCGCGTTGGCGGAGGACACCACGAGCGCCTCGGGCGCGGGGCCGCCGAGCCGCTCGATGCGCACGGTGACGTCGAAGGCCATCCAGCCGCCCATGCTGTGACCGAAGAGCACATAGGGGCCCTCGGCCGCAGCGGAGAGCACGGCCTGGGTCGTGTCGTCGGCGAGGGCGTCCCAGGTCTGGGCGAAGTCCTCCATGAAGCGGCCTTCCCGGCCCGGGTAGCAGACGGCGGCGAGGTCGACGTCCGCCGGGAGTATGCCGCCCCACTGGTGGTACTGCCCGGTGCCGCCGCCGCAGAAGCCGAGGCAGATCAGGGTGCGGGCGGCGTTCTCGGTTCGGCGGGATCGGACGACGATGAGGTCCTGGGCGGTAGCCATGGGCGGGAATCCTTGCGATGTGATGGGTCAGGGGGTCTCGGGAGCTGCGGCGAGCTTGGCCTCGACGTACGCGGCCAGTTCGCGCAACTGCGGGTGCTGGTACACCTCTTTGGTCCGCACGGCGAGGCCGAGCTCGCGCTTGAGCCGGCCGATGACGCGCAGCGCGACGAGCGAGTGGCCGCCCAGTGCGAAGAAGTTGTCGTCGGCGCTGATCCGGTCCCGGCCCAGGACCTCCGACCAGACCTCGGCGAGCAACTTCTCGACCGTTCCCTGGGGCTCGACGAACTGTTCGGCGGGTGCCGCATGCGGCGCGGGCAGTGCCTCCCAGTCGACCTTGCCGTTGACGGTCAGCGGAATGGCGTCGACCGCCGCGAAGACCGAAGGGACCATGAACTCGGGGAGCACTGCCGCGCAGTGGTCGCGCAGCTCCGCGCCGGTCGGCGGCTCGTCGGCGACGTAGTAGGCCACCAACTGGTCACCGAGCGCGGGGTCCCGGTAGCCGGTCAGCACGGCGGTGGTCACCCGGGGGTGTGAGGAGACCGCGGCCTCGACCTCGCTGAGTTCGATCCGGTAGCCGCGGATCTTGACCTGGCGGTCGACCCGGCCGATGAAGTCCAGCGAACCGTCGGCTCGCAGGCGGACCAGGTCTCCGGTGCGGTACATCCGCGCTCCTTGCCCGCCGCCGGGCTGGGGGTACCTCCCGGCCGCCAGGCTGGGGGCGAGGGGCCCGTTGCCGTTCGCCGCGAACGGGTCGGCGACGAAGCGCTCGGCGGTCAGGGCCGGCCGGTTGAGGTAGCCCAGGGCCAGGCCCTCGCCTGCCAAGTACAGCTCGCCCGTCTCACCGGGAGCGGTCACCTGCCGGAGGTCGTCGCCGACCACGTACGCCCGGGTGCCCGGCAGCGGGTGGCCGATGTGCGCTTCCCCACCGGTGATCCAGGCACTGGTGGCGTCCACGGTGCACTCGGTCGGACCGTAGAGGTTCACCGCTTCGAGCAGCCCGTTCGCGGTCGCCTTGGATATCTCCTCCCAGGTCCTCTCCGGCACCGGCTCCCCGCCCATGAACAGACGCGGCAGCGGGCCGTCGGCACCGCTGTCCAGCAGGCAGGTCCGCACCAGCTCCCAGTGGGAGGGGGTGAGGTCCAGGTCCTGGATGCCGTACGCGTCGAGCAGGGTCCGGAGCTGGACGGGATCGGTGCGCTGGTCCTCGTCGAGGATGGCGATGGTGTCGCCGCGGCAGACCCGCGCCCACTGCTTCACCGAGGCATCGAAGGAGACACTGGCGTTCCAGCCGACGACCCGCGGCTCCTCGGCGTAGACGCCGGCCCGCTCCAGGGCCGTGACCAGGTCTGCGACGGATCCCCGTCCGACCTGGACGCCCTTGGGCCGACCGGTTGAGCCCGAGGTGTAGATCACGTACGCCGGGTCGAGCGGATTGGTGGCCACCGGCTTCGAGTCGGCGGCTTCGGGGGCGCCGGTCGCGGAGTCCGGGTCGACGACGTCGAGGCCGGATGCCCCCAGGACGTGGTCGGAGGCGCCCACCAGCACCCGGATGCCGGCGTCCTTGGCCATGAACTCCAGGCGCTCGACCGGGTAGCGGGGGTCCAGTGGGAGGTAGGCCGCACCCGCCCGCCACACCGCGAGCAGCGATACGACCAGCTGGGTGCTGCGCGGCAGGCTGACCCCCACCAGGTCGCCAACGCCGATGCCACGGGAGGCCAGGGCACCGGCGAGCTGTGCGGTTCGCCGGTCGAGCTCGGCGAAGGTGAGCTCACCGTCCGCGCCCCGTACGGCGATCCGGTCCGGGGCGTGCTGTGCGGTAGCGCGGAAGCGCGTTACCAGGTCAACCGGCTTCTGGGCGAGGTCAGTCACGAGAACGAGCTCCTTGTGCACAGGATTGGGGCATGGCGCGGCCATCGGACCGACCTGGTCTGACGGCGCCGGTCAGGTTCAGGCGAACGCGGGCGCGGGCTCCACGGTCGGCCGGCACTCGGAGAGCTCGACCGGGTCGCCCATGGCCACTACGATCTTCCGGTCGCCGCGGAACGGATCCCGGCCGTGTGCGGTCAGGATGTTGTCGACCAGCATCACGTCGCCCGGCTGCCAGGTCTCGCGCACCGTGGCCGCGTCATAGGCCGCCTGGATGGCCTGGAGGTCCTCGTTGCTCAGCGCGGCCCCGTCACCGAACTCGGTGTTGAACGGAAGACCGTCGCGTCCGAACTCATCGACCAGCGCCTCCCGCAGGTCCTCGTCCAGCGCCCACTCGTTCCAGAAGAGCAGGTGGTTGAACCACACCTCCTCGCCACTCGACGGGTGGGTGATGATGCCGGGACGGATCTGGCCCGTCTTCAGGGTGCCGTCGTCGTACCACTGGTGGCCGATGAGGTTGTCCGTGCAGTAGCGCGCGACCTCGTCCACGTCATCGGTGGCGAACGCGGTCTGCCAGTCGGTGGAAATGTGCTCGGAGTAGCTGCGCGAGAGTCGCCACCCGGCGGTCCGGATCTTCTCGACCACCTGATCGGGGAGCGCGTCGAGGACCTTCCGGCAGTCCGCGACGGGCGTCGCCCCGCCCTGCGATGGTGCGATCAGGCAGCCGAACAACAACCGGCCGGGGAAGGTCAGCGTGTAGCTGTTCTCGTTGTGCATCCGGATCGACTGCGCGGCCGGGAGGTCCGTCGAAGAGAAGACATCGTCGCCGAGCCGGCTGCGGGGAGTGGTCTTCTCCCGGTACGGCGTCCGCTCGCTGATGAGCACGTCTCGGATCTGCGCGAAGTCCTCGATGGTCGCCATCGGCAGACCACGCAGGTAGATCGCGCCGTATTCCCGCAGAGCCGCGGTCAGTTGCGGATGGACATCCTCGAGCCACGCGCGGACCTGTGTCATCCCGGTGAGACCGGAGACCTGCGTTATGGCCGGCTTACCATCAACGACCAGCCATTTCAGCGTATGTGACATTGAATCAGGTCCTTTCCAGTTCCTTGGACCGGTTATCGTCCCGATGATAGGAGGATCGGTTGCGCCACGTTAAGGCGTTCAACGGGCTGATCGGCAGGCCGTTGCTGCAGGCCGCAAGATCGAGGGGATCGCCGACCGCGAGCTCGAGGTCCTTGGGCGCAGCTCGCCATCGCCGCCCATGAGGCGAAGATCGTCCCGCCGCCCGAGTGACGCCCCGGTCGCCACCGACCGAACCGGGAGCCCTGGCCCACCGGCTGCGGACCAGGGCTCCCGCGTTCTGCCCGGTGCTCTCAGCGCGACATGGCGACCAGGACCCGGCGGCTTCCGGCGAACGCCCTGCGCCCGTGTGCGACGGCGACGTTGTCGATGACCAGGACGTCGCCCTGCCGCCAGTCGACGTCAACGGCCAGCGCCAGTCCCTTCTCGCGGATCTCGAGCACGTACTCGTCGGGGATGGGGGAGCCATCAGCGAAGGTCACCGACTGCGGCAGCTCGTCCGTGGGGACGATGGCCGCGAGCTCGCGCATGGTCTCCTCGCCCAGCGTCGCGGGGTGCCACTGGTCCGCCTGGTTGAACCAGACCTCCTCACCGGTGACCGGGTGCCGGAGCGTCGAGGGCCGGACCTGACGCGTCCGCAGCGCATTGCCGGCGGTCCACTCCCAACTCACGCCCGCCTCGGCCAGCAGCTTCTCGACCTCTGCCCGGTCGTCCGTCTCGAACGTCGCCTGCCAGCTCTTGCCGAAGCCCCTGCCACCGTGAAGGTACTGCCGGTAGCAGACACCGCCGCTGAAGTCCGCGCGGATCCGTTCGTCGAGTGCCGCCAGCCAGGAGGCGCCGTCCAGCAGCGGAGTGGCGCCTCCCGTGGCAGCCGGCTGTACGCAGCAGAAGAGCAGGCGGGAGGGCCAGGCGTGGGCGTAGGAAAGCTCGCTGTGCATGGAGATCGCGTAGTCGGGCGGGTACTCCGTCGAGGTGTAGACGTTGTCGGAGACCTTGGTCCTGGGCGTGTTGCCGTGCACGTACGCGAGGCGCTCGGGCAGCAGGGCGGGCATCACGTCCGCCAAGGACGCCTCAGTGACGTCGAAACCCCGAAACAGCAGGGCCTGGTGACGGTCCAGTAGTTCGCCGACGTCGACCGAGTCGAGGTACTCCATCAGTCCCCGGGTGGTCGCGCTGGCGCCGGTACTCTCGGGCGTGAACCGTTGCGGTGCCCAGCCCTGTTGAACGCTCATGGGGATATCTCCTTGGTGGTTGGGAGGTTGGGCGTCGAGTTGTTCAACCTACGGGGCGCCACAGTTGGACGCACCGGTTCGGTTCGGCCGCCTGCCGGGAGCGTCGGCCGTGCCAATAGACCGGGGCGAATGTTCGGCGTCGTTCAACCGGCGCGCCAACGCAGTTGAACGGTGGCCTTGGTGAGCATCAAGGATTGATCAGTCGCGCGGGCCTGCACCATAGTGAAGCGAGGCGGCATGGTGAAACTGGGGCTCCTGGGCATCTGGAGGCTGGTGCGGGTGGCCTGATACGGCTTGTCGGTGGAGTCCCGTCCATGAGCCTGATCGAGGCGATGAAGAAGTAGCCCCCCTGCTGTTGGGCCGGCCTGCTGAGGCAGACCGACAGCAGGGGTCTGGCATTACGGCGGAGTTCTGGCCCCTACGGCGCGAAGTGCCGGTTCGAGCAGGCACTGCTCCATCTCGCTGCCCCATGCATTCGGATGCCGCGGACCATGAACAGACTGTGCATCATATACCTGATGAGAAAGGGAGTTCGATGACTGATCTGGAGGTGGGTGTGCGGGTGTCGGGTGAGGACATTGAGCGGTGGTTGATGGAGCGGGTGTCCTATTACCTGGAGACGCCGGTGGGGGAGATCGATCCGGGTGTCTCGCTCGCCGAGTACGGGTTGGAGTCGGTGTACGCCTTCGCGTTGTGCGGGGACATCGAGGACAAGTTGGGTGTGACCGTGGAGCCCACCCTGGTGTGGGACGTCGACACGGTTGCGGCTCTGACCGTGCACCTGGCCGGCCTGGTGGCCAAACTGCCGTCGGCCTGAAGGATCTTCAGGGCCTTGACGCCTTGAAGGGCGGTCAGTTGACCAGCGCCCTGGCCCTGAGCCGACCTACCGGCTGCGACCCGCCGTACCTCGTCGACGCCGCTTTCCAAGCGGACGACTCGTACTTCGAGGCCCGAGGAGCGGTCAGAGTGGACCCGGTGGATATCGACGAAGACAGGCCTGGCCGCGGGTTACTCGCAGTCCCTGGCAAGTGTGTTCAACGGTGGTCGCGCGGCGGTTGAACGGTGCTCAGGACAACTGGAGTTGTTCGTTGGATGGGAACGAACTCGCCGAACTCAGAACCGCCGCGCGCCGCCTGCGCACCAGCCTTACCGGCCTGACGGCCTGCGCCGCCGCCATCTACGGTGGATTGCCCCGAGGCTCCGGTGATCAGCCAACCGGGCTGCAGACCGCTTCCCGCGCCCACCCGCTGCCCCGGCACCCGCTTCGCGCGCGGGCCCGGCCGCCCTTGGCCGTCCGACCGCATCCTGCGACGGAGGCCACGGCCCTGCAGTCGTCCGATGGGAGGAGGCATGGGCTCCACCCCGTCGCCTAGTGTGAGACCGCCGCGTTCCCGGAAAACCCCCGTGCCGGGGGCGCGGCATCCACCTCCGCCGGTCCTCGTCCAACTGGCGCACGGCGATGGTTGAACACCCGTGCTGATCATTTGCACCGGGTTGAACACCCGCACCATCGCCAGTGGCTGGGGCATAGTGGTCTGCGCCGCCAGGAATCGACGGAGTTCGGCGAAGCCGGACGTCAGGAAGCCTGGACCGGACCGAGGAACCGTGGGCAGAGCTGCGGCCGAACAGCCTGATCGCAACAGTCGAGAACGACACCGCCCAGCCGCGCGGCGCGCGCCGCCGTGCATGTCCGCGCGTCGCCCAAACCCACGCAGCGCCAAGCCCAGGGGGAAGCAATGGCCTTCGAACTGACCAGCTACCGGAACCTCGGCGACGCGTTCGCCGCGCGCGTCGCCGAACACCCCGACAAGACCGCGGTCACCATCTACCGCAACTCCGCCGAGGCCGCGCACGAAAGCCTCAGCTACGCCGAACTCGCCCGCCGGGCCGGCCTGCGCGCCGCCGACCTGGCGCAGCACCTGGTCCCCGGCGAGCGCGTCCTCATCGCGCTGCCCACCGGCACCGAGTTCGTCGAGCTCTACCTCGCCTGCCTGCTGGCCGGTGTCACCGCCGTGCCCGCCCCGCCGGCGACCGGCTCCACCAGCGCCGCCCAGCGCGTCGCCGCGATCGCCGCGGACTGCACACCCGGGCTGGTGTTCAGCACCGCCGGGGACCTCGACACCCTCACCGAGCGCTTCCAAGCGCAGGGCCTGGGTCAGGTCCCCGTCCGGGCCGCCGCCCCCGTGCCGGCCGGTGAGGCGCCCCCCGCGGCGCTCCGCGGCCGCCACGTCGACCAGGACACCCTCGCCGTCCTCCAGTACAGCTCCGGCTCCACCGGTACCCCGAAGGGCGTGATGCTCGCCCACCGGAACGTCCAGGCGAACCTCGCGGCCCTGCACTCCGTCATGGGCCTGGGCGGTGACGACTCGTTCGGCAGCTGGATGCCGCTGCACCACGACTTCGGTCTCTTCTGTCAGCTCAGCTGCGCACTCTTCTACGGTGCGACAACGGTCCTGATGCCGCCGACGACGTTCGCCCGCAAGCCCGTCGAATGGTTCCGGATGATGAACGAATTCCGGACCACCGCCAGCTCCGCCCCCAACTTCGCGTACGGCATCGCGCTGCGCCTCATCCAGGACGAACAACTCGACGGGCTCGACGTGTCACCGCTGCGCTTCCTGTGCAACGGCTCCGAGCCGATCCACGCCCCCACCATCGCCGCGTTCACCAAGCGATTCGCACACATCGGCCTGCGCCCCGAAGCCGTCGTCGCCGGCTACGGCATGGCCGAGGTCACCGTCTACGCCAGCGGCACCCCCATCCCGCGCCAGCCGACCGTCCTGGTCGTCGACCCCCAGCGCCTCGCCGACGCCGACCACCCCGCGCTGGTTCCCGCCCGTGACGGCCGCGGCAAGGAGATCACCGGCGTCGGACGCCCCGAGGCCTTCGACACCCTCATCGTCGACCCCGCCACCCTGCGCCCCCTGCCCGCCGGCGAGGTCGGCGAGATCTGGCTGCGCGGCGACAGCGTCGGCCGGGGCTACTGGGACAACCCCGATCTCACCGCCCGCATCTTCCACGCCCGCCCCGCCGGCGCCGACGACACCGAACCCGGCTGGCTGCGCACCGGCGACCTGGGCGCCCTTGCGGACGGCGAACTGTTCATCACCGGCCGGCTCAAGGAGGTGATGATCGTCCACGGCCGCAACCTCTACCCGCACGACCTCGAACACGAGGCGCGGGCCGCCCACCCCGCGCTGGAGGGGTTCGTCGGCGCCGCCTTCGGCGTCCAGGCCCCCGACGAGCGTATCGTGCTGGTGCACGAGGTCAGCCCGACCCTGTCGGCCGAGGAACTGCCCGCCGCGGCGGCGGCCGTCATCCGCCGCCTCACCGCCGCCACCGGTGCGCCGGTCCGCAACGTCTTGCTGGTGCGGCGCGGCAGCGTCCACCGCACCACCAGCGGCAAGATCCAGCGCGCCGCGATGCGCGACCGCTTCCTGGCCGGCGAGATCACTGCCCTGCACGCCGAACTCGAACCAGCGGTACGGCAGTTGACCGCAGGGCCCGAAACCCTGTGACGCCCACCCGCACCGGCACCACACGCGGGATCGTGAACCGGTTGGCGTGGATGCAGGCCGAGTACGGGCTCACGGGCGCGGATCGGGTGCTGCGGAAGACACCGTTCTCGGCGGCCACTCGCTGCTGGTCACGCGACTGGTGGGCCGACTGCGCGGCGACCTCGGAGTGAACCTGCCGATGCCGACCCTGTTCGAGATGCCGACCCCGGCCGGGCTCGCGCGAACGCGACCTACAACAACCGCATGGTGCTGCGCCTGACCGGCAAGCTGGACCATCGCCATCGGGCGCTCAGCGCGGCCCTGCGGACGTGATCGGGCGCCACGAGGTGCTGCGCACCACGTTCCCGCTGGTCGACGGTCGACGCTGCGGACCTGGCCGGCGCGGTGGCCCGGGCCACCGCGTACACGTTCGACCTGGCCTCGGAAGTGCCGCTGCGGGCCTGGCTCGCGGCGTCTTGGAGACGACGGCGAGGGGGATGTCGGCGGCGATCATGATGCTGGCCGCGGTGTGGCGTAGGTCGTGGGTGCGCCGTGAGGCGCTGTGGTTCGAGCGGAGGTGAGAGGCCTTCGCCGCTGATCCTGTCGCAGCAGGGCGGTGGAGCTGGGGGCAACCTGATCCGGGTGGCGCCGGGGAGGGTGGGAGCAGCCCTGACGTTCCCCCCTGATCCTGGACAGCGGGTTCTTACGCTGCGGGGGTGAAGTCGTGCTGCAGCTTCGCTCGGGTTTCGAGTGGGGTGAGGTACCCGAA
>NZ_JBVHHW010000065.1:0-6411 GCF_055560875.1 Kitasatospora sp. NPDC023118
TGCTGAGATCACGGATGTGAGGCTGCGGAGCCCGGCCCCGTTGCCATAACCCCGCGCTCGCACGACAACTCATCCACAGGTCTTGACTATTGCTCGTTTGTAGTCGCAGCCGGACCAGGCGACGTCGAGCGTGATCGTGCGGTCGTCCACCGCTACGGCGATGTTTCTCGTGGACGGGTCGGCGAGCGCGATGCGGCCGAGGACCGATGCGTCGCGTCTCTTGTACGGGAGCGGATAGTCGGCTTCACCGCCCCACGCGGCGTAGCACGCTGCCACCGCGATCCCGATCAGCCCCATCGCGGCTATCCAGCGCTTGTCGCGCGCCGTCAGTTCCATGGCCCCGCCCTCCCGTTGTTGTGGATCAGAGTAGGCCTGCCCGGGCGGCGGCCGTGGCGCCGCGGCCGGGCCGCTTCGGGACTTCGGCGGTGCCGGGTCAGTGGTGGCGGTTCGTTTGCGGGGGTGGGGGATGTGGGGCAGGACGTTTCACAGGGGCCGGTTGCCGGCGGCCCACTCCGGGCGGGCCGCGCAGGCCTTCACGGTGATCAGTATCCGAGCGAGCAGCGGGGGAAGGCCTGGAGGTCGTGGACGTGCTGCCGGGCGGCCTGCTCGCCGGTGTCGGGTTCAGGTGTTCTGACGGGCGGTGTGGCCGGGCAGGGGGCCGTAGGTGGTGCAGAACCCACAGTCGCAAGTGGTGAGTGAGTTGGCCTGACAGTGAGCGATCGGCCAGATTCGAGACGTGCACGGCCCGGGGTCCACCAAGGTGCCGTCATCGGGCAGGGTGCGTCGGCACCAGTTGCACCGGACGGCGGCCGCAACACCGGCTTGACGCAGGTCCTGCGCCATTCGTACGGCGGTGCCGAACGGCACGTCGGAGCGTACGGTGACGGGCGTGCTGGCCAGGAGCTCTTTGCTGCGCCACAGGCTCAGGCCGGTGGCGGTGCGGACTGCTCTGAGGGCCGTGGGCCCACCGGCCGAGGGACCGGTCAGCACAACGGTGAACTCCGGATCCTCCACAGATCTCCCCAAATCGCATGGTGTCGTGCCGAACGCCAGTCAACTGCCCGAACGCCGCGAGTTCCAGGGAATTTCGCGTCAACCCGGTGTGGGCGGCCCAGCGGCCCGCCCACACCGGGGCGCCTCCTGTGCCGGCCCTACAGCTGCCAGGCCCCGCACCGGGGCCGCTGGGGGTCGGTGAGCGTGTGCCACACCGCTGCGCTGGTGCCGTACTGCTCCAGATCGGCCAGCCGGGCCGCGCCGGCCCGCACGGTCCTGAGCATCCTGGCCACCATCGGACTCGTGCCGGCGATCGACTGGAGGTCGCGGGTCCGATGCCGGGCGGCCTGCTCGCCGGTGTCGGCCAGGACGAACAGCAGGCGCGGGAAGACCGGGTACCGCTGCTGCCAGGCCGGCAGCACGCTCTGCCCGGCGACGGTACGCCGCAGGTGCGCAGGCACAGGGTGGTGCTCGTGGAAGCGGGCGTAGCCGAACAGCTTCGACGCGAGCTTCTCGCTGGCCATGGTGCCGCGGTCGACCTCGACGAACGCCCGGCACAGCCTCCGGCCGCCCGCGACGGCGGTGTAGTGCAGCAGGCCGTCGGGGATGACGGCGCCGTCTCGGCCTTCGCCGTAGCGGTGGTAGACCTCCGGCAGGAAGTCCAGCGGCCGGCACTCGTCCCCGGCCGCCCTGGCGCCGGCCACGAACGCCGCCTGGGTACGGGTGTTTTCGACAGGTCGAATGAGAGCCTGGTGGGCTCAACCAGAACGAGCCCGGTCCCATCCCGTCCGTTGTCGCCCCACACTGAACCGCACCGGTTCGAATGGAGACTCGATTCTCTGAGAGGATTGAGTCATGGCACGTCCCTCCCCTTTTCCCGCCGAGCTGTAGGTTCCACTCGTGATCTTCATTCGGCTTCGGCATGAGCTGGGCCGTTGGAGCTTGTCCCAGCGATCTTGCGCGGGTTTTGACTCATCGTCCTTGCGCTTTCCTCATTGATTCGGTGGACGGCTTCCGGTGGGCGATCTCGTGGATGACGGCGTCGCGTCTGTCTGGGGTGCGCCGATCTTGATGACACTGGTGGCCGCTAGCCTCGCCGCGTGACTCAGACAAGTGATCGACAACTCCCTGCCGCACTCGCCGCCGCGCTGGCGGTCCCGTTCGACTACGACGACGGCAAGGGGATCGACTTCGAGCCCTTCCCGGACTTCCTGTCCGCGGAAGCCACCACCGACTGGTTCCGGGCCTGGACCGGCAACCCGGAGTTGAGCGGTGACGACTTCCGCGTGTTCGGCCAGGACGGCACAGGTGGATACGCGGCGCTCTGGCTGATTCGGCCAGGTCGCCCACTCATCGACCAGCCCGTCGTTTTCCTCGGCTCTGAAGGCGAGACCGCTGTACTGGCGCGCGACCTTGGCGACTTCCTTTGGCTGCTCGCTGGCGGCTTCGGCCCCTGGGAGGCAGCCACGTCGTACGAGCCCGACTGGACTCCACGTCCCAACCAGCAACTGGCTGCTGTCGCGGAACGATTCGCCCCGGGCCGACAGCAACCGGCCGCTGCCGTTATAGAGCAGGCAGCCCAGGAGTTTCCCGTCTTCGACGACACCGTCATGGAGCTGTGCCGCTGACTCCGGCAGGAGGCCGGCGCTGCGGTCGGACCCCATCCAGCGCCCACTGATCTTGCGCATGCGCGACGTAGGCGCAGAATCAGTGGGAAGGCGCAAAGTGGGATGGGAACCTACACGAGCTGCGGCGTCTTGCGGTGCGCATGGTCGCCGAGGTCCGTCCGGACTACGACACCGAGTGGGCCGCGATGAAGGCCGTCGCGTCCAAGCTCGGCGTCGGATCGGGCGAGACTGTGCGGCAGTGGGTCTGGCGGGAACGGGTCGACTCCGGGCAACGCCCGGGGACGACCACCGAGGAGTCCGCCCAGGTCAGGCCCTGAAGAAGGAGGTCGCCGAGTTGAAGAGGGCGAACGAGATCCTCAAGGCCGCGGCGAGTTTCTTCGCGGCCGAGCTCGACCGGCCACATCTGCGCTCGTAGCGTTCATCGACGAGCACCGGGACCGCTTCGGCGGCGCCGAGCCGATCTGCCGCGCGCTGACGCAGCACGACTGCGGCATCGCCCCCTCCACCTACTACGCCCACAGGCAACGGCAGGCGTCGCCGTCGGCCCGGCAGCTCCGCGACGCGGAGCTGAAGCAGCTGATCGCCGAGGTCTACGACGCCAACTACCGTGTCTACGGGGCCCGGAAGGTCTGGCGCGAGCTGAACCGGCAGGGTCACGCGGTGGCCCGCTGCACCGTGGAACGGCTGATGCGCGAGTTGGGCATCACCGGCGCGGTGCGGGGCCGGAAGGTCGTCACCACCGTGGTGGACCCCGCCGCCGCGCGAGCGCCCGACCTGATCGAACGCGACTTCGTGGCCTCGGCGCCGAACCGGACCTGGGTCGCGCACTTCACCCACGTCGCGGCCTGGGCCGGCACCGTCTACGTCGCCTTCGTGGTGGACACCTTCTCCCGTCGCATCGTCGGCTGGTCCGCGGCCACCACCAAACACACCGACCTCGTCCTGGCCGCGCTGGGAATGGCACTGTGGCAACGCGACCGCACCGGCATCCGGCCGGAGGCGGGCGAGCTGACGCACCATTCGGACGCGGGGTCGCAACCTCTCCGAAGTCGAACTCGCCACCGCCGAATGGACGGACTGGTACAACCACCGCCGACTGCACGGTGAGATAGGCCACGTCCCACCAGCCGAATACGAAGCCAGCCACTACCTGACAGCCACGAAATCGCTGGTCACAGCCACACCATAGAGTCTCCGACCAAGCCGGTGCGGTTCAGACCAGTCGTTGGGTACGATCGATCTGAATTGTGGATTCGAAGTCAGATGTGCTCTTCCGAACACTGGAGGTTCCGTGGCCAAGGGCTACTGGGTCAGTGCCTACCGCACCATTTCAGACCCTGAGAAGCTGGCTGCCTACAACAAGCTGGCCGGTCCGGCCGTCCAGGCCGGGGGCGGGCGGCTCCTCGTCCGTGGCGGTCGGGTCGTCGCACACGACGCTGGAATCGCCGAGCGCACTGTCCTGATCGAGTTCGACAGCTTTGAACAGGCCCTCGCGGCACACGAGAGTGAGGCCTACCAGGAGGCGCTGGTCGCTCTCTCCGACGGCGTCGAGCGCGACTTCCGCATCATCGAAGGCATCGACTGACCCGGGGGCCCAGTCGGCGACCTGCCCGGCGTCCAGCAGGAACGACGGCCGCTGCGCGCCCGTGACCTGTGCCTGGCGCTCGATCTCCCGGTGCCGCCCAAGCACGTCGAAGGCACTCGAAGGCACCCGCGGGAAGCTCAAACGCCTGGTCGGCCTCGGATTCCTCGACGAGAGCGAACCCGGATTGTTCGCACAGCCCCGCCCATCGGCACGCACGGCCCCCGCCGACCAGTGACCCTGATCAAAACCAATGCGCAAAAACGGTCGAAGACTCGCTTATTACCCTCTGAGTGGGCGTTCAGAGAGCTCTGTTCCGTCATGCGGCTTTCATCCCCGACCGCATTCGCGATGATCTGCCCGATACAGGAAGTCTGTCCTCGCCTTGGCCGCCAGCATGACTGGCCGTCTCGTCCGCTTCTGTGCTTGGAAGTCCGTCTGGTTTGAAGAAGTCATAGAACCGTCCATGGGACAGCGGAACGGAGTCTTCCGCCACGTTCATGCAGACGCTGTGTCGTGAGCCAGCGGAAGCCGTACCCCAGCGACCTGTCCGACGCCCGATGGGCCCTGATCGAGCCGAAACTGGCGGCCTGGAGGAAAGCCCGGCTCGACCGCAGGCCCACCGGACAGCCGGCAAAGGTCGAACTGCGCGACGTGTCCAATGCGATCCTCTACGTCAACCGCACGGGAATCCCCTGGAAGTACCTCCCGCACGACTTCCCGAACCATGGCACCGTCTACGCCTACTACGCCGCCTGGCGCGACGAGGGAATCTTTGCCCAGCTGGAGCCGCGAGGGCGGGCGCTGAAGTACATGGCCGGGTTGATCGCCGCTCGTCCCCGCCGGCAACTGCCGGCGTACCGCTCCGGCAGGCGGTCAGTGTGGCGGGAACGGGGCGTGCGGAGTCGTGCAGTGCGCCCCGTGCGGTGCAAGTTCCGCGGCCGGAGCGACTGTTGGGTGTGGTGGTGTTCCGAACGTTGGTCCATACGGGTTATTCGATCGGGGGGTATGGCCTTGGCTGGCCGGTGTAGTTGTAATGGCAGTGACCGACTGTGGGGTGCCCATTCCCCTGTCGGGGCGTCGGGGTGGTGATCGCTTGACGGGTCACCGTCCCCATGCACGGGCACCCTGACAGGTGGAATTCGTCGGCCGTACCATCTGGCGCGGCCGTGTTCGGGCAGCCCCACTCCCGACTCACTCAAGGGGCTGCTCACATGGCAGTAACCATCGTTCCCACTCCCGTGGCGGCGTGTTCCGCCTTCACCGCCACGGCCACCGGCGCGCCCGCGGGGGCCGTCACCGCTGTCTTCTTCTACGACGGCGCCGCCCCGCAGACGGTGCCGGTGGTCGCCGGCGCCGCCGGACCGGTGACGTTCACGGCTGTCGGCTCCGGCTCGCAGCTGGTCCTGGTGACCTACCTGAACGCCGTCCCCGCGGTGGTCGCGGTCGACAGCGGCACGGTCACCGTCAACGCGGCACCGGCCGGGACCATCTCCACGACGCTGTCGATCGCCGTCGGCGGCCTCGTGACCGCCGCGACCACCCTGACCTGCAGCGCCGGCCTGAGTTCCGTCAACGGCACCCTGACCTACACCCTGCCGGGCGGGGGCACGGTCACCACCCCGGTGGTCAACGGCGTGGTCGGTCCGGCCAGTCTGGGGCTGGGACTGACGGCGGGTCAGGTGGTGGGGGTCAGCTTCACCCCCGCCGCCGGCACCTGTGCGGCCTGCACCTTCGCGCCGATCACCGTCACCGTGCCGGCGCCGCCGACCTGTTCGGTGGTCATCATCCAGCCGGTGGTCGGCCCGATAGTCGCCGGCCAGCCCACCGTCGTGTCCGCGGTGGTGCTGTGCAACGGCGTGCCCGTTCCGGGTGCGACGGTCACCTTCAACGGCGACGGGGCCACCCCGGTGACCGCCACCACCAACGCACTCGGCATCGCCACCGGGTCGATCACCTTCCCCACCCCCGGACCGGTGTCGCTGACCGCCACCGTCACCGCGGCCGGCACCACCTGCACCTGCACCAACGTCGTCTCCATCCCGGTCACCGTCACGGTGACCACGCCGCCGACCTGCCTGGTGCTCCTGCTGCCCCCGGTGGCACCGGTGGTCGCCGGCCAGCCCACCGTCGTGTCCGCGGTGGTGCTGTGCAACGGCGTGCCCGTTCCGGGTGCGACGGTCACCTTCAACGGCGACGGGGCCACCC
>NZ_JBVHHW010000065.1:6509-11535 GCF_055560875.1 Kitasatospora sp. NPDC023118
ACCGGGTCGATCACCTTCCCCACTGCCGGACCGGTGTCGCTGACCGCCACCGTCACCGCGGCCGGCACCACCTGCACCTGCACCAACGTCGTCTCGCTCCCCGTCCCGATCACCGTCACCGTAGGCGGCCCCGCCGCGAGCCTGCAGGCGCTGCCGTCCTGCTGGCGGGGCCACTGGGAGCACGCGCTGCCGAACCCCTCGCACGGGCTGCCGTACACCGCCACACTGACGGCCCAGCTCACTCCCGCGGCCGCCGGCGTGACGGTGAACTTCCTCGTCGCCGGACAGCCGGTGGGCTCGGCGGTGACGGACGCGTCCGGGATCGCGACCCTCACCACCGACCTGAACCTGCTTCAGGTCCAGTCCGGCACCTTCACCGCGACCGCCACCGTCGGCGGCACGACGCTGCAGTCGACCGGCACCCTGCTGCCCTGCTGGCCGCAGTAGTGACCGGACCGGTCCTATCGGGCCCGGGACGTGGATCGCGGACCGGTACTGGTGGCCGGGCCAGGTGAGGCCTGACCTCATCGTCCGCAGATGAGCGGCCGACCTCGAAGGTCCGTCCCCCCGCCCTCGCACGGCGGGGGGACGGACGCGCTGGGGGCGTAGCGGCGAAGCCACCGTACCCGCCGCGCCGCCCGCAACCGTACTGCCGCGTCCCTGGTCAGTGGAGTTGTCCCGATGAGCTTGACCATGTTCCTTCTCACGCTCGGCGCCACCTGCCGCGTCACCCGTTTCCTGACCAAGGACACCCTCGCGGGCGGTCTCAGGATCTGGGTCGCCGATCGCTTCGGCGAGGAGTCCAAGGCCGCCTATCTGATCACCTGCAGCTGGTGTTCGAGCGTCTGGGTGTCCGCCGTCGCGGTCGGCTGTGCCGCGTGCCTGGAGGGCAGCCCGTGGTTCCGGATACCGGCGACCGCGCTCAGCGTCTCGTACCTGGCGGGTGTGGCCTCACGATGGCTGGACTGACCAACGCCCCCTCTCCAGAAGACCCGAACCCCAGCACCCGGAAAGGACACTGAACTCATGGCCTGCAACTGCGGCGGAGGATCACCGCAAACCGTCGTCTACCAGCTGAGCCTGCCTGACGGCACCGTTCGCCAGTACGTCACCTACCAGGAAGCCCTGGCCGCACAGCGCCGAGAAGGCGGCGCCGGAACGATCACCGTCGTCACCCGGTGACACGGGCGCCCGGCGTCGGGGCGGACCGAAGGCGGTCGGCGCTTCGACCGGCCGCCTTCCCCTTTCCGCACGAAGGGACGAGCAGCACCGTTGCCGTCCCGGCGCATCCGCGGGTCGGCCCGGATGACCACCCGGCTGCCGCCGCGCGGGGTGAGGCAGGACCATCCCTTCGGGCCTCGGCGATGCAGCCGTCCGGCAGCCGGTCGAGGGTCATTGCCCGGTGTGGGGGGAAGTGGCACTTCGCACTGCGCTCGTGTTCAGTGGTTGAGCCCCTGAACACGAGCGCGGCCGCCGCCGGGCGCACGCTGGTCGGGTCCCGGTTGCGGGAGTCAGTAGTTGTTGGGCGGCATGTTCGAACTGTTGAGGGCGACAGCGGTGCTGTTGACTCCGTCGGTACCGTCTAGATGACTGATGCCAAGGGCTCGCTGGCACGCATGACATGAAGCGAGGGAGTCCAAAGATCGGTTGTGACGCCTGATCTGGACTCCCTCGCGACCGCACTCTACGTGAAGACCGACGACCTGCTGAAGGAATCGCCGCATCTGGCGCCGTGGCGTCCCGAGATCGGCATCGAACCGCAGCTCAGCGATGCCGAACTGGTCACGCTGTCGGTGATGCAAGCACTGCTCGGCTTCGTCTCCGAGCGCCGCTGGATCCGCTACGCCCACTCCAACCTCCAGCACCTGTTCCCGTACCTTCCAGGGCAGTCCGGCTACAACCGGTGCCTGCGCAAGAGCGCGGACCTGATCGCCCGCGTCAACCGGCAACTGGCCACCGACACCAGCCTGTGGACCAATCCGTGCGGGCCGGATCACAGCTGTTCAAGCCGCTACGGCAGGTCATCGAGTCGGTCAATGACACCTTCAAGGGCCAGCTCGACCTCGAACGCCACCACGGCCGCACACCCGGCGGCGTCATGGTCCGCGTCCTCCAGCGGATCCTCGCGCTGACCGCCGCGATCTGGCACAACGACCACACAGGCCAGCCCGTCATGCGCTCGCTGACCGCCTACGACCACTAAACCCCTTGGCATCAGTCATCTAGGGCCTGTGTGATGTCGTGATCAATATTGCGGTTTCGTGCTTGCCCGGAAGCGGGTTCCGGTAGGACGTTGTGTGTGACACGTAGGCAACTCAGCGACGAGCAGTGGACGTTCATCGAGCCGTATTTGCCGATCGGCGAGTACGGCCCGTACCCCCAGAGGCTGCGGGATCAGTTCGAGGGGGTGATCTGGCGGTTCCGCTCCGGCGCCCAGTGGCGGGAGATGCCCTCCGAGTTCGGTCCCTGGCCGACGGTCTACGGTCGCTTTCGGGTCTGGAGGGACGCCGGTGTCTTCGAAGCCCTGCTGGAGGGGCTGATCGCGGAGGCCGTGAAGCGGGGTGAGGTGGACCTGTCCCTGGTCAGCGTGGACTCCACTACCGTGCGGGCACATCACGATGCCGCCGGCATGCACCTCGACTGCGACGCCATGACCGCCCTGGAGAAAGCCGCTGACGAGGCGGAGAAGGCCCGGCAAAAGGGGGCAGTCTGCAGGAACAAGGCGGGCAGGACGCCGCAGACGACCCGGAACGGGAAGAACACCGACGAATCCGGCGCCGGCGCAAGCTCCGGCTGAAAGCTGCCCTGCTTGGGCGCTCCAGGGGCGGACAGACCAGCAAGATCCATTGCGCCGGCGACCGAAAGTGTCGTCCGCTGGTGTTCGTACTGACCGAGGGGCAGGCCGCGAACAGCCCCCAGTTCATCCCCGTGCTGAAGAAGGTACGGGTCCGCGGGCCCGTCGGCCGCCCCCGCACCCGGCCCGACGCGGTCGCCGGGGACAAGGCCTACTCATTCCGCGGCAACCGCGCCCACCTGCGCGGTCGCCGTATCAAGGCGGTCATCCCGGAGAAGAAGGACCAGGCCGCCAACCGGAAGAAGAAGGGCAGCAAGGGCGGCCGGCCCGTCAGCCACGACCCCGAGCTCTAAAAGGAGCGGAACACCGTCGAGCGCCTGATCAACAAGCTGAAGGCCTGGCGAGGCATCGCCACCCGGTTCGACAAGACCCCCGAGAGCTACCTCGCCGGCCTGCACCTTCGCGCCTCGATGATCTGGATCGATGATCTCCTGCCGACCACTGGCTGATCACAACGTCACACAGGCCCTAGGACGTAACGACGCCGGTTCCTCTCGTACTCCTCTCCACCACGCTTGCCGGACCCGCGCCATCTGGCAGTACTGGCACGTCCCGACGTTGTCAGGGCCGCTCCCGCCCTCCCCGGCACCACCCGGATCAGGCTGCCCTCAGCTCCACCGCCCTGCTGCGACAGGGTCAGCGGCGAAGGTCTCCCACCTCCGCTCGAACCAACAGCGCCTCACGGCGCAAACTGGGCGTCAGTCAGATCACCCCCATGCCCCACAGTCCTATCAACGACTCAGCTGATCGGCATGACACTGCCTAACTCCTGATCCGCAGTCAGGAGCGGAGCCGTCGGAGAAAGCCGGGAGCGAGCGTCGAAGATCGCTGGGTATAGTGCAGGCGCTTTGCCCCGATGACCCCGTCGCCGAGGAGGCCGTCCTATGGAACCCGTCACGCTGATCACCGGTGGCTCGACCGGAATCGGCGCCGCCACCGCCCGCGCCCTGCTCAAGCAGGGCCACCGCGTGGCCGTCACCGGACGCGACGCGGGCAAGCTGGCTGCCTTCGCCACCACGGCGGGGGCGGGCGAGCGGCTGCTGATGATCACCGGCGACGCCAGCGAAGCGGATGACGTCGCCGCCGCCGTCCGCCACGTGCTGGACACCTGGGGCCAGCTGGACAACGTCATAGCCAACGCTGGTTTCTCCCTGCCCGGCAACCTGGAGACCCACGCCCCTGAGGACATGCGCGCCATGATCCTCACCAACGTCCTGGGCCCCGCCCTGCTGATCCAGGAGACCCTGCCCCACCTGAGGACATCCAAGGGCCGAATCGTGATCATCGGCTCGGTCGCCGGCGTCCGCCACACCCCCGGCAACCTCTACTCCGTCACCAAGTGGGCCGCCCACGCCCTCGCCGAGAACACCCGCCTCCTGGTCGGCCAGGACGGAGTCGGCGTCACCGTCGTCGCCCCCGGCATCGTGGACACCCCCTTCTGGCACACCCGCGGCGGAACCCCCGAGGCAGCCGCCACGATGACCGCCGAGCAGATCGCGGACACCATTGTGTTCGCCATCAACCAGCCCGCGGGCGTGGACATCAACCACATCACGGTGCGGCCGACGGGGCAGGTTGGCTGAGGTAGAGCTCCCAAGGGTCGTACGGGGAGGCGCCTTTGGCTCCGCCAAGCATGGTGTGGCGCGGGCCGGGGGCGCCTTCGGATCTGGGCCGCCACCCCGCGGCCTTCCTAAGCGCCGTTACCACCGTTGCCTTGATCATCTGACTTTGGACTTGAGGTCATCTCACAACGCAAGGGGACGGTAAGCCAGAGCCTGATCGACCACCTCTGCCGCTGTCGGATTCCGGCTCTTGGACCAGAAGATCAAGTCGCTCACATATCCGCTGGGACAGGCAAGGGCCCGGTGGGACAGGCAAGGGCCCGGTCAAGCGCCTCCAATATGCCGCTGGCCCGGCATCGTTGGCGTAGTCCCCGTCCATGATCTTCTGCACCATTGCGACGGCGGTTTCGGGTGCCATCACCGCCTCCTTCGAGAAGAAGTGGCAGCTTAGCGACTTACGTGATCGACCGGACAAACCCCTAACTTGCTCTTTAACCTTTTCGGCGGGGTCGAGGGGTGCTGGCCTGGGGTTTCTTCTTCGTTGATGGCTTCGCGGTGTCTGGTTTGCCGACCGTGTGGACGTCATGGCGAGGGGTCGGTTGGGAGTTCT
>NZ_JBVHHW010000066.1:0-11282 GCF_055560875.1 Kitasatospora sp. NPDC023118
CCCGGAGAGCCGGACGGCCACTCCTCGGGAGCCACAGAAGGCAAGACCGCATCAGCCACATCCGGCCCTCCCGGGCCGCCTAACAACTTACGGAGTGCCGCATGAGCGAGCGATGGGAGTACCCCCGGCCGAAGGCTGGGGGAGAGCTCATCATCAAGGGGTGCGTGTGGGCGAATGCCCCTGCCGAGCGGTGGGGGTACCCCCGGCCGGAGGCTGGGGGAGAGGTGGGCGCATGAGTACCGTCATCACCCAGGCGTTCTTCCAGCACGCCCTGCTCGCCGGGACGTTCATCGCGCTGGCGTGCGGGCTGGTGGGCTACTTCCTGGTGCTGCGGGCCCAGATCTTCACCGGCGACGCGCTCAGTCACGTCGCGTTCACCGGCGCGATGGCCGCCCTGGCCGGCGGCTACGACCTGCGGCTCGGGCTGTTCGCCGCGACCATCGGGGTGGGCCTGCTGATCGGCGGGCTCGGCCGCAAGGGGCGGGCCGACGACGTGGTGATCGGCAGCGTCTTCGCCTGGATCCTCGGCCTGGGCGCGTTCTTCCTGACCGTCTACACCACCTCCCGCAGCGGCGCCCAGGGCGGCGCCGGGACCAGCGTGCTGTTCGGCTCGATCTTCGGCCTGCACGGCAACCAGACCACCGTCGCGGTCGCCGTCGCGGGCGCGGTGTGCCTGGTCGTACTGCTGATCGCCCGCCCGCTGCTGTTCGCCACCCTGGACGAAGCGGTGGCCGCCGCACGCGGGGTGCCGGTACGGCTGCTCGGCTTCGCCTTTCTCGCCCTGGTCGGCGCGACCGCCGGCGAGGCCACCCAGGCGGTCGGCTCACTGCTGCTGCTCGGCCTGCTCGCCGCCCCGGCGGGCGCGGCCATCCGGCTCACCGACCGGCCGTTCCGCGCGCTCGCGCTGTCCGCCGGGCTCGCCGTCGCGGAGATGTGGGGTGGCCTGCTGCTCAGCGCGGCAGTGCCCAAGCTGCCGCCGAGCTTCGCCATCATGGCCACCGCCAGCGCCGTCTACGCCGCCACCTTCCTCGTCCGCCCGGCCCGCGCCGCCCAGCCGGCGCCCGCCTGACCGCGCCGCGACAACCGGAGGTGAAACCGTGACCGAGGCGAAGACCAACGCGCTGACGGCGGCCTTCCAGCGGGCCACCAGCCGGCGCACCACCGTGGTTGACCAGCTCAGCGGCGATGGGCTCGGTCGCCTGACCCCGCAGCGTGCCGAGGTCCTGCGGGCCCTGGCGGGCTGCGAGGACTTCGTCAGCGCCCAACTCCTGCACGCCGGCCTGCTCGCCACCGGCTCCCGGGTCGGTCTCAGCACCGTCTACCGCACCCTGACCGCGCTCGCCGCCGTCGGCCGCGCCGACGTCGTGCGCGACACCAACGGCGAACGGCTCTTCCGTTACCGACCGGGCACCGACCACCGGCACTACCTGATCTGCCGCCAGTGCGGCCTGAGCCGGGCGGTCGACTCCACCAACGTCGAGGCATGGGCAGACCACATCGCCGCGATGTCCGGGTTCGCCGACGTCCACCACACCGTCGAACTCACCGGCATCTGCATGACCTGCCAGGCCGCCGCGAGAACCGCCGACTGACCCACCACACACCGCGGTCATCACCACCTACGTCAGCGCCGAAGGGGGCCTGTCATGTCCAGGCTGGTTCCGCAGTGCCAGCCCGGCAGCACGTTGGCGAGCGGCCAGACCAACAGAACGGCCGGCTCAGGGGATCTCGCTGACATATGCAGAGATAGATATATGCTGACTCCTAGATGTCATGCATAGCACCACGCCGCCAGGGGTGCTTGTCCGGTGGCGGATGTGGCGCGCTCCATGGAGAGGGAGTTTCCCGATGCTCACCGAGACGCAGCACGACACCCACACCGATCACCCCCACGTCCACGGCGACGGCTGCGGCCATGTCGCCTTCGCCCACGGGGACCATGTCGACTACGCGCACGACACCCACATCCACCGCACGCACGAGGGCCATGTCGACGAGTGCGTGGCGGCCGCGCATGCCGTGCACGAGGGCCATGGCCACCAGCACGGCGAGGGCTGCGGCCATGTCGCGGTGCCGCACGAGGACCACGTGGACTACGTGCACGACGGCCACCGGCACGCGTTGCACCAGGGGCACTGGGACGACCACTGATCCGAAGTGACGGCGGGGGCGGGCCGATTTCGGTCCGCCCCCGGTTTTCGGTGACCCCTTGGCAGAACTGAAACTCATTGCCAGGTACTAAGGTATGCATATGGCGATGGATTCAGCCCCGGGCGAGCCCTCCAGAGAACTCCAGGCCGCCAGCGAGCTGCTGCGCGCGCTCGCCGCACCCGTCCGGCTCGGCATCGTGCGCGAGCTGTCCGGCGGGCACCGCCGGGTCCACGAACTGGTGGACGCGCTCGGCGTGAGCCAGCCCCTGGTCTCGCAGCACCTGCGGGTGCTGCGGACCTCGCGGATCGTCACCGCGCACCGCCGGGCCCGCGAGATCGAGTACTCGCTCACCGACGGGCACATCGCCCACATCGTGCTGGACGCGATCCGGCACGCGTCCGAGGACTGAGCGGGCGGTCAGCGGGCCGGCGAGAGAACGGCGTCGCGCGTCGGCTCGCCGTGGTGGACGTGACCAGGTCGGTCTTGTTGAGGCCGATGACGTCGGCGAACTCGACCTGGTCCATGAGCAGGTCGCTGACGGTGCGTTCGTCGTCCTCGTACTGGTCCAGGCCGCGTTCGGTCAGTTCGTCGCCGGTGTGCAGCTCGGGGAGGAAGCCCGCGGCGTCCACGACGGTGACCATGGTGTCCAGGCGGGCGAGGTCGCCGAGGGTGGCGCCGTCGTCGCGGGCGAAGGCGAAGGTGGCGGCGACCGGCATGGGCTCGGAGATGCCGCTGGACTCGATGAGCAGGTAGTCGAAGCGGCCGGCGCGGGCGAGCCGGTCGACCTCCTCCAGCAGGTCGTCGCGCAGGGTGCAGCAGATGCAGCCGTTGGTCATCTCGACCAGGCGCTCCTCGGTACGCGACAGCGTTCCGCCGTCGCATACCAGGGCGGCGTCGATGTTGATCTCGCTCATGTCGTTGACGATCACGCGACCCGCAGGCCCTGGCGGTTGTGCAACAGGTGGTTGAGCAGAGTGGTCTTGCCCGCGCCGAGGAAGCCGGACAGGACGGTGACGGGAAGTGGCGCGGGCGTGGTGGGCCGGGACACGCGCGGGTCTCCTCGCGGGTGGTCCTGGGGTCAGCTACGGGTGGTGCCGTAGCGGCGGTTGAACCGCTCGACCCGCCCGGCGACGTCCACCACGCGGGAGGTGCCGGTGTAGAAGGGGTGGCTGGCGGAGGAGATCTCGACGTCGATGACGGGGTAGGTGTTGCCGTCCTCCCACTCGATCGTGTTCGCGCTGGTGGCGGTGGACCGGGTGAGGAAGGCGAGGCCGCCCGCCTTGTCGCGGAAGACGACCGGGCGGTAGGCGGGGTGGATTCCGGGCTTCATGGGCGTACTCCTGTCGGGCCGGTTCGGGGTCAGCGCTCTTCGCGGAAGTCGACGTGCCGGCGGGCGACCGGGTCGTACTTACGCAGGACCAGGCGGTCGGGGTCGTTGCGGCGGTTCTTGCGGGTCACGTAGGTGTAGCCGGTGCCCGCGGTGGAGCGGAGCTTGATGATCGGGCGCAGTTCGTTGCGTGCCATGACGTCCTCCTCGTGGTGGGAAGGTTCAGAGCGGGTGCGGGAGTCCGGCGACGTCCGCACCCGCTGATCGGAGCGGCAGGTCAGCAGCTGCGCAGCTCGGGGTCTGGTTGAGGATCTGGGTGTGCAGGGAGGTGAACTCGCAGTAGGCGTCGCCGTGTTCGGCATCCGGGCGGAAGGCGGCGACGTGACGGCAGTTGACGGGAGCGCTCGGAGTCGGTCAGTTGAGGGACAGGGCTCGCAGGGCGGTGGGCCCGTGGACGAACGCGGGGTCGATCTGCCGGGTCAGGTCCTCGCCGGTGTCGGCGTTGGCCCAGGCGGTGGCGTTCTTGAGGTGGAAGGCGACGGCCTGCGCCTGGAAGGCCGTCCAGTCCTTGGGGCGGGCGTCCACGGCGGCGTGCAGCCGGTCCAGGGCGGCCCGGTTGGCGTCTTCGAGGCGGTCGAGCGGCGCGTGGCGGCCCTGCTCCTGGGCTCGCACGTAGGGCGAGTGCTCCAGGCAGACGAGCAGGTCGTCACCGACGTGCCGGCGGAGGAACTCGACGTCCTCGGGGCCGGTGATCTTGTTGCCGACCACGGCGAGCGCGACGGAGTGGTCGGCGGCGTAGTCGCGGTACTGGCGGTAGACGGACACGCCCTTGCGGGTGGGTTCGGCGACGATGAAGGTGAGGTCGAAGCGGGTGAACAGGCCGGAGGCGAAGGAGTCGGCGCCGGCGGTCATGTCGACGACGACGTACTCGCCGGGCTGGTCGACCAGGTGGTTGAGGTAGAGCTCGACGGCTCCGACCTTGGAGTGGTAGCAGGCCACGCCGAGGTCGTCCTCGGTGAACGCCCCGGTGGCCAGCAGCGTCACCCCATCCACCGTTCGGGCGAACCGCTGGTGGACCAGGTCGGTGCCGTCGGGTCGGAGCAGGCGTGAGCCCCGCCCGGGTGGCGTGGTCTTCACCATGGCAGTAGCCGAGGAGATCAGCGGGTTGCTGCCGCGCAGGTACTCCTTGAGCTCCGGGAGGTGTTCGCCGAGCGCGGGCAGCAGGAACGCCTGGTCCTCGCTCATGCCGAGCGCCGCGGCGAGGTGCTGGTTGATGTCCGCGTCGATGGCGACGACGGTCCGCGCGGACGCGGCCAGATGGCGGACGAAGAGCGAGGACAGCGTTGTCTTGCCGCTGCCGCCCTTGCCGACGAATGCAACCTTCACGTGCACCTCGGAGCTTGTCGAAGATGAAAACCATTAACGTCTTCGACTGTCGACCACGAGGCGATCCGATGTCAAATCGCCTGTGATGGCGGGCTGATGGTCGAAGGTGTGCCGCCATCCGGCGGCCTGCAGGTGGGGGTCGCGAGCGGGTCGACCCGCCCCGAGTTCGCCTGGTGCGCGATGGGTCCGGCCAGAACGAAATGAAATCCGTTTTCACTTAGGCTAGTCTGGGTGCCGCACAGCCCACCGAACGGAGGTCGGTCATGTCCGCCCACTGCCAGCTGACGGGGCGCAAGCCCGCGTTCGGCAACGCGATCTCGCACTCGCACCGGCGCACCAGGCGCCGCTTCGATCCCAACATCCAGCGCAAGCGCTACCGGCTGCCCAGCGAGGGCCGGTACGTCCGGCTCACGCTCAGCGCCAAGGGTGTGAAGACCGTCGACGTGATCGGCATCGAGGCCGCCGTCGCCCGGATCCGGGCCCGGGGGGAGAAGGTCTGATGGCCAAGCGGAGCAAGATCGTCAAGAACGAGCAGCGCCGCGCGACCGTCGCCCGGTATGCCGAACGCCGGGCCGAGCTCAAGCGCGTCATCGCCTCCCCGGCGAGCAGCCCGGACGAGCGCGTCACCGCCCAGCGCGAGCTCGCCCGCCAGCCCCGGGACGCCAGCCCGACCCGGGTACGCAACCGCGACAGCGTCGACGGCCGCCCGCGCGGCTACCAGCGTGCCTTCGGTCTGTCCCGGATCAACCTGCGCACCATGGCCCACGCCGGACAGCTGCCCGGCGTCCGCAAGTCCAGCTGGTGAACGCCGTGTCCGAGCACGCCAAACTCCCCGTCGTGGTGGTCGCCGGCCTGCACCAGGACGAGCGCCGCCGGGCCGTCGACGAGCTGCTCGACGGCTGCGCCGACGCGCTCGTCCTGCACCACGACCTGCGCGACGCCTCCCGCGGCATCGTCCACCGCGAAGTGCGCGACGCCGAAGCAACGTTGGGCCGTACCACGGCGGCGCTCACGAACGACTGCCCGTGCTGCGCCCTGCGCGAGGACTTCCTGCCAGCGCTGCTGCGCCTCGCCGATCGCGGCCGCCACCGCCTGGTCGTCGTCGAGCTCTGGGGCGGCAGCGACCCGCACCCGGCCGTCGAGCTGATCGCCGAAAGCGAGGTCGGCGACCGCCGCATGGCGGACTCCGTCGAACTTGCCGGCGTGGTCACGGCGGTGGACCCGCTGCGGCTGATCGGCGAACTCTCCGTGTCGGACGACCTCGCCGAGCACGGTCTGCACACCAGCGCTGACGATGCCCGCACCCGGGCCGAGGCGCTCGCCCATCAGATCGAGTACGCCACCGTCCTCGCCGTCCCGCGCGCGGGCGTCGAAGGGGACACCCCTGAACGGCGGGCCGGGCTCGCGATGCTGCACCAACTCCACTCCACCGCAAGGATCGTGCGACTCGGCGCCGGAGCGTTGATCCACGCGGCGCTCGGCGGTTTCGACGTCGCCGCCGCCCGGGACCGGGTCAACCCGGCCATCGCACTGCTGCCCCAGGAACGCGACGAGGCCGGGGTGGCCACCCTGGTGTGGGAGCGTCGACGTCCGCTGCACCCCGCCCGGCTGTACGAGGCACTGGAGCAACTCGTCCCGGCGGCCCAGCGCAGTCGGGGCCGGTTCTGGCTGGCCAACCGGCCCGACCTGATGCTCGCCTGGGACGCCGCCGGAGCCAATCTCGCGGTCGAAGAGTGCGGCCCCTGGCTGGCATCCCTGCCCGACGCCACCTGGGACCTCTACCCGCCCGCCCGGCGCGCCGCGGCCGCCCTCGACTGGCACCCCCTGAACGGCGACCGGATACAGCAACTCAGCTTCACCGCAGAGGGGCTGGATATCGACGGGATCACCGAACTGCTCGACTCCTGCCTGCTGACCGACACCGAGCTGCTGGTCGGGGAACCCGGCTGGAAGGCCCTGCCGGACGCCTTCGAGGACCTGCTCGACCCAGTCTCCTGACCACGGAAGGACGTACCGACATGGCGGCCAAGCGCACCGGAGCCGGGCGACCCGCCAAGCCCCGCCCGAACCCCCTGACCGAGGCCGGCATCACCTACATCGACTACAAGGACACCAACCTCCTGCGGAAGTTCATCGCTGCCATCCCCAGGGACAGGCCCCGCCACGGTCTCGTGGTGACCTTGGAGCCGTTTCACCTCGTCAACGCCCCGTTCCGGATGCCGGGCCTGTCCACCACGCAGGTGTTCACCACGGTCGCCAGCGCACGCGAGGTCGAGCAACTGGTGACCTTGCCCGAGGACACGGCCGCAGCCAGGCTGCTCGAACGGGCCGCCGATCCCAGGTCCTTCCGTTGCTGGGCCGGTACGAGTCCTTCACGATCTGCGCGAGATCGTCCTCGCTGAACATGCGGTGGCTGCCGATCTGCCGGTACGGGACGCGGCCGGCGGCGGACTCCGAACGCAGCCAGGCCGCGCTCACTCCCAGGCGCTTCGCGGCCTCCGTGATGGAGTACAGCAGGGGCTCGTCGTTCTTGGCCTTGTCGTTGGCCGAAGGAGACTTGGGCTTGTTCTTGGACTCGGGGAGTCCGGTGGGCAGATTGAGTGCGGCTGCCTCCGCGGCGGCGAGGAGCACTCCGAGTCCGCGTAGGCGGGCCGCGTCGCCGATTCCGTCGTTGGGTCCGGGCAGGCCCAGGGCGCGGCGGGCTTGTGTGGCCGGATCCTCGGAAGGTAGGAGCAGGGAGGCGAGGCGGTAGACCTCCTCGGTCATCGAAGCCTTGGCCTCGAAGGCACGGAAGAGCCGCAGGCGTTCGGTCTGCAGTGCTCGTCTATCGAGACTCCTGATGCTCTCGCGCAGGTCCTTCCAGCTCGCGTGGGCCTGCACGGCAGCCAGAGCATAAGAGGTCACATCCGCGCCCGGGTTGGCCTTCACCCGGCGGTGCTGGTAGCAGACGTCCATTCCGGGCTCGACCGGGACCTTGCAGGGGAAGCCGTAGAACGAACCGACCGGTTCGGGACAGCGCGGCCTGTCACGGGCCAGCGAACGGTCCGTTCCCGCCCGGATCCGGCGGATCTGCTCCGCCGCGTTCTTCAGCGCCGGCTTGGGGACACCCCATGCCTTCGCGACCTTGCCCTTGCCGATAACCTCATCCGCCCTGGTGAGAGGCACTGTGTGAGGGTGAACTGGTGTCGACCTCGTCGGTCTCGCCCGACCTCAACCCGGTGTTCGTCGCCATGGCCAACGCCCACGCACCCACCTCACAGTGCGACCTGCGCGACATCGGATTTCAATTCCCTGCTGGAACGGTCGACGGGATCTGGGCCTGCGCATCGCTCGTGCACCTTCGCGAGTCAGAGACCGTGGACGTGCTCGGCCAGTTCGCCGGGCTACTGCGCCCCGGCGGCAAGCTGTACGCGTGCGTCAGGTCCGTCGGCCGCACCGGCTGGCTCGATGAGCCCGACGGACGCCGCTGGTACACGGTGTGGGACGCCGAGGCGTTCGCTGACGCAGTCGCCGACGCTGGGTTCGAAGTCGACCACATCGACCGGGGCATGTTCGCGGAGGTATGGGCCACCCGCAGCCCCATCAGTAGCCCGTAGCCGACAGCCCCGCGGGAACGACCGCACCGGGACGTCAAAGGACCGTAGCGTGTCGCGGCCAAGTGGAGCGGTCGACGACATTCCTCCGAACGCGGGCGTGTCACGCCCCCGGCCAAGGTGGCTCTCACCCTCGTTGCCCGACCGGCTCTCAAACGACCTGCCCAATACGACCAGGGTCTCCGCCGCTGGTGAGGCGGTGGGCTGGTAGTGGCGGAAGAGCAGGACGGCGGCGCCTGAGGTGACCAGGTACGCCAGGACGACCAGGCCACCCGCGGGCAGATGCGCCCGGGGGCCTGGACCGCGGATCCGCGGAAGCTCAGCCGGCGGTTGGCCTCCGTGTTGGGGACGGTGACGACGAAAAGGGAGGCGAAGTTGGCCGGGATGGGCGGCGACCAGTGGCGCAGCGCCCAGTACAGCGGGGCCTGGGCCGCCGTGGAGGCGGCGCCGATGACGACGAACCAGAACACTTCCCTGGTCAGCGCGGTGCGGCCAGGCGCTGCGCCGTGGGCAGCGCCATGCGCTGAGGCGTCGCACTCCACCATCATGAGGCCACCGTGCGGGGATCCGTCGAGTCGTGCGGAGCGCCGGTTCGACCGTTCGGCTGGCGGCGGACACCCGTATGGACGCCAGACGCGGACAGCCGACCCGATCCGTGCCAGTTTGTAGCTGGCGACTTGACCAGCACCACCGACGCGTGGGTTTCGGCCCACCCCGCTGCGAGGCAGCCTGGGCACGAAGGAAGTGGCCGATGGACAGCGGCGGAGGGCCTCCTGGCACCTCAAGCTCCGGCGGCCGGCAACGCCCGAGATCGGACGAGAAGCACGCCGCCGTACTGCCGATCGCCTGCGTGGAGGGATGGTCCACCTCCGACCAGGACTGGAGCGGCCTGCGGCTGGCCGACCTCGCCGCCCTGGCCGGCGTCCCCGACGCCGGAAGCGTCCTGGTGGAATCCGTCCAACCACCCGGCCCTTACAGCTCGGTGGTGCTGCGGGGCAACCAGATCCACGACCCCCGATCACTGCTCGCCCTGCGCGTCAACGGCGCGGACCTCTCACTCGACCACGGCTACCCGGCCCGCATCATCGTCCCGGCCAACCCCTGCGTGAACAACACCAAGTGGGTGCACCGACTTACCTTCAGGACCTGACCATGGCACGCTTCGTCCGCTGGCCACGACCTGATCCTGCTGCCCCTGTACTCGCTCGCGGACCTCTCGGCCCAGGCCGTGCTTCGCCACCGCCCGGAACGCACTCCTGCGGTGCCGTGGATCAACTATCTGCGCGTGCCCGCCTTCCTGTCCGGTGTCCTGTTGCTCGTGTGGTTTCCCCTGATCCTCAATCTGTCGATCCCCTACCAGGGCGACACGCGGCTGCCGGAAGACGCCTACCTCGGCCGATGGCTGGCGATCACCGCAGTGCTGTTCGGCGCGGCAGCGATCGTCTTCGCATTCAACCTGCGCCGCGCCCGACGGACCGCCCGTCCGGAGCCGCAATGACCGACGACCCCCACATGCAGCCCCTGCATACCGACCGCGGGCCGCTGTACCTGCGGCCGGCGGACGGGCAACGCCCCCGACTGACGCTGCACCGCCTGGACACGGATCCCAGCACGGCCGACGAGACCCTGGTCAAACGCTGCACCTGCCCCGTCCTCGACATCGGCTGCGGACCGGGCCGCCTCACCCAGGCGCTCACCCACCGAGGCGTCGTCGCCCTCGGCATCGACATCGCACCCTGCGCCGTCGCCCGAATTCTCGCCCTCGGCGCGGCCGCTCTGCGCCGGTCGGTGTTCGACCCGCTTCCGAACGAGGGAGACTGGCAGACCCTGGTGCTCGCCGACGGGAACATCGGCATCGGTGGCGACCCGCACGCCCTGCTGCGCCGTTGCGTCCAGCTCGCCGCCCCGGACGGGGTCTTGGTCATCGAGGTCGACCGGCGCGACAGCGACGAGCGCTGCATTGCGTGGGTGGAGGACACCCGCGGCCACCGAGGCCCGCCGTTTCCCTGGGCACGGGTGGGGGCGCCGACCGTCCGCAGGGCCGCCGACCTGCTCGGGCTGCGGCTCGACGACCAGTGGGTCAGCGGCCGACGACGCTTCCTCTCGCTCATCCGGAACCGTGTCCGGTGAGCACGCGGCCGATCGGTGACCACGCTCTGCTGTCCGACTGCCGCTCGGCCGCCCTGGTCACCTCCGACGGCTCGGTGGACTGGCTGTGTCTGCCGCGCTTCGACAGCCCGGCGATCTTCGCGCGGCTGCTCGACGAGAACGCTGGCCACTGGTCCATCCGGCCGGTGGATCCGGCCGACGTGAGCCGCCGGTACCTGGAGGGGACCATGGTCCTGGAGACCACCTTCCGTACGCCTGGCGGAACGGCGGTGCTGCTCGACGCACTCGCCCTCGGACGGCGGGAACGCGGCCACGCGCTCGGCACGGCCTCTCCCGGCGTCCTGCTGCGGCAGGCCGCCTGCGACGAGGGGCAAGTGACGCTGGAGATCACGTACGCGCCCCGGCCCGAGTTCGGGCTGATCCACCCGGTGATCTCGCCCGTGCGCGGAGGGCTCGCCGCCTACGGCGGTGCGCACACGCTGATACTGTCCAGCTCCGCCGACCTGACGGTGAGCGGGTCCACCGCACACGGTCGGATCACCCTGCGGGCGGGCGACCGCCTCGGCTTCGCCCTGCACATCGGACCGGCCTGGGAGCCGGAACCCGCGTGTTGGCGGCCGTGGCGGATCCGACGGCGGCTGAGCGACACCAGGGAGGGCTGGCGTTCCTGGTCCGACCTCCATGTCGGCTACCGCGGCCCCTGGCAGGAGGAGGTG
>NZ_JBVHHW010000067.1:0-10211 GCF_055560875.1 Kitasatospora sp. NPDC023118
GCGCCTGGCTCAACAACACCAAAGCCCGCCGGGACAAGCTCACCGCCGAACAGCTCGGGCAGCTGGAGGCCCTCGGGGTGGCCTGGTAGACCCGGGCCGGGCTCATTCGAGACCGTGTCTCACATCGTTCGGCGCGCATCGGCCCCGCCACGGCGGTGGGGTCGGTGTGTGCGGTCATGGGGTGAGTGCGGCGGAGACCCTGGCGAGGCGTGTCTGTGGGAGGGCGAAGGGGTTGGCGGGGTTGCGGTGGGAGTAGCAGCCGTCGTTGATGCGTACCTCGTCCTGGGTGGTCCGCCACTGGGCGGGTCCGGGTTGTCCCTGCTGTTCCAGGAGGAGGAGGGCGAGGTGGTCGGGGTCCTCGACGGCCGTGCGGGCGCGTAGTGCGGCGGCCAGGCGGGGAGCGGCGGTCCTGGGTGGGCTGTTGTCGCCCAGGGCGGGCAGCAGGAGCAGCAGGCGGGCGTGGGCGTCGAGGATGCGGGCGTCGAGTGTGCCGGGGTCGGGCGGGGTGTTGTTGGCGGCGTTGGCGAGCTCGGGCCAGGACAGGGCGGGTCCCATGAAGTTGCCGTCGTCCTGGGCGAGGAGTTCGGTGGTGTCCCAGGTGGGGTGGTGCAGGAGGTAGTCGGTGCCGCGGTCGCCGTCGATGGTGCGGTAGACGACGTGGAAGCGGTGGCCGTCGGTGAGCGGGACGGTGAACAGCGGCCAGTCTTCCTTGTCCCACAGGGCGCGGTAGAAGTCCTCGGCGGCCTCGTAGTCCGCGCCGAACATCAGCCGTTGGGCTTGCTGGCTGCGGGCGCACGAGCCGAGGTGCGAGAGCCAGAAGAGCGGATCCTCCAGGAGCTCGGGGTAGGGGGTGAACGGGCCGCCCTCGTAGCCGGGCAGCCAGGACGGGGCAGGGTCTGCGGTGTCGGTCACGCAGGCCATCATCACGCCCCACACCGACAAGGCGCGGGGACGGTCCCCAGGTATGGGCGCAGCAGGCGTCTTCTCACCGGAGGGCAGCGGAGACAGAACACTCCGTAGAAGGATCTGGGCCTTCCTCAGGTCTCGATGCACGGTCACAAGCCGCGCCCCGAGGCTGGTGATAACGATCGGCGTCGGCTCTTCACCGCGATACAGCGGGACGCTTCACCACGCACCCGGCTCCCCCGGTTCATCATCCCTGGCTGACCGCGGCCGTGACCAGGGACAAGAACCCCGACCACTCCCGGTGAACAGCCACGCCGAGCCACTGGAAACCAAACGCCGATCACCAGAATTCGCGTGTGGTGCCGTGGTGGTCAGAATTCGGGCTGAGGTCGGTGTTCGGTTTTGGGTCGGGTGCCGTACCGGCCGTCCCGCCGCACCCGCCCCCGCTGCGCCGCCCCTGCCGCCACGCACGGTTGTGATCAGCGGCTCTCTGTGAGCATGGAGATCGTTTCCCGGAAGCCTGGAGATCGTTTCCCACCAGCGGGATGGTCAGTGCAGGTCCGCGGGCAGGTGGTCGCGGATCGCCCGGCGGAAGGCTGCGAGCCGGTTCGTCTCGGTGTCGAGGTTGCTCAGGGTCTCGTAGGCGTGCATCCGGGCGTCGATCGAGGGGTGGCTGACGAGTTCGCGGTAGAGGATCCAGATCCCTCCGCGAATCAACGCCTCGCACTCCTCCTGCTGGATGGTGTCGCCGGCGCTGAAGCACAGGAGAAGTTCGAGCAGCGCGGTGCGGGCAACGGGCGTAGTGAGCGTCGGATCGGCCAGAGCAGCCAGGACGACGGCGGTGGCGGCGGGTGCGGGCTCCATCAGGTTGGACTGGATCATGACGTGGTTGTCGAGCTCGGCGAAGGTGGCTTCGCCTCGGGTACGGGCACTGATCAGCCGCACCAGCGCGGCGGGTAGATGGGTGGCCGGATGTCCGCAGCCACATGCCATGGCCTCCCAGTCATGCCGGTCGATCTCGATGCGGATCGCCTGCATGACTGGGTGCTCGGCCGCGGAGGGCGCTGTCGGGGACCGCCGGCCGGCAACGAGCCGGCCCTGCTCGGCGCGGAACATGTCCAGCAGCCGGAAGAACTCCGCGACGGGTGTCGAGCCCGCAGGCGTCTCCCGTTCGATCTCGGCGGCCCAGCCGAGCGAACTGTGCCGACCGAAATGGCGCCAGAGCCATTCCTTGAACGAGTCCTCAGGCCAGAAGCCGAAGTCCTCCTCGACCCGGTGGACACCCAAAGCCACGCGATAGCCGATCAGCATCGACTCCAGGTGCCGCAGCGAGCCGCCGGGCAGCCACACGCCAGGGCGGAGCCGCACCTGCTCCAGGAAGTCGTACGCACCCGTGCAGTCCTGCCAGTGCTTCGGGCTGTTCTGAGCCTTGTTCTCGGTGGGCATGACCGGGAGCCTACGGGCACCCACGCCCGTTGATCTCGGACAGCTCTGTTCTGGGTCGAAGGTGGGCGCGACGGGGGGCTGGGTGGGGCCGCAGGTGCTGTCCGGGCGCGGGGCTGCTGTCTGGGCCGCCGACCGCGAGGTGTTGGCCGCCGTCGGGGCCGGCCTTCGGTTGGGTGGTGCCGGGCCGCCGTCCACAGATGCGGGAACCACGCCCAGGGAGGCCGTGGAGGGCCGGGATGGCTTGCCCGAGGCCCGGCTTGGTGGCGTCATAGCGTCATGGAGCCGCGACACCACCTCCGGCCCCGGGCGCCGCCCGGTCGGCCCAGGCGGACCGTCGGGTGCGGGCGGCCGGGAGGCACCGGCCCGCCCCTTGCCCGGCCGTCGCGGCGGGCGCGAGGCTGGTGGCGTGACCCGACGGATTCGGCGCTGCGCGTGGTGCCGGACGGCGCTGCCGAAGGACGCGACCGCACGGCAGACGTTCGGCGGACCGGTCTGCCGCAAACGGGCCTGGCGTCGACGCCGACGGCGGGACCTGCTGATCGAGCGCGGAGCCGCGGTCATCCTCGGCGACACCGTGTTCGGCGCGGGCCGGTGCAAGCAGTGCGGCGGGATCATCAGCCTCCGCAAGCGGTCCGACGCCGTCTTCTGCTCTCCGGCCTGCCGCTGTCCCGTCTCATCCGATCTTTGTCAGTGCGTGAGCCTGTGACCTGGGCGAATGCAATCCAGAGTGAGACTGCTTCGGAGGCCCGTCTCACCTTATGTTGCCGCTGAACTGCATTCTGCTGGGGTTGTCTCACTTTGTGATGTCGCTGAACTGCATCCTGCTGGGGTTGTCTCACTTTGTGTTGTCGCTTGCCCACATCACGAGGTCCGGCAGGCTGACGAGGCGTTAGGCAGTTGCCGGGGAGACATCGAGCCAAGAGTGAGATGGCGAGTCAGGGTGGCAGCGGCGCGGAGTTGGAGGAGTCCGTTGATCTGGTGGTCGTGGAGCTTCGGCGGGCGTCCAGAGGTGCAACCCAAACGCGGGCGAGAGACCTGCTGTGGCAACCGGAGCGGAGATGTCTCCGACATTCTTGTCGCCCACTGCGAGGGCAGCGCGATCTTCCCCGGTGTTGATGAAGCCGGTAAGTTTGCCTCATGGGACTGCAGCGGGCGAACGTGCATCATTCGGCTTCGACGTGGCGACAGCCCGCGCCTTCGGCGGCTTCCCCCGAACGCAGTGCGCTGGTGGAGTCGATGGCGAAACGCATCCTGGCTGTTGGCCCGGGCCGTCTGCTGGTAGGGATCGACGGCTTCACCGCTTCCGGCAAGACAAGCTTCGGACACGAACTTGCTGAGCGGATCAGTGCTGCGGGGCGCCCTGTGCTTCGGGCGACCCTCGATGACTTCAAGAAGCCGTGGAAGGACCGGCACCTCTATGACCGGGAGTCAGGGGAGGGGTACTACCGCAACGCGTACGACTATGACGAGGTCAAGCGGCTGCTGCTCGATCCCTGCGGGACACCGGAGGCAACGTCCGCTGTTCTGTGCAGCATCGACCCGCTAACGCAGCAGAGTCACGCTGCGGAGACGACGGCGCTCGCTCCGGACACGGTACTGATCGTGGATGGCGTCTTCGCCTTCCGACCGGAGATCAACAGGTACTGGGACTTCCGGGTCTGGCTGCATGTGGATGCGGAGCTGTCCGTCCAGCGCGGCGCCGACCGTGATCAGGACTGGGCCGGATCCGAGGCAGAATCGATCCACCGCAACCGGTATCTGGTGGCAGAGGGCATCTACCTTCAGGAAGTCGACCCCGTCCCGATGGTGGACGTCACCATCGACAACTCGACGTTTGCCAGCCCTCGCATCCTGACGCCGTAACGCTGGCTCAGCGACCCGCTCCCTAGCGTGCGAACCGAACAGATCTTCCCTCAGCTGATCTGTTCCGGTCGGCGGCTCAGGTGCAATTCGGTGCGGTTGCGGCAAGATCACCGACAACGTCCGCTGAGCGGCAACGTCATGTGAGACACCGGATCTCTCGTTGGCCGGCAACGGCAACGGAACGTGAGACCAGCTGCGAATCCAACAAGGTCAGCTGCGACAACGACAACGGAGTGTGAGACGGGACAGCCGCACCCGGGCCTGGCGCGAGCGCCTGGAAGCCACGCCGTAGCCGTCCCGGTAGGCGTCACGCCGTGACGGCCCTGTTCTCGTATAGCTACGGCAAACGGACATGTAGCGCAGGGTGATGCTCGCGGCTGGACCGGGCGCGAGGGCCGGTGTCAGTTCCGGAGTCGGCTGCATGGATGACGGCCCTGCACTCCCGAAGCTGCCACGAAGTGACAAGTAGCTTTCAGTAGTCGATCTGACGTACTGCTGTCAGGGTCTCAGCGTTCTGCCCCTGGTCAACCGGGTTAGCGGGCTGTGATCGCACGACGGGCGGCATCCCAGACCGCCTCGAATTCTTGCGCGGTCAGTTGATCGGGTTCGTAGACGGGGAGCCCCGCGGTAACCCCGAACATTCTTTCGTACTCGGCCAGACCCCCTGCCTGCTGGGCACGCTGCCATTCGTCCAGGGACGCAGCCGCGATCGGGGTCAGCTCGGAACCCTGGAGCTCGACCTGTCGGGTCACCCAGCCGCCGGCGTCGACCTCGAAGTAGAACCAGATGGCTTCCTCGTCCCAGAAGCACTGCATCCACGTCGTCACCGGTCGGCCTGCCTCTGCGACAGGGCAATGCGGCGCCGTACGAGATCGACATCCATGATCTTCACGGTGAGAGCGTCGCCGACCTCGATGACGTCCTGCGGCGATTGATCCAGCTCGTCGGTGTGCACGAGCCCCTCGAAGCCGTCCTCTCGGTCTTCGATGCGGACGAAGACACCGAACGGCACGATCTTGGTGACCAGCCCTGTGACCACCTGGCCGATCCTCTGCGCTACCTGCGGCCATGGGTCTTCCTGCACTGCTCGAAGAGACAGCGGCACTCGCTCCCAGACCATGTCGACGTCGAGGACCTCAGCTGTGACCTCCTGGCCGACGCTGACGACGTCGGACGGGTGGTTGATCGGACGCCAGGACAGCTCCGGAATGTTGATCATCGCGGTGAAGCCGCCGATGTCCACGAAGGTGACGCCGAAACTGGCGATGGACGTCACCGTGCCGGTGACGACCTGGCCGCGCCGCAGGGTCTTCAAGAACGCCCAGTCCCGGTCGCTGGGTGTCGGCTCGGTCTGCCAGCGCGCGCGGAGTACCCCGTCGCTGTCGGGCAGTACAGCGGTGAACAGCGGGAGATCTTCACCGGCATACATGGATACGACGCCGGCAGCACTCGCGCTGGCAAGCTGGGAGGTCACGTCCTCGAACTGGGTCTCGTCCACGACCGTGCTGGTGATCTGCCCGTCTTCCTTCTCCCAGATGATCTCCACTAGGCCTTCGTCGGGCAGGGCGGCCACGGCCGTGTCGACGTCGGTGAGCAGGTCCGGCCAGACGGACAACTGTGCGCGTGGGGTCAGCTGGGAGCGCACGGTCTTGATGTTGTCGCGGCTCAGGCGGTGCCATCGGGAGGCGTTGAGGGCGAAGGTCTCCTCCAGGAACGTGGCGCGGTGGGCGCTGACGGTCCAGCCAAGGCGGGCCCAGAAGTCGGCGTCGGCCGGGCGCTGCACGTATGCGGGGTCGTCGGGGGCGAAGTCGTACGGCGATGTGTCCAGGCGTTGCGTGAACAGGCCGAGTGCTCGGGTGCGGGTCAGCGCGGCTTCGCAGGGCTGGCTGCTGCTGAGGTAGAGGTACTGGTCCCAGCCGACGTGCACCTTGAACTCTCCCTCCGCTTCCAGGCGGCACCAGGCGCCGTTGTCGCGGAGCATCGCTCGGACGAGTTCCAAGCCGACACCTATCGGCACCAGTGCCCCGTCGTGGAACCCGGCGGGGCCGGCGGGGAAAAGGCCGGCCAGGCCGTAGCCGTCGACCGGTGGCTCCAGGCCGAAGTGGACGAAGCCTCCGAGCTGCGGCTCGCGGATGGCCAGCTGGTCGACGCCGCTGTCCTCGGCGAAGGCGGCGACGGCCTGCAAGTAGGCGTCTTCGACCGGCCCGTGGTCGCTGGTCGTGTCCTCAGTGCCGGCGTAGTGGCCGTGCTGGTCGCGGTCGGCGGGGTCGTACTTGGTGACCTGATAGACGTAGGGCAGCACGTCACTGCCCACCGGGAGTCGACGGCGTGGCTGCGTTCTGGTGGCGTTCAAGGACGCGGTAGACCGTGGCGCGGCTGACGGAGAAGAGCTCGGCGAGGTCGGCGATGGTGTGTTCGCCGGACTGGTGCTGCTGGACCAGGTGGCTCTGCTGGCGGGCGGTGAGCTTGGGCTGCTTCCCCTTGAGCTTGCCCTTGGCCCGCGCCACCGCCATGCCTTCACGGGTACGCATGCGCAGGAGATCGACCTCGAACTCGGCGAAGGTGGCCAGGATGTTGAAGAACATCTTGCCCATCGGGTCGGCGGGGTCGTAGAGCGTGCCGCCGAGCGAGAGCTTGACGCCGCGGGCGGTGAGGGAGTCGCCGATGTCGCGGGCGTCGGGTACCGAGCGCGCAAGGCGGTCGAGCTTGGGGACGACGAGGGTGTCGCCGGCGCGGACCGCCGCGAGGGCCTGGGCCAGGCCGGGCCGGTCGCGGTTCGTTCCGGTCAGCCCGTGGTCCAGGTAGATCCGGTCCTCCGGGACGTCCAGTCCGAGCAGGATCCCGCGCTGGGCGGTGAGGTCCTGCTTGTCCAGACTGCATCTCGCGTAGCCGACGCGTTCGTTCATGTCGGGAGCGTACGGTAAGCCCCCGCTCAGCGTACAGATCACCGGACACCCTAAATGAGACGCCGTCCGCACAGGTAGATCTCTCTCGCCAGGCAAGATCATCATTGTTCGCTGAGGGTTCCCCTATCGGACACAATCGACGGCCTCGGTCAGTACCCTGACGCGGTGACAACCGACATCGTCTTCTTGAGAGCCGTGAGCGGCACCGTCGACCCGCCCCTGCTCCCGCTGCCAGATCGTGTCGCAGCGCTTCTGTCCGTGCTGGGCGGTCCGCCTCGGCTAGCGGCCCACCTACGCGCCGTCCACGACGTCGCGCATCAGCTGGTCGACTGGGTAGAGGAGCACTCATGCCCGCATCTACAACGGAGTCGTGGACGCTGCTGGGAGACGATTTGCGGCCGGTCGGTCCGGTGGAATCCTTCCTCGCCTACCTGACGGCGATCGAGCGGTCGCCGAACACCATCAAGGCGTACTGCCACGACCTGAAGGACTGGTGGACCTATCTCGACGGCCGCGGCCTGGAGTGGACGGCGGTCGATCTGGAGGCCCTGGCCGGGTTCGTCGCCTGGCTGCGGCTACCGCCGCCGGCCCGGAGCGGGGCGGTGGCGATGTGGTCCGCATCGGCGAGGCCCTGGGCCTGCGGCACGACGACATCGCGATCGCCGAACAGCAGGTGAGCGTAGTACCGCGGCAAAACGACAACCGGGCCCGCACAAAGGCCGGCCGGTCCCGCACGATCCCGGCGAGCGCAGAGCTGACGGCCCGGTGCGCCGGCCGCTTCGGTGCGCCGCACGCGATGGCGGTCGACGAGACAGTGCTGGCCTTCGTCCTCCGGCGGCGCCGTGCCTGGGGCCGCGGGCGGGGTGGCACCGTGCGCTCCTGGCCGACCGAGGCCGAGTTCCTGCTGCCGGGCGGGAAGCGCAAGGTGCACCCGGACGGCGGGTACAGCGTCCGGTGAGGACGGCCTGGGTCAGCTCCGGGTCATCGAGAGCGACGAGGACGCGGCCGACGTGGTTCGCGGACTCGACGGGCTGTAGAGACTGCATCCCCGCTGCCGTACGGCGGGTCCACCGCCGCACCGTTGCCAGGGAGTGGTGGTGCGGCGGCGGGCCGGAGGGCTATCCGGCCATCGGGTCCGGGCCTGCGGGGAGCCAGGTCAGGCCGCGCTCGTGGCGGTCGATGGCGGTTCGTACGGACTTGACGAAGCCGTTCCAGTAGTAGGCCTGATCGACGCCCACGCCCGCCGTGTCCCGGCGGCCGCTGGCCGAGCCGAAGGTGCCGAACATCGCCGCGCGCAGGTCGGTGGAGAGCTCCAACTGGGCGCCGCCGCCGCTGTAGGTGCGGTTGACGATGTTCGCGGCGTCGTCGCCGTTGATCGCGGAGCTGCCGCCCGCGATCTCCACCACGACGCGCCGGGCGGAGTCGGTGAAGGTCTCGGTGAGGGCGCCGTACAGGTTCTGCTTCAGTCGCCCGTCGGCGCCGCCGATGAGGACCTTACGCAGCGGTGTGGTGTGCGGCGAACCGTTGAACGGGTCGTAACCGTGCAGGGAGACCGCGTACTTGGCGCCTCCGACGACGGACAACGCGATCGGGTCGTCGCAGTGCGTCGAGGTCACGTGCATCTCGTTGTTCGGGGCGCTCACCAGAGCCTCGAACATCCAGTAGTCGCGCGCCGGAATGCCACCGCCGAGCGGCGTCAGCCCGGTCGGGGACTTCGCCGGGTCCCGGACCGTCGCCGCGGCCATGCTGTAGCCGGCGATCGTCGTGCAGAGCTCGCTCGTACCAGCCTCGATCGCACCGCCGTGCGGGGCGATCACGGCGGTGAGGGGGAGGGCGGGGGTGAAGTCGCGGTAGTTGTCGAAGGGTTCGGCCCGGCCGAAGCGGCGTACCCAGTGCTCACCCTCCAGGTAGACGCCGCTCGCGTACAACTCGGTGTTGGAGCCGTACTTGTCGCCCCCGTCGCCGGTGGCAGCGGAGGCGCTGCTGCCGCCGCCCGCCAGCTCGGTGAGGAACGGGACGCCGACTGCGGCCGCCGCGAGGGTGGTCAGGACTGTGCGTCGTGAAGTGGTCATGCTGACGATCATGACGGACCATATGACTGGACGTCAGCCGGGGTGCCCGTGATCCGCCGGAACGGCGTCCGAAACCCACCGGTCCCGTGCCGGCGTGTCCGCGGCGACTTCAGACGGGTGACCGCCTTCCGGGCGGCCTCGCGGTGGTCCGGGCGGGGCGCCGACACGCAAGGGCCAGCCAGGTCACGGTCGGTAAGCGACTTGGCTCCGGCCGTGGCCCAGTCGGCGCGGCGCACGACGGCGACGTGTCCTTCCACGTGGGCCTTGCGGTCCTTCCAGTCGTCGGGCGGCGCCATCAGGACGCGAAGGTCCTGGTCGTTCAGCCACTCCAGTCCGAGGACCTGACGGCCGAGGTGATGCTCGATGAGCGACAGGGTGGTGCCGGTCTCCAGGTGGATGAGCAGGAGCTCACCCTCGAAGTGGTAGCCGCCGTCGTACTCGCCGGATCCCACGGCGAGCAGGGGGAGGGTCGGATGGAAGGCCATCGCATTCACGGGGTATTGCGAAGTCAGGAGCCAGCGGCGGCAGGCGCGGTCGGTGACGTGGAAGACACCGACCGTCCTCGCCTCGTCGTACTCGTGCGCGCCGGCCACGGCAAATAGGCTCCGCCGCTTGTCCGTGACGGCCAGGACGGGATCGCCGATCTGAGCTTGGCGTTTAACCTCGCGGGTCACCCGACCTGCTGATCTGCGGTTCTTCCCGGGACAGCAGAGGCGGCCGTTCTCCACGCTTCGAGATGTCGAGTCACGAAGCACGAGAGAACGGCCGCCGCCTATGAGTCTCCCGGTCGATGCGCCCGAAAGTGCGGCATTGGACGTCTTGTCCCGCTTTCGGGTCGAGTTCTACGACTGCCTTTACGCCTGCCAGGACGCGCTCTTCGAGCTCACCGACGCGGTGCTGTGTACGGACGGGCCGGTGAAGACGCTGGTCGAACTGTCGCTGGCCCTCGAGCACCGGCGCGGGCACGGCGCCCTGTACGCCGCCCTGGACCGGGGCTGGTGCGAGCCAGCCCGCCTGC
>NZ_JBVHHW010000068.1:0-9911 GCF_055560875.1 Kitasatospora sp. NPDC023118
CGGCGCCGGTGTGTGTCCTGACGACGGAGCGGTGTGCCCGGGTGCTGCCGGACTCGGTCGGCGGGCCGGTGCTGGTGCTGGACTCCGCCGAGCTGCGTGCCGAGTGCTCGGGCTTCGAGGGGGTGCGGCTGACGGATGCCGAGCTGGTGGTGCCGTTGCTTCCGGCCCATCCGGTGTATGTGATTCACACGTCGGGTTCGACCGGGCGTCCCAAGGGGGTCGTGGTCACGCACCAGGCGTTGGTGAACCATCTGCGGGCGGCCGGGCAGCGGGTTCCGCTGGGGGCCGGCGACCGTCTGCTGGCGGTGACGACGGTGTCCTTCGACATCGCGGCGCTGGAGTTGTTCCTGCCGTTGGTGTCCGGGGCGGCCGTGGTGCTTGCCGAGCGGGAGACGGTGCGTGATGCGGCGGCGTTGCGGGAGTTGGTCGACGCGGGTGGGGTGACTGCCGTTCAGGCTGTTCCGTCGTTGTGGCGGACTCTGCTGTCCGCCGAGGCCGGTTGGCCGCGCGGGGTGCGGGTGCTGGTCGGCGGTGAGGCGTTGTCCGAGGAGCTGGCGGGCCGGATGCGGGAGCTCGGCCTGTGGGCGGTGAACCTGTACGGTCCGACGGAGGCCACGGTCTGGGCGACCTCGGCCGAGGTCGGTGAGGGTCCGGTGACCATCGGGCGTCCGTTCGCCAACATGCGTGCCTACGTGTTGGACGGGTTCCTGCAGCCGGTTCCGGCGGGTGTGGTGGGCGAGCTGTATCTGGCGGGTGCGCAGTTGGCTCGTGGGTACCTGGGCCGGCCCGGGTTGAGTGCCGAGCGGTTCGTGGCGTGCCCGTTCGGCAGCGGCATGGGGGTCCCCCCGGCCGAAGGCTGGGGGAGGATGTACCGGACGGGTGACCTGGCCCGTTGGCGCGAGGACGGGATGCTGGAGTGCCTGGGCCGGGTCGACACCCAGGTCAAGGTGCGTGGCTACCGGATCGAGCTGGGTGAGATCGAGGCTGTGCTGGAGCGTCACGAGCTGGTGGCGCAGGCGGCGGTGACGGTCACCGGGGACGGTGCGGGGGATCAGCGGCTGGCCGGGTACGTCGTGCCCCGGGCCGGGGCGCGGGTGGATGCGGCGGACCTGCGGGCCCACCTCGCCCGGAGCCTGCCGGAGTACATGGTTCCGTCGGCCGTGGTGGTGCTGGAGGAGTTCCCGCTGACGGCGAACGGCAAGGTGGATCGCAAGGCCCTGCCCGAACCGGACTACACCGAGCTGACGGGTGGGGGCCGGGGTCCGGTGACGGTGCAGGAGGAGCTGCTGTGCCAGGCGTTCGCGCAGGTGCTCGGACTCGACCGGGTCGGCGTGGAGGACGACTTCTTCGCGCTGGGTGGTCATTCGCTGCTGGCGATGCGGCTGATCATCCGGGTGCGCGCGGTGCTGGGCGTGGAGCTGCCCCTGCGGATGCTGTACGAGCGTCCGACGCCGGCCGCGATCGCGGCGTGGATGGGTGAGGCCGGCGCGGGCCGGGCCGCGTTGGTGCCGATGGTGCGTCCGGAGCGGGTGCCGCTGTCGTTCGCGCAGCGCCGGCTGTGGTTCCTGGGGCAGTTGGAGGGGCCGAGCGCGACCTACAACATCCCGCTGGCGCTCCGGCTGAGCGGGGAGTTGGACCGCGGGGCCCTGGCTGAGGCGCTGCGGGACGTGATCGGGCGGCACGAGGTGCTGCGCACCGTCCTGCCGGTGGCGGACGGTGAGCCGTTCCAGCGGGTGCTGTCGCCGGAGGAGTGCGGCTTCGGGCTGTCGGTGGTCGAGGTGGCGCCGCAGGAGCTGGATGCGGCGGTGGCGGAGGCGGTCGGGTATGCGTTCGACCTGATAGCGGAGATCCCGATTCGGGCGACGCTGTTCGCGCTCGGCGAGGCCGAGCACGTGCTGGTGCTGTTGATCCATCACGTGGCGGGTGACGGTTGGTCGACGGCGCCGTTGGCACGGGATCTGTCGGTCGCGTATGCGGCACGGCTGGGCGGTGCGGCGCCGGTGTGGGAGCCGTTGCCGGTGCAGTACGCGGACTACGCCCTGTGGCAGCGGGAGTTGCTCGGCGACGAGCAGGATCCGGACAGTGTGCTGTCCGGGCAGGTGGCGTACTGGCGGGAGGCGTTGGCCGGGGTCCCGGAGGAGCTCGTCCTGCCCACCGACCTGGCGCGGCCCGCGACACCCACCCACCGCGGTCACACCGTGGGGCTGGACATCCCCGCAGGGCTGCACGAGGGCCTGCTGTCGGTGGCCCGGGAGCAGGGGGCGACCCTGTTCATGGTGCTGCAGGCGGCGCTGGCGGTCACCCTGAACCGGATCGGTGCGGGCACGGACATCCCGATCGGTTCCGCGATCGCCGGGCGCACCGACGAGGCGCTCAACGAGCTGATCGGGTTCTTCGTCAACACCTTGGTGATCCGGACCGACCTGTCCGGTGACCCGACCTTCGGTGAGGTGGTCGAGCGGGTCCGGGAGACGGGCCTGCGCGCGTACGAGAACCAGGACGTGCCGTTCGAGAAGCTGGTGGAGGAGCTGTCGCCGAACCGGTCGACGGCCCGCCACTCGCTGTTCCAGGTCATGCTCACCCTGCAGAACACCGCCGCGGCCGCCGGCCGGTCCGAGCTGGAGCTGCCGGGGGTGCGGGTCGGCCGGCACATCGCCGGAACGGGGGTGGCGAAGTTCGACCTGAGCATGTCGCTCGGGGAGACCTTCGACGCCCAGGGCGCTCCGGCGGGCCTGCGTGGTGTCATGGTTGCGGCAGCCGACCTGTTCGACGCGGACACGGCCGAGCGGATCGCGGTCTGGCTGGTTCGCGTCCTCGCGACGGTCACGGCCGAGCCGCGGACCCGGCTTGCGGCGGTGGCCGTGCTGGGTGAGGACGAGCGGGAGCGGATCCTGACCCGCGGGCGGACCGCGCGTCAGGTGCAGACCGTGCTGGCCACGCAGCCCGGCGTGGCCCAGCTGGCGGTCATCGAGCGCGAGCACGGTGCGGACGACGGCCAGGCATCCCGGACGGGAGGCAGCGGGAGCCTGGTCGCCTATGTCGTACCCGCCGACTCCGGCGCTGATCACGCAGCGGTGGCGGACGCGGTGCGGCAGTTCGCCGACGACCGCCTGGCGGAGCAGCTGGTGCCCGCCGTGGTGGTGCTGGACACGCTGCCGCTGACCTCGGACGGGGAGCTGGATCTCGCGGCCCTGCCCGCTCCGGGCGACTCCGGCACCGCGGACGAGGACGTCCGGGTGAGCCGTGGTCCGGCCACGGTGCAGGAGGAGATCCTGTGCCAGGCGTTCGCCCACGCCCTGGGGCTGGAGAGCGTCGGCGTGGAGGACAACTTCTTCGCCCTGGGGGGTCACTCACTGCTGGCGGTGTCGCTGGTGGAGTACCTGCGGGTCCGGGGGGTGTCGATCTCCATCCGCACCCTGCTGCGCAACCCCACGCCGGCCGAGCTGGCCGGCGCCGCCGGGCCGGTCCAGGTGGTGGTGCCGCCGAACCTGATTCCCGAGGGTGCCGTCGAGATCACGCCGGAGATGCTGCCGCTGGTGGAGCTCACCGAGGCGGAGATCGAGCGGATCGTGGCGGAGGTCGAGGGCGGGGCGGCCAATGTGGCCGACGTCTACCCGCTGGCGCCGCTGCAGGAGGGCATGCTCTTCCACCACCTGATGGCGGATCAGGGCGCCGAGGCGGACGTCTACATGCGGCCGGCGGTGCTGGGATTCGACTCGCGGGAGCGGGTGGACGCGTTCCTGGACGCGCTGCGGGCGGTGATCGACCGGCATGACGTCTACCGCACCGCGTTCGTGTGGGAGGGCCTGGCCGAGCCGGTGCAGGTGGTGCTGCGCAAGGTGGAGCTGCCGGTCCAGGAGGTCGTGCTGGACCCGCAGGGCCCCGACCCGATGGAACAGTTGGCAGCCATCGGCGGATCGTGGATGGATCTGACCCGGGCGCCCCTGATAACGGTCCACATCGCGGCGGAGCCCGGCGGTGACCGCTGGCTGGCACTGCTGCGCATGCACCACCTGGTGGGGGACCACACCTCACGGGACGTGATGCTCGAGGAGCTTCAGGCCTTCGTGTCCGGCCGTGCCGACACGTTGCCGGAGCCGTTGCCGTTCCGCGACTTCGTCGCCCAGGCCCGCCTGGGCGTCCCGCAGGAGGAGCACGAGCGGTACTTCACCGAGCTGCTCGGCGACGTCACCGAGACGACGGCGCCGTTCGGGTTGCTGGACGTGCACGGTGACGGCACCGGCGCGATGCACTGCCAGGTGCCCCTCGACGCCGAGGTGGCCGGCCGGGTCCGTGAGGTGGCGCGGCGGCACGGCGTGACTGCGGCGACGGTGTTCCACCTGGCGTGGGCGCGGGTGCTGGCATCGCTGTCGGGCCGTGACGACGTGGTGTTCGGTACGGTGCTGTTCGGCCGGATGAACGCGGGCGCGGGTTCGGACCGGGTGCCGGGTCTGTTCATGAACACCCTGCCGGTGCGGGTGCGGTTGGACACGCAGAGTGCGGGTGAGGCGCTGGACGGCATGCGCGGCCAGCTGGCCGAGCTGCTGGTGCACGAGCACGCGCCGCTCTCGCTGGCGCAGAAGGCGAGCGGGGTGACGGCCGGAAGCCCGCTGTTCACCTCGATCTTCAACTACCGGCACAGCGAGGCCGTTGCCCAGGGCAGTGGCCCCGGCCTCGAGGGCGTCAGGGTGCTGACCGCGAGCGACCCCACCAACTACCCCGTGAGCGTGGCCGTCGACGACATGGGGAGCGGCTTCTTCCTGACCGCCAAGGCAATGGCACCGGCCGATGCGGAGCGGATCTGTGCGCTGCTGCAGGCCGCCGTCACGAACCTGACGGCCGCGCTGGAGGAGGCGCCGCAGACGCGGTTGTCGGTGGTGGGGGTGCTGGGTGAGGCCGAGCGTCGCCTGGTGACGGAGGAGTGGAACGACTCGGCGCTCGAGGTGGCGTCGTCGACCTTGCCGGGATTGTTCGAGGAGCGGGTGGGGCTGGCTCCGGATGCGGTGGCCGTGGTGGCCGACGGTGTCGAGGTGTCGTACGCGGAGCTGGACGCGCGGGCGAACCGGCTGGCGCGGCTGTTGATCGGCCGGGGTGTGGGCCCGGAGTCGGTGGTCGCGGTCTGCCTGGAGCGCGGTGTGGACCTGATGGTCTCCTTGCTCGCGGTGGCGAAGGCGGGCGGCGCGTACATGCCGGTGGATCCGGCGTATCCGGCGGAGCGGATCGCGTACATGGTGCGGGACGCCGCTTCGGAGCCGGCTGTCGTGAGCCGGGCTACGGCCGGGTTGCTGGCGGGGTCGGTGCCGGTGGCGGTACTGGACGATGCCGCGACGGTCGCGGAGCTGGCCGGGCTGTCGGGTGAGGCGGTGACGGATGCGGAGCGCCGGCTGCCGCTGCTTGCGGCGCATCCGGCGTATGTGATCTACACCTCGGGGTCGACGGGGCGCCCGAAGGGTGTGCTGGTGTCGCATGCGGGTGTGGCGCACCAGGTGGCGGGCCATGTGCGGTGGTTGGGGGTCGGTGCCGGCTCGCGGGTGGGGCAGTTCGCCTCGGCGGGCTTCGACACCTTCGGCTGGGAGTGGTTCATGGCGTTGCTGACGGGCGCCGCGTTGGTGGTCATTCCGCAGGACCGGCGGCTGGGTGAGGCGTTGCCGGTGTTCCTGGCGGAGCAGCGGGTGACGCACGTGACGCTGCCGCCGGCGGTGCTGGCGACGCTGGACGCGGGTTCGGTGGACCGTGACGTGGTGGTGGTGACGGCGGGTGAGGCATGTCCGCCGGAGGTGATGGCGCGCTGGGCCGAGGGTCGCAGGATGTTCAACTCCTACGGCCCGACGGAGACGACGGTGGACGCCACGTTGTGGCAGTGCGATCCGGCGTCGTCGGTGGTGGCGATCGGCACGCCGGTGGTCAACACCCAGGTGTACGTGCTGGACGAGTCTCTGCAGCCCGTACCGGTCGGTGTGGCAGGCGAGTTGTACGTTGCGGGCGCGGGGCTTGCCCGCGGCTACCTGGGCCGTGCGGGGCTGACCGGGGAGCGGTTCGTGGCGAACCCGTTCGGTGCGCCGGGCGAGCGGTTCTACCGCACGGGTGACCGGGCGCGGTGGACCGCCGACGGCGAGCTGGTGTTCGCGGGGCGTGCGGACGAGCAGGTGAAGATCCGTGGTTTCCGGATCGAGCCGGGTGAGGTCGAGTCGGTGGTGGTCGGGCACCCGCAGGTCGCGCAGGCGGCGGTGGTGGTGCGTGAGGACGTGCCGGGCGACAAGCGCCTGGTGGCTTACGTGGTGCCGGCCGTTGATGGTACGGGCGAGGAACTGGCTGCCGTGGTGGCTGCCTTCGCGGCCGAGTGGTTGCCGCAGTACATGGTCCCGGCCGCGGTCGTGGTCATGGACGCGCTGCCGCTGACCGTCAACGGCAAGGTGGACCGCAAGGCCCTGCCGGCCCCCGACCTGGGCTCCGCGGTCGCCCACCGGCCCCCGACCACGCCACGCGAACAGCAGCTCTGCGAGGCGTTCGAGGAGGTGCTGGGCGTCACCGGAGTCGGGCTGGACGACGACTTCTTCGCCCTGGGCGGTCACTCGCTGCTGGCGGTGCGACTGGCCAGCCGGATCCGGAAAGCACTCAACGTGGAACTGCCCATCCAGGCCCTCTTCGAGGCACCGACGGTCGCCGGTGTGGCGGAGCGGCTCGAATCGGCGAGCAAGAAGGCACGGCCCGCGTTCCGGGCAATGCGCGCGAACAAGGAGTCCTGAACGATGATCCCGGTTTCCTTCGCCCAGCAGCGGCTCTGGTTCCTGAGCGAGCTGGAGGGCCCGAACGCCACCTACAACATCCCGATGGGCCTGCGGCTGACCGGCACCCTCGACATCGCGGCGCTGGACGGCGCCCTGCGCGACGTGGTGACCCGCCACGAGGTGTTGAGGACAGTGTTCCCGGCGGTCGCCGGGAAGCCGTGGCAGAACATCCGGGACGCCGAGTCGGTAGGCTCGCTGCTGACCGTGGTCGACGCCGGCGCCATGACCGAGCCGGAGCTTACCGCCGAACTGGCCGGCGCCGCCGGCTGCGTCTTCCGCCTCGCCGAGGAACTCCCGCTGCGCGCCTGGCTGTTCTCGCGCGGCGAGACCGAGCACGTACTGCTGCTGGTGGTGCACCACATCGCCGGTGACGGCTGGTCGATGGGCCCGCTCGCCCGGGACGTCTCCCGCGCCTACCGGGCCCGCCTGGCCGGCACCGCGCCCGACTGGGACGAACTGCCCGGCCAGTACGCCGACTACGCGCTCTGGCAGCGCGAGCTGCTCGGCGAGGAGGACGACCCGGAGAGTCTGCTCAGCGAGCAACTCGCCTACTGGCGGCAGGCGCTGGCCGAGCTGCCCGAGGAGCTCGCGCTGCCCTTCGACCGGCCCCGCCCGCCCGCCGCCAGCCACCGCGGCGGCACCGTGGAGTTCCAGGTGCCCGCTGAACTCCACCGGGGGATCACCGAACTGGCCCGCGCCGAGGGCTGCACCCCGTTCATGGTGCTGCAGGCGGCGCTCGCCGTGCTGCTGTCCGGGTTCGGTGCCGGCACCGACATTCCGATCGGCACCGCCGTCGCCGGCCGCATGGACGAGGGCCTCAACGACCTGGTGGGCTTCTTCGTCAACACCCTGGTGCTGCGCACCGACCTGTCCGGCGCGCCGAGCTTCGTCAAGCTGCTGGGCCGGGTGCGGGAGGCCGGCCTGCGCGCGTTCGAGTATCAGGATGTGCCGTTCGAGCGGCTGGTGGAGGAGTTGTCGCCGGTCCGGTCGATGGCCCGTCACCCGCTCTTCCAGGTGATGCTCTCCTTGCAGAACAACGCCCAGCCCAGGCTGGACCTCCCGGGCCTCACCGCCGAGCCGGTGGCCGCTCGGACGGCCCCGGCCAAGTTCGACCTCAACTTCACCTTCTCCGAGAAGCTCGGCACGGCAGGCGCCCCCGCCGGCCTGGCGGCCGGCCTGGTCTTCGCCCGCGACCTGTTCGACGAGCAGACCGCCGAGCGGATCGGCAACGGCTTCGTCCGGGTACTGCGGGAGCTGCTGGCGGCACCGGAACGCCCGATCACCTATGTCGAGTTGATGACCGAGGAGGAGCGCGAGCTCGTCCTGACGGGCTGGAACGACACGGCGGTCGAGGTCGAGGAGGCGTCGCTGACGTTGCCGGGGTTGTTCGCGGAGCGGGTGGCTGCGACGCCGGATGCGGTGGCGGTGGTGGCCGAGGGTGCCCAGCTGTCCTATGCGGAGTTGGATGCGCGGGCGAATGCGGTGGCGCGGCGCCTGGTCGAGCAGGGGGTGCGCGCGGAGTCGGGTGTCGCGGTGCTGATGGAGCGCTCGGCGGATCTGGTGGTGGCGTTGCTGGGTGTGGTGAAGGCGGGTGGCTGCTATGTGCCGCTGGACAGCCGGTACCCGTTGGCGCACCGGCAGGCGATCGTGTCCGAGACGGGCGCGAAGGTGGTGCTCACCGATGCTGGGCTGCGGGAGCAGGCCGAGGAGTTGGGTCTGACCGTGCTGACGGTCGACGCGTCGACTGCCGGGCCGGTCGATGTTCCGTGCTACCCGCGCCAGTTGGCGTATGTGATGTACACCTCCGGCTCGACGGGTCGCCCCAAGGGGGTGGCGGTGACGCATGCGGATGTGGCGGCGCTGGCGCGGGACCGGCGGTTCGCGGGCGCGGCGATGGAGCGGGTGCTGCTGCACTCGCCGCACTCCTTCGACGCGTCGACGATGGAGCTGTGGGTCCCGCTGCTGACCGGGCGCCGGGTTGTGGTGATGCCGGCCGGTGAGGTCACGGCGGTCTCGCTCGCCGGGGCGGTCTCCTCGTTCGGGGTCACGGCGCTGTGGCTGACGGCGGGGCTGTTCGCCCTGGTGGCGGAGCAGGATCCGGGGTGTCTGGCCGGGGTGCGTGAGGTGTGGGCCGGTGGTGATGTGCTGTCGCCGGCGGCCGTGGCCCGGGTGCGGGCGGCCTGCCCGGACATCGTGGTGGTGAACGGATACGGGCCGACCGAGGCCACCACGTTCGTCGCCACGCACACCGCGGTGGACGGCGAGGGCACGCTGCCGATCGGGCGCCCGCTGGACAACATGCGCGCCTACGTGCTGGACGCCGCGCTGCGCCCGGTGCCGGTGGGTGTGGCTGGTGAGCTGTATGTGGCGGGTGCGGGGCTGGCGCGTGGGTACGTGGCGCGGCCGGGGCTGTCGGCCGAGCGGTTCGTCGCCGATCCGTTCGGGCCTGGGGGTGGCCGGTTGTACCGCACCGGAGACCTGGCGCGGTGGAACGCCGACGGCGAGCTGGAGTACGCGGGTCGTGCGGACGCGCAGGTGAAGATCCGTGGCTTCCGGATCGAGCCGGGTGAGGTCGAGTCGGTGGTGGTCGGGCACCCGCAGGTCGCGCAGGCGGCGGTGGTGGTGCGTGAGGACGTGCCGGGCGACAAGCGCCTGGTGGCTTACGTGGTGCCGACCGTCGACGGCAAGGGCGAGGAACCGGCCGCCGTCACGAACCTGACGGCCGTCCTGGAGGAGGCTCCGCAGGCGCGGTTCGCGGCGGTGGGGGTGCTGGGCGCGGATGAGCGTCGCCTGCTCCTGGAGGAGTGGAACGACACGGCGGTCGGGGTCGAGGAGTCGACGTTGCCGGGGTTGTTCGCCGGGCAGGTGGCCGCGACGCCGGATGCGGTGGCGGTGGTGTTCGAGGGTGTCGAGGTGTCGTACGCGGAGCTGGATGCGCGGGCGAACCGGCTGGCGCGGTTGCTGATCGGGCGGGGTGTGGGCCCGGAGTCGGTGGTTGCGGTGGTGATGGAGCGCGGCGTGGAGCTGGTGGTGTCGCTGCTGGCGGTGGTGAAGGCCGGTGGTGCGTATCTGCCGGTGGATCCGGAGTATCCGGTGGAGCGGATCGCCTATGTGCTGGATGAC
>NZ_JBVHHW010000069.1:0-9781 GCF_055560875.1 Kitasatospora sp. NPDC023118
ACCCGATGCAGCGCTCGAACATGGAGGACTCGGGTGGATGGAAGCGATACTGATACGAGCGGACAGGCGTTCTGCAGGCGGCACAGATTCGTCGACCGCCGTCGGCAACCGTGTCCCAGGTCCCGACCTTCCGCCAGTGCTGTCGCCCCGCCGGTGCTCTTCAAGTCGTCATGCCGGGCATTCTCCCGCACAGCGAGTCGCTCGGCATAACCGTTCGAGCAGGGCTCCGATCGACTACAGATCGTAACCGCCTCGGCCTGCTCTTCACGAAATCCGTGCCTGAACCACCACAAACTGAGAGCCACCTATAGGGCTCTCACCAAACCCGCGACACGCGGAAAACATCTCGCAGGAACAGCAACTCCCTCACCCCACCAGCGAAACCACCAGCCCAGAACCCCACCGACTTCTCCGCCGGCAACACCGACCACCAGACAGAGCCGACCCACCCGGCCTACCCCAGCCCACAACCTACTCAACCAACCAGAAACCCCAGGCGCACCCTCACCCAAGCCCGCACCTACACCGCCATCCCATACCAGCGGGCCCAAGTCCTTCTCGGCCCGGTCCCGCTCGCACTGCGGGCACTCCAGCCGGTCGGGGCCTGCCTTCTCAGTCAGCTCCAGCAGCGAGCCCTCCTCCCCGCCGATCGAGCCCCGGCACGGGTGTGGCCGGGGTAGGCCCGGCGCCTGCACCGTCCGGTCCGGCAGCGCCTTCCAGCCGCCACGTCTTGTGTCGCGCCTTGGTGCTGCCGTCCGAGGCAACCAACCCGCGACAGCCTGCTCGCGGTTGCGCCGCGGCCGGTCCGGGCGGTTACTGGTGAGTGTGCGGCCGACCGGTCAACACTGCGCGATCACGGACCGGTTCCACCTGCCGCAGCGGCTACTTGCCCCATCCGCATCGCCTTTCGGCCCTCGCTGAGCCTGCGCGCCACCGACCTTGCTCGGATTCGGTCCGTCCCTCCCCGTCTCGCAGCCAGCCAGCCACTCCCCCACGTGAACCACGCACCCCGGAATCCAGGAGGACACCATGGGCTCGATCGCCGGTGTCATCGAAGGCCTCGATCCGTCGTCAAAGCAGATGGAGGAGGCGAAGGAAACGCTCGAAGCCCTGGCGGCACTCGCCCAAACAAAGGCGGAGTTCTTCCAGATGGAGATCGAGAAAGCACTGATCACCGCTGGCAGCGACCAGGACCGCAGGATCCCCATCGAGGCGGTACTGGAGAGCGTCTCCCAGACGCACGCTCTCATGTCCAACCAGGTGAAGGACATCGGCAAGCCGATCAGCAACGCCCTCAAGTCGTTCTGCCGGGGCTCGGCGGACGAGATCATCGACGGTGTCGCCGGACTGGTTACCGAGGTACTCCAGGACTTCCTCGGCGGCTCGGAGGCAGGCGAGGAAACGCTACACCGGTACGTTGTCCTGACCGAGGAGTACTCGATCATCCGCCTCGACCTGCGAGCCTGGCAGCGCGGCATCGAATCGAGCGGGATTCGGAAGAAGGCGGAGAAGGTCAGCGCATTCGTCATGGTGAAGTCGGCGGTCGACCTCAGCAAGATCGGCTTCAACACCTTTCTCTACCTGTATCGCGGTCAGCTGAACGCGATGCACATGGACCGCACCGACATCGAGAACGCCCTCGAACGAGCCGTGCAAATCTACGCGAAGTTCCACGAAGAGATGATCCTGCTCCGAGGCGACGGCCACCGGGCACCGCTCGCCGTCGCAGGGCGGCGGATCCAGGAGTTGAGCGCGGAGGAGTGAGGGGAGAGCAGTCATGGCAGACCAGTCGAACCCGCGCTACAGGCAGGCCACCGAACCCCTGGACCAGGTGCTCCGGAGACTGACCACCGCGCAGAAGGAGTATCTGCGGCGGTTCGGCGACGACCCTGCGGTACTCGACGACCAGCAGAGCCGTCTGGATCTGGAGAACATCAACGGGATCGCCGACAGTGGGCGCGTCGCGCTGGCCCAGTGCGACGACCCGCAGGAGCTGCTGCCCGAACTCAAGCTGCTGTGCAGCAAAGTCAGCGAGCTCCTGGGCAATCCGCATGCCGGACGTGCGAAACGAAAGGAGCTCCTGGCCTGGCTCAAAGCCAATGTGCCCACCAAGGCGGCGTTCGTGGGTCTGTGCACCAGGCTGCAGGAACGTCTGCTCGAACTCGACCGGGAGGAGGCCGAGCGGGCGAAGAATTCGGAGCCCAGAAAACGGACCAATGGGGATATTCTCGACACCGCGCTCCGCGAACAGCTCCGCAGCAACGCCCCACAGGACGGGTACACCCACGTGACGGCCATTCTGGTCGTCGACGGCGAGCAGTACCGGGGCAAGAGCGCGGGCGGCAAACTGGGGCGCGGCACTGCCGATCTGGTCCGCCGGCTGGTCGACAGGGCGGAGTCATGGTCCATCGTCAACTGCGCCGAGGTGCACGCGCTGAACGCCTTTCTGGCGAAGGTGTCTGACAGCGACGCGGTGAAGGTGGCCTTCAACACCGGGGACGACGCTGCCCTGAAGAAGGCATTCAAGGCCAAGGGAGCGGTCATCGCAGCCGCCACCGTTGGGGGAGGTCACACCGGATGGAGCGAGTGCGAGCCTTGCCATCACTGCCGGCAATGGCTGGAACAGCTCGGCATCACCAGGAAATCGTGATCCCGTGCGGCGATCCGCCGCCAGCCCCTGACGAACCGCCCGCCCCTCTGGCGCCAGGGGCGGCCGGTTCGTCAGGGGGCAGCAGTGGGCGCGAGGCGCGTCCCTGTGTCCCTGTGGGTGCCGAATAATCATCCACGCTGGTCATGCGGCATGTTGGTACTCGTGGAGTGTGCCGCCGAGTCGGTCTCGTCAGCGGACCTCCAGCCGTGTGACGTGCCCTGGCGGGTTGATCGGTTCAGGTACTGAACTTGATTGGGTGATGTCGGGATCGGCCGCCCGCCATGAGTCGCCCGCCTCGCGGGCCTACGGGTGTTGCCGGGACAGCCCATCGGGAGAAAGATCTTCCCGTGAGCCAGCCCCTGCCGCAGTTGCCGAAGCCCGAGTTCGTCTTGATGCGCATCGAGGCTCCACCCGAGGTGCCCGCCCAGACTGCTGTCGATCTCGGTGAGACCGGCGTCCCAGACGGGTTGATCGGATACGAGTACCGGGTGCTGAGTGAGCCGGTGTTCCTCGGAGGGATCGGCGAGCGGGGGCTGGTCGCCATCGCGACGAGTGGTCTGTTCGGACGCATCGCCGTCGACGTCGCCACTGGTCACGTGATGCAGATTCCCAAGATCGATTCAGCGAGGGCCGGTCACGTGAACAGCGACCTCGGCTGCTTCAATCGATGCGTCGCGGCCGTGATCGCACGCTTCCCGTTCTACGCGGACGGCGACGAGGACAGGTACGGGGAGGTGGCGGACGAGCTTCGCGATCGCATCTCTGCCATCGACGAGACCGCCCTCGTGCACAACGGCTTCTGGGAGACGTTCTGCGACGACGTGGCGATCGGGGACTATCCGGACTGGGATGCGTGATGCTTGCGCTCCACCGACAGCCCGGCGCACGCAGCCACAGAACCGGCTGGCAATCGCCCCCATGCACGGCTGACGGTTCAGCGGTACCGAGCGGCACGTGTGCGGACGGCTGGTGCCGGGGCCGGTGAAGACCAGCGCGGCGAGCGGGTGCCCCGGGGGGCCGACGACTCGGCGGAACCGGAGCCCTGGTGGCAGTCCGCCTGGCCGCGGCCTGGGCGGAAATAGCGTTGCCCACCCCCGTGGCCCCCGTGGCACCCTGACCGGGTGTTCAACGCGCTCTACCCCACAGGCCTGACCTGGGACGAGGTCGACCCCGCCAGCCACCCCTTCGACCCCGCTTCGGCGACGCAAGTGGTCCGCTCCCTCGGCCCGGCACGGCGGATACCCTCCCGGCTGGACCCCAACTTCGACCTGACCAAAGTCAACTGGGCCTGGGAGGTGGCCAAGCCCTGGTCCGATGCCATGACGCACGTGCTGATAGAGCGCTACGGCCGGTGGGCGGCAGGGTGGCGCTGGTCGTTCGGCGAAGGGGACGTCGACGGCGGGCCGGTCGGGAACTGGTGCTGTGGGTCGCACTCGATCACCACCGCGGAGCAGACCCTCGACCACGTCGTGGCGGCGCTGTGCGAGTGGCGTGACTGGCTGGAGCACCTCGCGGAGTGGTTCGAGGCCTATCCCCTGGACCCGGAGACCCTGGTGGCGGACCGGATCCTGTGGGAGCGCGCCGCCCGCAATCTGATCCTGCAGGTGGCCGACCGGACAGGCGCCGAGAGCGGCTGGTACGGGCACTGCCAGCAGGTCCTGGGCTGGTTTCTCAGCTACTGGGGTGTCGCCCCCGAGCTGGCGGAGCAGCTGGTGCAACAGGCAATCGGCGGCCGGTTCAAGAGCTGGACCGCGCCGGACACTGTCCTTGCGGAGGACGTCGCCGAGCGGCTCGCCGGCCTCCTGCGCCCGCAGGACACCCACTGGTCACCGGACCCGGTCGATCTCCCGGACCACCTGGAGCGCTGGCTCGCGGTACGCGAGAGCGTGCCGTGGCCGGACGACAAGGACAACGCGGACGGCGGGCCGGCGACCCCCGCCCGCGACGGCGCGGCGGAGGACTTCCGCTCCTTCGACGCCGCGGTGGACCCCGCCCGCGCCGCCGGCCTGCTCACCGCACTGGAACTGGTACGGGCCGACGCGGCGTGTGGTGCCGTGCTCGACTTCCAACTGCTGCGCGGCTGGCAGCAGCACGTTCTGGGCACACCCGAGCCGCCACGGCTGCGCGCTCACCCCGCCTTCGCCAAGGGCGGCGAGGAGCGCTACGGGATCGGCCCCGACACCCGCACCCGCCTCGACGCCTGTCTGGCGCAGACCGCCGACAGCCCGCCCTCGCTGGCCGCCAGGGCGGCCCGGGCCTACCTGGATGTCTGCTTCTTCCACCCGTTCGACGACGGCAACGCCCGCTCCGCCCTGCTCACCCTGCTGTTCGTACTGGCCCGCGCAGGCGTCACACTCGACTCGGTGGTACTCATCCGCCGGTTCGGCCACCGGGCCGACAACCCGCAAGACGCGCTGAGCCTGTGCCGTTCCGTCGAGCTCCACCTCAGGCAGAGCCGCGTCGCAGCCCGGTGACCGCCCCGGTACAACCCGCCCCAGCCGCATCCATGTCTCTGACATAGGCGACATCGGAACTTCGCCGGCCTGCGACACCACTCTTCAGTACGGACACGACACCACCGTTCAGCAACACACGGCACTGACCAGCAGCGACCACCACGCACCCACTGAAAACCGGCGGCACCGCACCGCTGCAACCCACACGCCACCTATCACCAGGCGGCGGGCGGGGGCAGGGAGCAGGGAGCAGGGAGCAGGGAGCAGGGAGCAGGGAGCAGGGAGCAGGGAGCAGGGAGCAGGGAGCAGGGAGCAGGGAGCAGCCGAGGCTGGCGGACCGGCGCAGCCCGGTGCAACACGCCCGCCCGCCCCCGCTCCCGGCCACATAACACCTGGTCAGACCCGCAACACGGCCCCGTGTTGCACCCCACCGCAACACCACGTTGCACCCCGCGTTGCTGTTCTCTGCCACTGAACCTTGACCGTTTGCCACTGAAGGTTGACCGATGACGGTTTGTGCCACTGAACATTGATCACCGGGTCCATTCAGCACGGACTGTCCTGGACGGTCAGCCCGCGTCACCCAGAGGTATCGCCAGACATTCCCTCGATGTCAGGCATATTCGGCGGGTTCCGCGCGCCCTGGACCATGCAAGCGACGGCGTTGACCGCCGCCGTCGGCCCGTCCACCGCGTTCCGCGCCTTGGGGCGGGAAAGGATCACCGTCCGCACCCGCCCTACCTGCTCCGCCCTGACCGCCATGCCGGTACCTCCCGTTGCTTCCGCGACCGCTGCCCCGATCCGACCGAGCCGCCGGGTCCGCGACACGGTCGGCACGCGCGGGCCGGCCGTGTCCCAGGGTGGTCACCGGCCCGCGCCGATCGGGTCCGGCCCGTTGCTGCGGCACCGGGCCGCCGGGGAGGCTGGGTACCACCTACGGCGGAAGGCGGCGAGGTGCCCACACAGTCCCGTACCACCATCCGGGTCGGCCCACTGCTGGACGGACTGCGCCTCGGCGTCTCCTTGGCGGCGGCCTTTCTGGGGGGCGGTGCGCTGGGCCCGACGACCGGGTCGGTACCGCTCACGCTGCTCGGCACGGCCCTCGTCCTGGTCGCGCTGTACCTGCTGCTCGGCCACACCCTGCGGATCCACGCGGACCAGCACGGCATCACCGTGGTCCGCCCGTGGAGCCGCCGCCACTACCCCTGGTCCCGGGTGGTCGGCCTGGCGCTGATCACCGATCGGGACCCCGAGGGGGCTCCGGACTACCAGGCCGTCCGCCTCTACGCCCGGCACCCCCGGCACCCCGACCGGCTGGTGCTCAGCCCGGTCCTGATCAAGCCGATCGGCCTGGACGACCTGCCCGCCCCGCCCAAACTGGCCATCGCGGCCCAGCTGTTCGCCCTCTTCACCGACCGCGGCCTGCCGGTCGAGCAGCCGGACTACGTCAACCGCGTCCTGCTCGCCGCGGGCCGACCCCCGCGCGCGTCCGCCGAGCCCTCGCAGGACCACCCCCGCACCACCCCCTAGCGTGTCCCAGCAGACCAGGACCGCCACGCACGCAGGGCCTCTGACCTGAAGTGCCGCTCGCTCGCTAACACCCCGACCTGGGTGATCAATGTTCAGTGGCACAAACCGTCGTCGATCAACCTTCAGCGTCAAACGGTCAAGGTTCAGAGGCAGAGAACACCCCACCCGCCACCAGGCCACCGGCCACCCAGCCGCCGAGCACCACCACCAGAACAAGGCCGGCCGCCGGCAGCAGCCCGCCGTCCCCGCCGCGCCCCGCCGCCCCGGACGGCAGCCCCGGACAACCGGCACCTGGCGGTCGCCGCCACCGGCAGCAGCCACCACCCGAACAGCAGCCGCGGCCCCACCCCGGCCCCCTGTCGCACCCACCTGTCGCGCCCCCACCACACACAGGGGTTGAGAGGTATCCGCCCACGTCACAGCACGCGACAGCACCCCACGCGACAAGGGGGCGCGACAGGCAACGCGACAGCCCGCTACCTACTCCCGAGCCGACCGCCGACGGGCGTCCCACGCCGCTTCCTTGGCTCGCCGTGCCTCCTGCACGGTCAGCTCGACCACACAGAACTCCTGCCGCAGCTGGTACACCACCGCACGGCGCAGCCGGGCGCCGGCGGGCCAGTGGGTTCCGCGGGCGTGCCGCCGCACCGTGCCGGGCCTGACGCCGAGCCAGACAGCCAGCCGCTCGACCGCCCGGGCCGTCGTCTTGTCCCGGCGCAGCCGGCGCTCCAGGTGCAGCGGCTGGCCGTCGGCGTGCCGAGCGAGGAGGGCCAGGAGCTGGTCCCGGACGGTGCCGTAGGCCTCGACAGGGCAACAACCCCGGTGGCGGGCGGTCAGATCGGCGTGGTCCCGGCAGACCGCCGAGCAGGTACTGGTCGTCATGCCCCGCAGCCTCCGGCGCCGGACCTGTGGACAGCGGAACCGGCCGCCAAACCGAACACCCATCCCCGTGCCCTGCAATTCCAACCCGAATTCAAACCACCACAAGCAACCAATCCATAAAAGCAGCAGCACGGAATACCCGGCGGAATTCACACCCGAACACAACCCACAACACTGAGCCGACCCCGCCAGCGACCGACCCGACCCCCGACCCCACCCACCACCACACACAGTCACCAAACCCCACACCACCCCAACAGGTCCAACCAAAGGTCCAGACAACCCGGCAGAAGAGGCCATTCACGCCCCCACAACACCAACAAGTCACACCCTGTGGCCCTTGGCCGGGTAGAGCTTGGCGTGCAGTACCCGGTCCTCCCACCACGGGTCATCGGGGGCGGAGACCAGCGCGGCGACCTGCTCGCGCTTGGTCGGGGCTGGCAGCACCAGCGGGCCCAAGTCCTTCTCGGCACGGTCCCGCTCGCACGGCGGGCACTCCAACCGGTCGGGGCCGGCCTTCTCAGTCAGCTCCAGCAGCGAGCCCTCCCGGCCGCCGATCGAGCCCCGGCACGTCCAGCACGGGCGCAGCGCCGCGTTGGCCACGTGCCACACGTCAACACTGCCACGACTACACCTCCGACCGGGCGAATCCCCGGGCCCGCCACCACCCGGGAGCACGTTCCACCGGTATCGTCCCTCTCGGCAGGATGCGCACGCCGCTCGTCGCCGCCACCTTAAGGTCCCCACGCCGCCGAGGTGGCACCGCCGACCAAGGCTCCACCGGCAGCAGCCGGCAAACGGGCCCGCATCGAGAAGCTCGCCATGGACACGAACCGGGCGGGAAGCGTGGGGGCCCCGCCCGGGGAAACGACCGTGCCATGACGAAGACCGGCTCCAACTCCCGCAAGTCCCGCGCCCGCTCGGCCGCCGGCCCCGAACTCCCCTACACCGCGGCCCTGCGCCAGCGGGACGCCCGCCGCGCGGGAAGCACCGCGCCTCCGCGCCGGGCCACCGTGGTCCAGTTCGCGGGCCGCGACAGTGACGTGGTGTCGGTGAACCTCGCCGCCGCACTCGCTCTCGCAGGGCACCAGGTCCTGGCCATCCACGCTGCCCGGCCCCGCAGGGTCTTCGTCCGGCCCTACCGCCCGGATCAGCCCGCACCCGCGGTCTCCACGGTCGAGCGCCGCCCGCTTCCCGGCCCGGGACAACTCCACGAGGTGACGGTCGAAACCGGCGGGCGCACCGCCCAGGTCGGGGAGCTGGTGGCCGAGGCACGGCCCGGCTTCGACTACATCCTCGCCCTGTCGGGCGTCGTCCCCGTCGAGATCCTGGATGAGCCGGACATGCTAGTCGGCGTCGTCGAACAGGACCTCCTGCCGGAGTCGCAGCTGAGGGTGACGATCCAGGACGGCAAGCCGCTCCAGGTCGAAGTGCCGCTCACCGCGGCCAAGTCGGTTGCCCTGATGCGCCGAAGCAAGGCAGACCTGTTCGGGTGGAGCCCGCAGCCCCCTTCCGCACTCATCCTCACCGCACACCCTTACATCGACCCACTGGCCGCCGAATTCCGCTGCGACGTCGGCCGTGAGCTGGAGGCGTTCGGCACCCCGGTCATCGGCGACGTGCCGATCGACCTTCGGCGCGCCGGCACCCCGGCCCCGCTGTTCGTCCTCGACGCTCCCGCCAGTGCCCAGGCCGCCGCCATGCGCAGCGCCGCCCATGCCCTCCACACCCTCCTGCAGCACCGGACTACCCCGACAGCTGGCGCGCGAGCGGTCGTCCGGCCAGCAGCACATCGCCTGGGCGGGGCCGTGATCGGCCTGCTCCCCGTCCAGCACAGCAGCATCGAGGCAGTGGCCCGTGGCCTCGGAGAAGCGCTGGCCGCACGGAACCTGCGGGTTCTGGCGGTGGACATCTCCCACGGAGCCCAGCGACAGGCGCCGATCAACACCCCAACCTGGCCTGCCGCGCCCGAGCACCCGGGCTTCGTCACCGCTTCCGCGGTCGACGTGGGCGCCGACGGCCTGGACGCCCTGCTCGGTCGGGCGCGTCGGGACTCAGCTCTCCAGGCCGTCGGCAGCGCGCTCGCTCCAGCCGCAGGCGAGGCTGGCGGCATGGTGCAGGGCGCGGATGCTGGCGTGCCTGGTCCAGCGCAGCCACACGACGCCCCACACGCCCTGCTGCGCCGTTGCGTCCAGCTCGCCGCCCCGGACGGGGTCTTGGTCATCGAGGTCGACCGGCGCGACAGCGACGAGCGCTGCATTGC
>NZ_JBVHHW010000070.1:0-7705 GCF_055560875.1 Kitasatospora sp. NPDC023118
ACCCGATGCAGCGCTCGAACATGGAGGACTCGGGTGGATGGAAGCGATACTGATACGAGCGGACAGGCGTTCTGCAGGCGGCACAGATTCGTCGATCGCCGTCGGCAACCGTGTCCCAGGTCCCGACCTTCCGCCGGTGCTGTCGCCCGGCCGGTGCTCTTCAAGTCGTCATGCCGGGCATTCTCCCGCCCAGCGAGTCGCTCGGCATAACCGTTCGAGCAGGGTTCCGATCGACTACAGATCGTAACCGCCTCGGCGTGCTCTTCACGAAATCCGTGCCTGAACCGGTTCACCGTGTCGAAAACAGGCACCGCGTCGTCGTAGACCCTCCAGCCGTCCTCGTTGTGGTGGGAGGGGGACGGTCCACCATGGGCCCCGCCAGCAATCGACGGACAGATCCGCGACGGCTGAGACCCGGCAGCAGCCCCCCTTTGGGCCGGTACTCCCCCACCCCGGATAGCAAAACCGGTGAGAACCCGCCGCCCGGGGTGTTCGCTCAGGTCACTGTGGCGAGTGCGCGGGCGGGCTGCGTCTGCTCGTAGGCGTGGCCGACCCGCAGGAGGGTGGGCTCGCTGAGGGGCCGGCCGAGCAGTTGCATGCCGATCGGCAGGCCCGCCGAGTCGTGGCCGACCGGAACGGTCAGGGCGGGCACTCCGGTGATGTTGGCGGGGGCGCAGAGGCGCACGTAGGCGTCGGAGACGCCCTCGACTGTGCCGTCGGGCCAGGTGACCGTCTCCTCGTCGGCCGCGACCGCGGGCATCGGGACGCTCGGGGCGGCGATCACGTCGGCCTCCTCTAGCATCCGTGCCCACTCGGCGCGCATGAGCGTGCGGGAGCGTTGAGCGCGTACGTAGTCGCCGGCGCTCATCAACTCGCTTGCCTCCAGGAGGAGGCGGACGTCCTCCTGGTACAGCTCGGGGACCGTGCGCAGGCTGCCTTCGTGGTAGGCGCCGGCCTCCGGTACCATCAGGCCCCACTGGGTGGCCTGGATGTAGCGGGTCATCGGGATGTCGACCTCGACGAGCCGTGCGCCCAGGGTTTCCAGCTGCCCGATGGCGTGCCGGACGGCGGTCTCCACGCGCGGGTCGACGTGGTCGAAGTAGTAGGTGCGCGGCAGGCCGATGCGCAGCCCCGTCAGGTCCGTGTCGGCACCGGGCCGGTAGTCCGTGGTGGGCACGGACAGCGAGGCGGGGTCGCGCGGATCGTGTCCGGCCAGCGCGGTCAGGACCAGGGCGGCGTCCTCGACGGTGCGGGTGAGCGGACCGACGTGGTCCAGCGACCAGGACAGGGAGGTGACGCCGTGGCGGGGGACGAGACCGTAGGTAGGTTTGAGGCCGACGACCCCGTTGAGCGCGGCGGGAACCCGAATCGACCCGCCGGTGTCGGTGCCCAGGGCGAAGGTCGCGGTGCCCGATGCGACGGCGACCGCGGAGCCGCCGCTGGAACCACCGGCGACCCGGCCGCGGTCCCAGGCGTTGCGGGTCTGCGGAGTGGTCAGGCCGAACGCGAACTCGTGGGTGTGGGTCTTGCCGAGCAGGACCGCGCCGGCCGCGCTCAGACGCGCGGCGACCGTGCTGTCCGCCGTCGCGCGATGGTCGGCGCGCACCCGGGAGCTGGCCGTGGTGGCCATCCCGCCGACGTCGATCAGGTCCTTGAGTCCCATCGGGATGCCGTGCAGCGGTCCCCGGTAGCGGCCGTGCGCCGCTTCGTGTTCGGCCTCGCTCGCCGCCCGGCGTGCCTGTTCCGCGGTGACCGTGACGTAGGCGCCGAGGTGCGGTTCCACTTTCTCGATGCGATCGAGGACGGAGTCGACCAGTTCGACGGGGGACAGTCGCCGGGCACGGATCGCGTTCGCGGCGGCGGCGAGGGACAGCTCATACGGCTGCATCGTGCTTCTCCTCTCCGGCGCGGTAGGCGGTGGCGGGCGGGACGTCCGCGAAGTCCAGCTCGCGCAGGACCGCGACGACGCCGTGGATGTGGTTGGCGACTGCGGCGACCGCGGCGTGGCGCTCGGCGGGCAGCACAAGTCCGGCGCGGGCGGCCCAGCGGGCGGCCTCCGGTGGTGTGAGTTCGACGGTGGACATGGATGTTTTCCTTCTCGGTCGAGGTTTGAGTGGCGGAGCACCCGAGGCCATAAAGGCCAAGGATTAGCTTTAGGTGGCCGCAGGCGCCGCGGGTGCTCGGCGGCCCGCACGGGGCGGCCGGGCGGCACCGGCCGCGTGATCAGGCCGCGGTGGCCGGGATCTCGACGCCCGGCTCGGCGAGCAGCCGGTAGCGGCCGTTCTCCCGGCGGACGGTGCCGGCCGTGGGCTGCGGGAAGTGGGTGCCCAGGAGCAACGCGTCGGTGTCCGCCAGGGCGTCGAGCAACTGCCCGCGGGTGCGGACCGCCTGGGCGGCGTCGATGTCGACGCAGCTGTTCACGTGGGGGTGGGACAGCTGCACGGGGTGGTGGATGCTGTCGCCGGTGATCAGCGCCCGGCGGTCACTGCCGCGCAGTTCCACGGCGACCTGCCCCGGGGTGTGGCCCGGGGCAGGGACCAGGAAGACGCCCGGCGTCACCTCGCGCCCCTGCTCGGGCACGTCCACGAGGTCGTACTGTCCGGCGTCGCGGACGGGGGTGACGGAGTCGCGGAACATCTGGCGGCGGGCCTCATCCAGGTCGGTGGCGGCCCAGTGGTCCCATTCGGTGCGGCCGGTGAGGTAGCGGGCGTTGGGGAAGGTGGGGACCCAGTCCTCGCCGACGAGGCGCGTGTTCCAGCCGACGTGGTCGGTGTGCAGGTGCGTGGTGATCACCAGGTCCACGGACTCGGGCGGGAAGCCGGCCGCCGCCAGGCGTTCCAGGAAGTCGGTGTCGAGACCGTTCCAGGCCGGGTTGGCGCGTGGCTTGGCATTGCCGATGCCGGTGTCGACGACGATCCGCAGCCCGCCCACCTCCACCGCGAAGCTGTGGCTCGCCAGACGGGGGACGTCGGCGTCGGCGAAGTCGGGGCGCAGCCACGACGCCTCGTCCAGCACCTCCTTGGTGGCGTTTGGCAGCAACCAGGGTCCGGTCTGCCGAGGCAGTTCGATCTCGTCGACGCGGCGTACGGCGATGTCGCCGAGGCTCCATCCCGCACTTGCGAAGGGGGTGGCCGGACGGGGCGTGGCAGTGCTCATCGGTGGGTCCTTTCGGGCGGGCGGGGCGCTGCGGGAAGGCAGGACTCGGTCAGGCGGTGCGCGGCTGCCGCACGGCGCGGGTGAGGCCGATCAGGGTCGGAAGGAGGACCGTCACGGCGTGGAGCGAGACGGCGGTCTGCAGGCCGTACAGGTTGGTCAGCAGGCCGGCGAGGACGGCAGGGATGCTCATGGCCAGGTAGCTGAGGACGTAGTAGGCGGCGAGCGTGCCGGCGCGTTCGCCCGGGGCGGCCGGGGGCAGCAGCAGGCGCAGGGCGCCCTGGGCGACGGCGCCGAAGCCCGCGCCCGCCAAGGCGGTGCCGGCGAACAGCGCGGGCAGGCTGTGCAGGTGCGGGGCGCTCAGGGTCAGCAGGGCCCCCGGAGTCAGGAGCGCGGTGCCGGCCAGGCTCACGGTGCGGGCGGGCAGTGCCCGGGCGGCGTGGCCGGCGAGGCCGGCCGCGGCCGTCAGGGTGAAGAAGACCAGGCCGCCGGTCGCGCGGGCGGCGTGCGGGGCGATGAGCCGGGTGAGCGAGGGGCCGAGGGAGGAGTAGAAGCCGCCCAGGGCCCAGGCAGCGACGACGCCGGGCGCGGCGAGCGCCATGGCCGGCCGGGAGGCGGGGGCGACGGCGATCGCGGGGCGCAGTGAGCGCCAGGCGCCGGGGTGGGGGCGGGCGGTCTCGGGGGTGCGCAGGACCGCGGCGGCCTGCGCCGTGAAGAGCAGGAGCAGCAGCAGGTAGACGGTGCGGGTGGGGGCGGGGGCGTACTGCACGAGGGCGGTGGCGGCCAGCACGCCGACCGCCATGCCGGCCACGGGGGTGATGCCGTTGGCGGCCGTTGCCCGGCCCGGGCGGCCGGGGTCCTCGAAGTCGAGCAGGGCGGCTCCGGCGGCGCTGGTGGCCACGCCGGTGGCCAGGCCCTGCAGGATCCGGGCGGCGATCAGCACCGGCACTCCCTGTGCGGTGGCGAAGACGGCCATCGCGGCGCTTTCCGCCAGCAGCGCCCCGGCGAGGACCGGGCGCCGGCCCAGGTGGTCCGAGAGCGTGCCCGCGGTCAGCAGTGCCACCAGCAGTGCGAGCGCGTAGGCGCTGAACACGACGGTCAGCGTCATGGCCGAGAAGTGCCATGCGGCCTGGTAGAGCGCGTAGAGCGGGGTCGGTGCGCTGGAGGCAGCCAGCAGGCCGACCAGGACCGAGGCGTGGAGCCGGAAGGCACCGTGGTGGCTCAGCAGGGGCAGGCGACGGGGGCGGGGCGGCAGGGCTGTGACGCTGGTCATGGAGCACCTCCGAGCCTTAAGGCGAATGTTTTGCATTAAGCACCCTAGGCCCGCGCCGCCCCAAACCGCAAATATTTAGCTTTTAGGCGGTGAGAGGGGTGCGCCGCGGCCGAGCACCGCCGCCACCAGATGGCCGGCGTAGGCCGCGGACAGGTCCGAGGGGCGGAACAGGATCCGATACATCAGGGGGGCGACGACGACGTCCAGCAAGGTCTCCACGTCGGGCACGGCCTCCCCGCGCCCGGCAGCGCGCACGCCGATGGCCTTCAACTGCTCGGCGGCGTAGTCGGAGCATCGGGACGCGTTGCCCTGCTCGGGGTCGCCCAGCAGGGCGTCACGGATGTACGTGCGGCCCGCCGTCGAGGACATCTCCTCGGCGAACTGCACCGTCCACGCCTCCAGGTCCGCCCGCAGGCTGCCGCGGTCGACCGGCGGGGAGTCGGGGCGCAACCGCTCGACGGCCACGTCGGACAGCAGTTCCCGCAGGTCCCCCCAGCGCCGGTAGACGGTGGACGGCGTGACTCCCGCGCGGGCGGCGACCAGGGGCACGGTGAGCGCATCCCGCCCCAGTTCCGCCTCGAGATCTCGGACGGCCTGGTGCACGGACTGCTGGACGCGGGCGCTGCGCCCGCCGGGGCGTGTGGTCGTTCGGGCACTCATGCACACAGCTTAATGCGAAGAAGTTGCGTCCGACTGGACGTCGACTGGTCGGACCGCCACGAGAGCTGATCCCACCCGGCCGCCACGCGGTACCGGCATGCGACCCAGCGGAACGGACCACGGCCGCCGGGTGCGGGCGCATCAGGGACCTCCCTGACGGCCTCGCCGAGGCTGCCGAGCCGGGCGGCGGCGAGCAGCATCTCCAGGCTGGGCAGGTCGGGCACTCGGCGGGAAGGCGCCCTGCGCCCACGTCAGGACGGCTCCCGCCGGATGGGGGTCTGTACAGCCAGTGGCTCTGCCACGCGGACCGTACAGGCCCACGCGCCACTCCCGGGACGTCGGCGGGCCGGGGCCCCGGGCGGCGGTCTTGACCATCAGGGCAGCAGGGCGACCGGAACCGGTGAGCTGGCAGGCATCGTCGAGGCCCTCGGCGTGACCGGCCAGCACGCGTTCATGGCCGCAGGGGCGGCGTCGACGGGCAGTAGATAGGCGAAGGCCAGTTGGGCGAGGGCGTTGAGCAGGCTGGCCGCGCCCCAGACCGTGGTGAGTACCCGCAGGCCGTGGCGGAAGGCGGCGTCCTGGTGCCAGCGGCCCTCCCAGGCGTGCAGCCCGTCCTCGCCCGCCTTGGCCTGCACGAAGGAGCGGAAGACGACCATCAGGGCCGGGCGGCCGTAGCCGACCGAGGCCAGTAGCCAGAGGCCGATCAGTCCGCCGAGCATGCCCGTCCAGGCCTCGCGGACCAGCAGCGCGCGTGGGTCGCCGGTGAGCGAGGAGAGCACCAGGGCGAGGCCTATCATGCAGAGGATCAGCAGGGCGAGGAAGTCGAGGCGGCGGGTTCGGACCAGCCGTATGAGGATGGTGGCCGCCGGCAGTGCGGCCGACCAGAGCAGGGACCACCACTGGTCCACGCCCGCGGCGCGCAGCCCGTAGTAGAGGCCGAACGGCAGGATGAGGTCGAGCAGCAGCGGTAACAGGGCGCCGGTGTGGCGGGCAGCCGCGTGGGCGGTCACGACGCCTCCTCGTTCCTGGTCGCGAGGGCGAACAGGGTGACGAGTTCGCGCCCGTAGGCGCGCGGGTCGAAGTCGTCCCCGACAGCGAGCCGGTTTGCGGCCGCGTCGATCGAGGCGCGGATCGCGGTGGCCATCGCCTCCGGGTCGAACCGGCGGAAGGCGCCGCTGTCCTGGCCGTCCCGCAGGTGTTGCACCAGCAGGGCGACCGGGGTGTCGAAGCCGGCCGAGCTGACCAGCGGGCCGCCGTCCTCCCGGCGGGCGCCTGCGAGAACGTCGACGAGCGTTCGGACCTCGGCCGGGTGCTCCGCCATGAACTCCAGGTTGGACTCGATGTACGCGGCCAGCATCGCGGCCGGTTCGGTGTGCGCGCGGATGCGCGGCTGCATGAAGACGCGCACCCGCTCCTGGACGGTGTCGACGACGGCCTGGAAGAGGTCCTCCTTGCCGTTGAAGTGGTACGAGATCAGTCGCACGCTGGAGGTCTTCGCCCGCTTGGCGATCTGCGCGAACGAGGCTCGGGCGTAGCCGAGTTCGGCGACGGTCTCGATGGCGGCAGCGACGATCTGGGTGCGCCGCGCGTCGGTGGTGAAGGTCCAGCCGGTGTCCGGACCGGCATTACCGGGGTTTACTCGCATAAGTAAAAAGCAACACGGATCAGCAAAGTCGGCGGCATGTAAAACACGCAGCCGCCTCTGGCGGGGTTCTGGCACAACCTCTGGACGCTGTTGGTGATCTTCACAAGCGACGGGTTCGAACCCGTCGCTTGTGAAGATCACCAACAGCGTCGATTCGCCTCTTGTGATGACGCGATCGAGGCTGAGGGCAGGCGCTGGCGTGAGGTGCGAAGCAAGAGCCAGCGGATGGATTCACCTGGCGACTGGTGTCAGCGGTAGGCGGCCAGGAATACGCGAACGCCTTCGTCCGCGAGGCGTTCGAGGTCGGCGGCGGGCCGGGTCCCGTCGTAGCCGTGGAACATCGCGTGATCCATCGGGATGGCCAGGACGAGCCAGGCGAAGTGGCTGGCGGCGAGGAGCGGATCGGTGATCCGCAGTAGTCCTCGCCCGGCGAGGTGCTGGAAGCAGTCGGCGAGGGCTCTGATGGTGCGCTCGGGCGCCCGCCGGTAGTAGTCACGGGCCACCTCGGGGAAGCGGCCGGCTTCGGCGATGAGCAGTCGACGCAGTTGGAGTCCCTGGGGCTGGATGACGGTGGAGATGTAGCGGCGGGCGAGTTCGCGCAGGTCTCGGTCGAGGTCGTCGGTGTCCTGGAGCGTAGTGATGGCGTCGACGAACAGGCCGACCTTGCTGCTTGCATTCAGGATGATGGCGCCGAACAGGGACTCCTTGTCGGTGAACTGCTTGTAGACGGTCTGCTTCGACACCGCCGCCATGGCCGCGATCTCGTCCATGCTGGTGCCCGGGTAGCCCTTGCTCAGGAACAGCTCGGTGGCCGCCTCCATGATCGCCTTGCGCTTGCGGGCCGTACGGCCCTCCTCCGGAGCGTGCTCTGACATGCGGTCTCCGTAAGTTGTTAGGCGGCCCGGGAGGGCCGGATGTGGCTGATGCGGTCTTGCCTTCTGTGGCTCCCGAGGAGTGGCCGTCCGGCTCTCCGG
>NZ_JBVHHW010000071.1:0-6856 GCF_055560875.1 Kitasatospora sp. NPDC023118
CCGGAGAGCCGGACGGCCACTCCTCGGGAGCCACAGAAGGCAAGACCGCATCAGCCACATCCGGCCCTCCCGGGCCGCCTAACAACTTACGGAGGCCGCATGACCACCACCACCCCGGCCGCGCCGCCGCAGGCCGTACCCCCGGATCGCAGCCCGTCGTCGGGCCGGGAACCGAAGCCGAGGCGCAAGCTCACCCCGTACTGGCTGCTGCTGCCCGGCATCGCCTGGCTGGTCGTGTTCTTCGCCGTGCCGATGGTGTACCAGGCGTCCACCTCACTGCAGACCGGCTCGCTCGAAGAGGGATTCAAGGTCACCTGGCACATCTCGACCTACTGGGACGCCCTGGTCGAGTACAAGTGGCACTTCGCCCGCTCGTTCTCCTACGCGGCGATCGCCACCGTGCTCTGCCTGGCCGTCGGCTACCCGCTCGCGTACACCATCGCCTTCAAGGCGAACCGGCGCTGGCGCAACGTCATCCTGATCCTGGTCATCGCTCCGTTCTTCACCAGCTTCCTGATCCGCACGCTGGCCTGGAAGACCATCCTGTCCGACGGCGGGCCGGTGGTCGGCGCGCTGAACACCCTGCACGTCCTGGACGTCACCAACGCGCTCGGCCTCACCTCCGGGGACCGGGTGCTGGCCACCCCGCTCGCGGTGGTCTGCGGTCTGACGTACAACTTCCTGCCGTTCATGATCCTGCCGCTGTACACCTCGCTGGAGCGGATCGACCCCCGGCTGCACGAGGCGGCCGGCGACCTGTACGCCCGGCCGTTCACCACCTTCCGCAAGGTCACCTTCCCGATCTCGCTGCCGGGCGTGGTCGCGGGCACCCTGCTCACCTTCATCCCGGCCTCCGGCGACTACATCAACGCCCAGCTGCTGGGCTCGCCGAGCGAGCAGATGGTCGGCAACGGCATCCAGAAGCAGTTCCTGAACGTGCTCGACTACCCCACGGCGGCCGCGCTGAGCTTCATCCTGATGGCCCTGATCCTGGGCATGGTGACGGTCTACATGCGCAAGGCCGGGACGGAGGAACTGGTCTGATGTCCCGGATTTCCAAGTGGATCCGCGCCCACCTGGTGGTGCTGGCCGGCCTGCTGGCCCTCGCCTACCTGGTGCTGCCCAACCTGGTCGTGCTGGCCTTCTCGTTCAACAAGCCGGTCGGCAAGTTCAACTACGAGTGGAACGAGTTCTCCACCGACGCCTGGACCAACCCCTGCGGCGTGGCCGACATGTGCCAGTCGCTCTCGCTCAGCCTGCAGATCGCGGTGCTCGCCACCATCGGCGCCACCGTGCTCGGCACCATGGTCGCCTTCGCGCTGGCCCGCTACCGCTTCCGCGGCCGCTCGGCCACCACCGCGATGATCTTCCTGCCGATGGCCATGCCCGAGGTGGTCATGGCCGCCTCGCTGGGGACGCTGTTCCTCAACATGCGCATCCCGTTCGGCTTCACCACCATCCTCATCGCGCACATCATGTTCTGCCTCAGCTTCGTGGTGACGGCGGTCAAGGCGCGCGTGATGAGCATGGACCCGAGGCTCGAACAGGCCGCCCAGGACCTCTACGCGACCCCTACCCAGACCTTCCTGAGGGTCACCCTGCCGCTGGCCGCGCCCGGAATCGCCGCCGGTGCGCTGCTCAGCTTCGCGCTCTCCTTCGACGACTTCATCATCACCCAGTTCAACTCGGGCCCGACCACGGTCACCTTCCCGATGTTCGTCTGGGGCGCCTCGCAGCGCGGCATCCCGGTGCAGGTGAACGTCATCGGCACCGCGATGTTCGTCGCCGCGGTCGCGCTGACCGTCGTCGGGCAGTGGCTCGGCAACCGTCGGAAGGCCACCGTCTGACGTATCGCCTGACGTACGGTCGGCAGCGGTGGCTCACAACCGTCATCTATTCGCAGAAAGTGGCTGATAATGCATGGACTCCGCCCGCGCACTCAGTGACGCCAGGCCCACCCCCTTCTGGCTGGAGGACCCCGGCCGGCCGGAGGCGCTGCCCGCGCTGGTCGGCGACACCACCTGCGACCTGCTGGTCGTCGGCGGCGGCTACTCCGGCCTGTGGACCGCCCTCATCGCCAAGGAGCGCGACCCCTCACTGGACGTCGTGCTGGTCGAGGGCAACGAGGTCGGGTGGGCCGCGTCCGGGCGCAACGGCGGATTCTGCGCGGCCAGCCTCACCCACGGCTTCGGCAACGGCCTGCAGCGATGGCCCGCCGAACTCGCCCAGCTGGAACGCCTCGGCGCCGCCAACCTCGACGGCATCGAGGCCGCCCTCAAGCGCTACGGCATCGACGCCGAGTGGGAGCGCACCGGCGAGATCGACATCGCCACCCAGCCCCACCAGGTCGAGGAGCTGCACGAGATCGCCGAGGCCGTCGCCCGGTACGGCTTCGACCTCACCGTCCTGGACGCCGACCAGCTGCGCGCCGAGGTGAACTCGCCGACCTTCCTCGGCGGCCTCTGGGACAAGGAGGGGGTGGCGATGGTCCACCCCGCCAAGCTCGCCTGGGGCCTCAAGGACGCCTGCCTGAGCCAGGGCGTGCGGGTCTTCGAGCACACCCGGGCCACCGACCTGCGGGAGTACGGCAGCGGCATGGCCGCCCGCACCCCGTACGGCCGGGTGTTCGCCCGCCGGGTCGCGCTCGGCACCAACGTCTTCCCGTCCCTGCTCAAGCGCGTCCGTCCGTACATCGTGCCGGTGTACGACTACGCGCTGATGACCGAGCCGCTCGACGACGAGCAGCTCGCCGCGATCGGCTGGCGCGGCCGGCAGGGGCTGGGCGACAGCGCCAACAAGTTCCACTACTTCCGGCTCTCCGCCGACAACCGGATCCTCTGGGGCGGCTACGACGCCGTCTACCACTTCGGCGGCCACGTCCGGCACGAGTACGACCAGCGGCCGGAGACCTTCCGCACCCTGGCCAACCACTTCTTCCGCTGCTTCCCGCAGCTGGAGGGGCTGCGCTTCACCAACGCCTGGGGCGGCGCCATCGACACCTGCAGCCGGTTCTCGGCGTTCTTCGACACCGCGTACCGGGGCAAGGTCGCCTACGCGGTCGGGTACACCGGGCTCGGCGTCGGCGCGACCCGCTTCGGCGCCGAGGTGATGCTCGACCTGCTCGCCGGCGAGCGCACCGAACGCACCTCGCTGGACATGGTGCGCTCCAAGCCGCTGCCGTTCCCGCCCGAACCGGTGCGCTGGGCGGGGATCGAGATCACCACCCGGTCGCTGGAGCGGTCCGACCGCAACGGCGGCCACCGCAACCTCTGGCTGCGCACGCTCGACCGACTGGGGCTCGGCTTCGACAGCTGACCCAGCCCAGCGCGACACGCGACCCGGGTCACGCGCGCCGCCTCAACGCGCCGTCTCAGCGCGCCCGCTCACGCGATCCGGGCCGCGTGACCTGAGTCATGCGACCCGTGTAAGAGGGACCCGCCGTCCGCCTCTTCCTGGTGACGGCGGGTCTCGGTCTCCCGCCGTCCGACCAGGACGAACGGCGAGAAGCGGGGACACGACATGGAGAGCACCGGACTGCACTGGCTCGCCCAGGTGGCACCGGACCCGGAGGCCTTCCGGGCACAGTGGGAACGCTCCGGGCTGGGCCTGATGCTGCTACCGGCCGGACACCGCTGGGACGTCCTCTCCGTCCCCGGACGGCTCGGGCGCTCTGCGCTGGACCTGCTGGACACCGGCTCCTGGGGCCCGGTGCTCACCGACTTCGGGGACGAGCACGTCAGCTTCCTGGTGCCGGTCGGCACCGCCGCCCGCTGGGTCGGCACCAGCGTGCGCTGCGCGGGGGAGGGCACCTGGATCGTCGTCCCGCACCCCGAACGCAGCAGCCGGGGCGCGCGATGGCTGGTCCCGCCCGACGGCTCCGGGCGGCTCAACGACCCGGCGCTCCTGGAGCTCGCCCTGCACGAGGCGGCGGCCGGGCTCACCGGCTGGTGAGCGCCCGCGCATCCCGCGGCGCGGCGCACGGGGCGGGCGGTCGCGTCAGACTGGAGGTGTGACCACCGCTCCGCACGCCGTCGACGCCGCCCTGCGACCGGGCCGCGCCCAGCTGCGCCTGGCCGCCCTGGCCGCGCCTGTCTGCGCCCGGTACGGACTGGCGCTGGCCGGTGGGCACGCGCTGCGTGCCCACGGCGTGGCGGCCTGCGCGCAGGACGGGCTCACCCTGGCGACCGGCGGCGCCGACCTGCCGGAGGTGGGCGCCGCGCTGGCCGAGGCCTACCGCGCTGTGGGCGGCGGAGTCGTCGAGCGGCCCGGCACCCCGCGCCTGGAGCAGCTGACCGTACGGCTGGCGCTGGGTGGGCGCGCCCACTCGGTGGAGCTGCGGAAGGAACCGCTCGGCCACCGGCCGGTCCGGCTCGACCTGGGCGCCCCGGCACAGGACGAGCCGCCGGTGGTGCTGCCGGTGGTCGCCCTGGAGGACGCGGCGGCGCTCACCACCGCGCTGCTGGTCGACCGGGGCATGCCGCGTGACCTGATCGACGTGCACGCCCTCACCCGCTGCTACCGGGAGGGCGAACTGCTCGCACTGGCTGGAGAGTTGGACCCGGAGTTCCAGCCGTCCGCGCTCGCCGACCGACTGGAGACGCTGGCCGAGGCCGCGGACGGCCGGTTCCGCGCCCGGGGTGTCGAGGCCGGGTCGGTGGACGGGCTGAAGCGGTGGGCGCTGGCCTGGGCACAGGACCTGCGGCTGGACCTGCTGGAGACCCAGGAGGCGGCGGACGGGCTGCACGACCCGTACCTGGAGGACGAGGAGCCCTGAGTCATGGGCTGGGGGTTTACGCGTTCGGAGTAGCGACCGGACGACCTGTAAGGCTGAATCCGCGATCCCCGTCAGCCTGTTCGTTGAGCCCCGCCGGGACGGCCACCAGACTGGGAGATGAGCGCGGTAGCCCCGTGAATTCCCGTCGCCCAACCCTCGCGCGGGCGGCGCCAGACCGGACCGGTGGCAGGACGCCGCCCGGGACTTCGGAGGCAGACGGACCTTGAGCAAGCACATCATTCACTGGATCGGCGGCAGCCCCGTCGCCACCGCCGGCGCGGCGCCCCGCCGCGGTGACATCTTCGACCCGGCCACCGGCCAGGTCTCCGGCCGCGTCGACTTCGCCGAGATCGCCGAGGTCGACCAGGCCGTGGCCGCCGCGGCCTCGGCCTTCGCCGAGTGGCGCACCGCCTCGGTGGCCAAGCGGACCACGGTGCTCTTCGCCTTCCGCGAGCTGCTGAACGCCCGCCGGGACGAGCTGGCCTCGATCATCGTGTCCGAGCACGGCAAGGTGCACTCGGACGCGCTGGGCGAGATCGCCCGCGGCCTGGAGGTCGTGGAGTACGCCTGCGGCATCCCGCAGCTGCTCAAGGGCGGCTTCACCGAGCAGGCCTCCACCGGCATCGACGTCTACTCGATCCGCCAGCCGCTCGGACCGGTCGCGATCATCTCGCCGTTCAACTTCCCGGCGATGGTGCCGATGTGGTTCTTCCCGATCGCCATCGCGGCCGGCAATACCGTCGTGGTGAAGCCCTCGGAGAAGGACCCGTCGGCCGCCAACTTCCTGGCCGAGCTCTGGAAGGAGGCCGGGCTGCCGGACGGCGTCTTCAACGTCGTGCACGGTGACAAGGTGGCCGTCGACCGCCTGCTGGAGCACCCGGACATCAAGTCCGTCAGCTTCGTCGGCTCCACCCCGATCGCCCGCTACGTCTACGAGACCGGCACCCGCTACGGCAAGCGCGTGCAGGCCCTGGGCGGGGCCAAGAACCACATGCTGGTCCTGCCGGACGCCGACCTCGACCTCGCCGCCGACGCCGCCGTCAACGCCGGCTTCGGCGCGGCCGGCGAGCGCTGCATGGCCGTCTCCGTCCTGGTCGCGGTCGACCCGATCGGCGACGAGCTGGTCGACAAGATCAAGCACCGGATGGCCGGCCTGAAGGTCGGCCCCGGCTGCAACGGCGACTCCGAGATGGGCCCGCTGGTCACCGGCCAGCACCGCGACAAGGTCACCTCCTACGTCGAGTCCGGCCTCGCCGACGGCGCCGAGCTCGCCGTGGACGGCCGCAAGCACCCGATCACCACCGAGGACAAGAACGGCGCCCCGACCGCGGACGGCTTCTGGCTCGGCCCCACGCTGTTCGACCACGTGAAGCCCGGCATGTCCGTCTACAACGACGAGATCTTCGGCCCGGTCCTCTCGGTCGTGCGCGTCGCCTCCTACGAGGAGGGCCTGGCGCTCATCAACGCCAACCCGTACGGCAACGGCACCGCCCTCTTCACCAACGACGGCGGCGCGGCCCGGCGCTTCCAGTTCGAGGTGGAGGTCGGCATGGTCGGCATCAACGTGCCGATCCCCGTGCCGGTCGCCTACTACTCCTTCGGCGGCTGGAAGGCCTCGCTCTTCGGCGACACCCACGCGTACGGCCCGGACGGCGTGCACTTCTTCACCCGCGGCAAGGCCGTGACCCAGCGCTGGCTGGATCCGTCGCACGGCGGTATCAACCTCGGCTTCCCCACCAACAGCTGAGCCCGGGCCCCTGAGCCTCGCGCCGCAGTAGGGCTGGTCGACCCCCTCTCCCGGGGCCGACCAGCCCTTCTGCATGCCGTTTGCATTCGCCGGCCGAAGCGCGTACAGTCCTTCGAGCTGCCTGGCAGGGAGCACCGGACACGCATCTGCGCGGACGGTCCCGGGGCGGCTAATCCTCTGAAACACCATTTCCGATTCGTTCCGGTCGTTTTCGCGTTCTCGCGGTGCGGCTCGGTGTTTATTCGGCGTGCGCGTTTTATCGGATTGCGGTCGATTCGCTTTTCGGAGCGGGGATCGGCTAGAGTTTGAAACGTCGGACGGGGCGTCAAACCCCG
>NZ_JBVHHW010000072.1:0-6092 GCF_055560875.1 Kitasatospora sp. NPDC023118
GAACACCGACGAATCCGGCGCCGGCGCAAGCTCCGGCTGAAAGCTGCCCTGCTTGGGCGCTCCAGGGGCGGACAGACCAGCAAGATCCATTGCGCTGGCGACCGAAAGTGTCGTCCGCTGGTGTTCGTGCTGACCGAGGGGCAGGCCGCGGACAGCCCGCAGTTCATCCCCGTGCTGGAGAAGGTACGGGTCCGCGGGCCCGTCGGCCGTCCCCGCACCCTGCCGGACGCGGTCGCCGGGGACAAGGCCTACTCGTCCCGCGGCAACCGTGCCCACCTGCGTAAACGCCGCATCAAGGCGGTCATCCCGGAGAAGAAGGACCAGGCCGCCAACCGGAAGAAGAAGGGCAGCAAGGGCGGCCGGCCCGTCAGCTACGACGCTGGGCTCTACAAGGAGCGGAACACCGTCGAGCGCCTGATCAACAAGCTGAAGGCCTGGCGAGGCATCGCGACCCGGTATGACAAGAGCCCGGAAAGCTACCTCGCCGGCCTTCACCTCCGCGCCTCGATGATCTGGATCAATGATCTCCTGCCGGCCACTGATTGATCACAACATCACACAGACCCTAGCTGGGCAGCGGCGCGAGCGGCGCTGCGTACTGTGGCGCATCGTCCTGTCTGGCGGACAGGCGGCCCCGGCCCGGCTCGAAGGCCCCTCGCTCGGCTTGGCCTTCGCGTTGGGCCTGCGCGAGCTGCTGCGCCGCCCGCGGGCCGGACGGCCCGGCGTTGCCGGGCTGCGTGGGCTCGTCCGCGGGCTGCGGCCCCGGACAGCGGTCACCGGTGCGCTTGACGGGAGCGAATATCTCGTCAGGATCGGTGACCTGGAGGCCAAATTGCTGGCCGCCCGCCGCGACGGTCTTCGCCTCGTGGTGCCCGAGGCGAACCGGCTCGACGTCGCCAAGGCGCCCAAACCCGGCGACATCAGGTTCGCCCGGACGCTGCGTCAGGCCGACCGGCACGCGCGAAGGTACCGCACCGGTCGCCTCGCGGTCGCACTGGCCCTGGTCATCGTCGGCGGCGCCGGTGCGGGCGTAGCAGTCGACGAGCACGACAACAGCGTCCGCCAGCACGCCAACGCCCAGTCACGGCAGCTGGCCGCGCAGGCGGCCCTGCTCGACCAGTCCCAACCAGACCTCGCCAAGCAGATACGAATCGCGGCGTACCGCACGGCTCCGCCGGGGCCGGGGCCAAGGGCGAGCGCTTCTACGACTGGGCCCAGGTCGACATCGACGGCCCGGACGGCCGGCCGGGGCACTGGTGGCTGCTGGTCCGCCGAAACCGCCGAAGCGGCGAACTCGCCTTCTGCCGCTGCTTCTCGCCCACCCAGGTGCCGCTGTTGGACCTGGTGCGGGTAGCGGGGCGGCGCTGGACGGTGGAGGAGACCTTCCAGTCCGGCAAGGGCCTGGCCGGGCTGGACGAGCATCAGGTCCGCCGCTGGACCTCCTGGCACCGCTGGGTCACCCTCGCGATGCTCGCCCACGCCTTCCTGGTCGTCACCGCCGCCCTCGAACGCCCGGAGCAGACGCCCGCCGACGACGGGACCAGCCCCGACGGACTGATCCCACTCACCTGCAACGAGCTCCAACGACTGTTCACCGGCCTGGTCGTCCGGCCCGCCCGCGACGCGGCCCACCTGCTTCGCTGGTCCACCTGGCGCCGACGCCACCAGGCCCGAGCCCGCCGCAGCCACTACCGCCGCCAGGCCGCCCTCCATCCATGAAGATCACGATCTACGGCTGGAGTACTAACCGATCAAGACTTTGTGACCGGCGCTGGGCCGGGCCGTTCTGCAAGCCCAGGCGTCGGCTCGCGGCGACCTACCACGAGGCCTCGGCCTGAGCCAATCCGATGTTCGCACCGATAGTGCTCCGCGTTGGACTTGTTCGAGAGCCCGTCGTGGAGGAGCGATGCAGCCGCAGTTCATGGACGTCAAGCAAACGGCCGAGTATCTGAACATGTCGGTTCCGTGGGTGTACCGGGAGGCGCCCAGGTTGGGACTGCTTCCTTATAAGTTCGGGTGTGGACCGAACGCGAAGTTGCAGTTCAAGGTGAGTGAGCTCCAGGCGTGGGTGAGGCAGCAGCGCATGTCCGCTGAGTGACCTGGCAGCGACGGGGGAGGGCCTGCCCACCGGGCAGGCCCTCCCTATGTGTTCAGGCAGCCAGGCCGAGGTCGAGGACCTCGGCGGCACGGCCGATGGAGCCGGGCATGAGGTGGCGGTAGATCTTGAACGTGACGTCGATGCTCCTGTGGCCCATCCACTCTGCGACATCGGTGATCGGGATGTTGTGGCTGAGGCAGTTCGACGCGAAGAAGTGACGGAGACCGTAGAGCGTCATGCCCTTGGGGATGTCGACGCCGTCGGCCTGCTTGACGACGCGCTGCCAGAGGTTGTTCAGGATGTGGTGTGGGAAGGGCTTGCGGAGGTCCCGGGGGTGGCGGAGAAGGAAGCCGCCGACGGTGCCGTACTTGTCGGCGTACCACTCGATGGAGTGCCTCACACGGGCCGGTAGCGGGACGTCGCGGTACTCGCCCTTCTTGCGGTGCTTGAGCGGGGCGTAGTCCTTGGTGATCTGGTTGACCTGTTCGGTGACACGGTAGACGTCATCGGCGACGATGTTGTTGACGTTGACCGCGGCGGCCTCGCCGTTGCGCAGACCGCAGCCGCTCATGAGGTCGGCGATGAGGAGGAAGGCGTCGTCGCCGGCGGTGCGTATTCCCTGGAGCAGGGCGCGGGAGGGGATGACGGCTCGCTTCGGGTCGTACTGGGGCGGCGTGACGCCGTCGAGCGGACTCTCGTCGTAGAGGCCAAGGCGGTGGGCGTCGAGCAGGATCGACTTGAGCTTGTCGAAGGCGTTGGACTGGGTAGCCAGGCCGACGCCGTTTCGTTCCATGGTCTGGATGAAGGCATCGACGACCTTGTGGTCGAAGGTGCCCATCCGACGGCTCCGGAACGCGGGGTAGATGTGATGTTCGAGGAGCGAGTCAAGTTGGCGGAGCGAGGCGGCGCGGAGGTGCCGCTGGCTGGCCTTCCACTCCTCGACGTAGGGCTCGAACTGCATGGGGCCGTACTTCTGAATCCGTTCCGCCTTGCGCTGGCTCTGCGGGGCGTTCTTCCTCGCCTGGTAGACCTCGGCGAGCCTAGCCTTCGCCTTGTCCTGGGCGGCGAATCCGGCCTCCTCGGTCTGCCTCCCGGCCGCGTTGCGATAGCGGATCTTGTACTCGTGCGGGCACCTCGGCCACCGGCTCTCGGGGTGCTCGCACTCCTTGAAGAAGCTGCCCATGCCGCGGACGAGGTTGATGGTGGCCATGGTTGTCGACTCCCCGGCGTCTTGCTGACCTTTTGCTGACCCCGGATGGTCGATCAAGCCCCTGAGCTGGGAAGAAACGGCAGAACCGTGGTATGTGGTGGAACTTCATCGGGCGGTCTCACGAAGACATCACCCGAGCCCGCGAGGAATGGATGAGCTCTGCGAACTCCGACCGCTTCGGCGAGGTCCAGGGCTACCCGGGCGACCGCCTGCCCGCCCCCGAGCTCCCCGGCATCCCCCTGAAGCCCCGCGGAAACATGCGCTGACCTGCGCGTTAGGTGGTCGGCGGTGTGGTGGCCCGGGCCCCCACGCCGCCGACCAGAAGCCCCCTGCGCTCACCTCGAAGTGCCCCCATCGACACTCGCTTCCGCACTCGACGCATGACACGGTCCGACCACCCGCGACAGCGTCTGACAGGACCAATGCTGACCCAATGCTGACTTTACTGACGCTATGTCAGAACTAATCGGGGCACTCGAAACCGCGTGCTCGCCGACGCCGAGGAGGTCACCGCCACAGTCGCAGCCGTCCGCGGGGACACAGGGACCGGTGGGACACTGCCCGTGGTCCGGCTGTCCCAGCCTTCAGTCAGCGGGGCTCCGACATCACTGTCGGGAGGACGGGACCTGTGACTCCTCGCCCCGGCCTCCGGCCCAGTGATCAGAGTTAGCAGATACGGTCTACGGGCAGCCAAACAGTAGAAAGTCTCTCGAAGACTCCCCTGCCGCCTCTACTGAGCTGCCCCGCGTTTGATGGAGTCCGCGATCGTGTGATCAAGCGGCTTGCGGGTGTTGCTCCAGACTCGCCCAATACGCCTGTTCGTATTCGTCCGGCGGGACGTAGTCGAGGGCGGAGTGGAGGCGCTCACTGTTGTACCACGCCACCCACTGGAACACGGCCCGCTCGACCTGGTCGAAGTCCCGCCACGGCCCCTGGTGCTCGATCAACTCGGCCTTGAACGTGCCGTTCAGAGCCTCGGCCATGGCGTTGTCGTACGAGTCCGCGACGGAGCCGACCGACGCGGACGCGCCGACCTCGGCCAGTCGCTCCGTGTAGCGGATGGACACATATTGCGACCCCCTGTCGCCGTGGTGGATCAGGCCGGCGTCCTTCTTGATCTTCTGCCGCCACAGGGCCATCTCCAGCGCGTCCAGCGGCAGGTCGGTGCGCATGTGGCTCACGACCTGCCAGCCCACGACGCGGCGAGAGTAGGCGTCCGCGTCCTGCAGCTCGTGGCCCTCCATGCCGGTGTCGGGCACGGCGGGCGTGCCGCTCGGGGTCGGATAGTCTGTTGCGAAAATGGATCTTGAGTTGCAATGATCACGGTGTGGCGCGAGGGGATCTGACAGACCGACAGTGGGCTCGGCTGGAGCCGTTGCTGCCGGCGGGGAAGAAGCCGGGGAGGCCGCGGACGTGGACGCGTCGGCAACTGATCGACGGGATACGGTGGCGGACTCGGGCGGGCACACCATGGCGGGACATCCCCGAGCGATACGGCCCGTGGGACCGGATCTACGACCTGTCCCGCCGGTGGCAGCGCGAAGGCACGTGAAGCGGATCCTGGAACAACTGCAGGTCCAGGCCGACGCGCAGGGCCTGATCACCTGGGATGTGAGCGTGGACTCGACTGTCTGTCGCGCCCACCAGCACGCCGCCGGCGCGCGTAAAAAAGGGATCTTCAGCGCGAGCCGCCCGGCGGAATCGACACCGAGCCGGACGACCACGGGCTCGGACGATCCCGGGGCGGCCTGACCACGAAGATCCACCTTGCGACCGAACAGGGGCAGAAACCGCTCTCGTTGCTGATCACCGCCGGGCACTGGCACGACAGCCCACCCAGCCGGTCCTCGAACGCATCCGCGTCCCCCGCACCGGCCCCGGACGGCCACGCACCACACCCGACAGGGTCCGCGCCGACAAAGCCTACGGATCTCGCGCGAACCGCTCCCACCTGCGCAGACGCAGGATCGAGTGCACCATCCCGGAGAAGGCCGACCAGGTCCGAACCCGCAAGAAGCTCGGCTCCCATGGCGGGCGCCCGCCGAAGTTCGACAAGGACGACTACAAGGAGCGCCACGCGGTGGAGTGCGGAATCAATCGCCTCAAGCGCCATCGAGCTGCGGCCACGAGGTACGACAAGTTGGCCGTGCGCTACGAGGCAACGGTGCTGGTCGCAGCCATCAACGAGTGGCTGTGACCAGCACGGTCGCAACGCTCCTTAGTGGACGCAGAACTCGTTGCCGGCCGGGTCCTGCAGCACAGTCCAGGTGAGACCCGGAATGCTGTGCTCGCCAACGACGCTCGCACCCAGAGCGACCAGCCGCTCCACCTCCTCCGCCAGACCCGTGCCGGGCACGGCAGCGAAGTCGACGTGTACACGGTTCTTGCCCCGCCGCTCTTCGGCCACACGCTGGAAACCCAGTGCCAACGGATGCGCCCTGACGATGACGAAGTCGCCGTGGTCCTGGGCGATCTCGCCTCCCAACGCAGTGGCCCACCACTGAGCCAACTCCTGTGGTTCCGCACAATCCATCGTGATCATTACTGCTGTCAGACTCATGATCGTCATCCTAAGCACGACCACCGACAGCCATCAGCACCAGCCGTTCGCAGACCTGCAGCCATCGACTGTCGACAAGTGCCTTTGACGCACTTGAGTAGCTGTGACCAGCACTTTCGCAACAGGCCCTAGCTTGTTCTTTAACCACCGAGCTCGAACGGGCCGTCGAACTTGATCACTCGTTCCGGTAACTGTCGTACGTAGAAGCGGCCTTCGTCTGATCC
>NZ_JBVHHW010000073.1:0-5754 GCF_055560875.1 Kitasatospora sp. NPDC023118
TGGCGAAGGTGCGGACGTGGGTTGCGGCGGCCGTGAGTTCGGGTGAGCGGGCCAGCAGGGTCTTGAGCTGTTGCTGGTCGTCCTCACGTAGGTGGTCGGGGTGGCGCATGATCCAGCCGGTGGCCTCGCGGGGAGAGGGCGGCCGGGCGATGGGCGGCGGGCTCCCCGGGGACTGTCGGTCGGGCCGTAGCGGCCGGACGTAGTCGCGCAGCGTGCTGTAGCTGCAGCGAGCCCCGCGTTCCTGCAGCTCGCGGTGGAGCCGGGACACGTTCGTGCAGCCTTCGACGATGCGCTGGTCGAGGTAGGGCTTGAACCGGTCGAGCTTGCTGGTCCGGTTCTGCCACTGGCCGTGCAGCATCGCCTCCGGGCTGGCCGCGCGGGCGTACTTGCGAACGGTGTTGCGTCCGAGGCCGAGGCGTCGGGCGATCTCGCGCAGACTCAAGCCCTGCTCGATCTGGGCGCGGACGGCCGCGTGGGTGTCGCGGAGCCGGTCGAGGAACTTCCCCTGCGGGTAGGGCTCGGACGGCTCTGTGGCAGCCTCGAATGCCTCGGCCGATGCGGGCTTTGGTCCCGGCGGCTCGGGCTCAGGCGCGGGTTCGACAAGGTCGCGGAGCAGGGCGCGATGGCGGGAGACGAGGCGTTCAACAGCCTCGCCGAGGTTGTGCCAGACGTGCCATTTGTCCGCACAGTGCTGGGCGTTGGGCGCTCCGGCGCGGGCGCCGTCCGCGAAGACCTGTGCGCGGTCGCGGCAGACGATCTCGACGCCGGGGTGCTCGCGCAGCCAGGCGGCGACGCTGTCCGCGTCGCGGTCCGGGAGCAGGTCAAGGGGCTGGTGGGTCTCGCAGTCGACCAGGATGGTGCCGTAGCGGTGGCCCTTCCTGGTGGCGAACTCGTCGATGCCGAGCACGCGCGGGGTCGCCCAGGCAGGGTCCGGCAGCGCCATGACCAGGCGCAGGACGGTCATCCGGCTGATCACGATGCCGAGCAGCAGCGCGAGACGGGCCACGGCCCGAGCAGCCAGGACGACGCCGAGGGCACCGAGCATCCGCTGAAGGACCGGCGTCCGTCGGCCGTAGCGGTAGGTCAGCCCCTCAATCTGCTCGGCGAAGGTGACCCGCGGGCAGTCCCCGTTGTCGCAGAACAGCCGACGCACCGACAGTTCGATCACCACGCCCCGCCCGCCGCACGGCGCGTCGGCCAGGCGCCGTCCATACCTGCTGTGCACCCGACCTGACGCAGTCCGGCAGCCCGGACACGACACCGGCACTTCCTCCAGCGTCGACGCCTCGATCACCACGCGCCCGTCCCGCACATCCACGCACTCGACCCGCACCCCTGCGAGATGCGGGAGCAGAAGGAAGTTTTCCTCACACGCGGTCAGCATCCACCCGGCTATGACGGAGCGTCACCCAGCGCACGGAAGCACGATCGACTTCACGGAATCCGTGCCTGAACCTTTGTGGTGGCGCCATCCCTGACACCGACCGTGCGCGGCACGCGGCGGGATCACCCGGTCGAGCTTGCGCGATCGAACCCATGCTGCGGGGCAGGAGCCGGGACGCGCCAGGGAGCCGTCGGCCTGGAGGCAGCGCCCGGCCGGGTCGGTCACCGTGGTCGGTACGGCGACGGCTGGCCGGGTTACCGAGAGCCGGAGCCGTCCGGAGCTGCCTGGAGCCGGCCGTTGGCCGTGTCCCGTGGGCTCACTACCAAAGCTGCTTCGACCAGTCTCCCCGAAAGCGATAGGCACGGCCGTCACCGACTTGCTTCGTCCCGCCGGGCACGACGTCCCCGTGGTAGGGGTACTGTTCCGTCACCGCCGCGAGCAGGAACTCCAGGAAGCCGCCGTCGAACAGGTCCCACTGCCGCATCGAGTCGAACTTGGCGGCGACCGGCCACCGGTCCGGGTCCGGGCCCCGCATCAGCCAGAAGAACTGGTCGGAGTTCCAGTTGTTCCCCCACTTCAGCAGCCCGCTCTCGGCCGGGAACAGCGGATACGGGCACTCGTCGTCGTCCCCGTCCTCGTAGGCCTGGGCCAGCATGGCGGTGTATCCATACGGATCTGTGGTGCAGTAGACGAACCCCGGGAAGCCGATCGGCTGTCCGGTGTCAGGGCTGGGCGCTGTCGACGGTGTGTAGATGTGCAGTTCGTCGCTGATGCTGACCATCCCGTACCGGTTGACGAACGCCCGGTAGTCGGCGGGCAGTTGGAAACCGAGCGCTCTGGGCCCCTGCTCCCACGGGACCGGGACCACGCCGCCCGCGGGCGGCGGCCCGATCACCGCGCCGAGCCGGTCCAGCATCTCCTCGATGTCCACGTTCACTCCCGTCAGCCGCCCGTTCCCGCCGGAGGGTATCGGCTTCCGGTGACAGCGGAGGCGGGAGAGCCCGGCCCCGCAGGGTCCTGACGCCCGAGCCGTGGAGGGCTTCCATGCCCACGGACCGTCCGCCGTGGACGCGGCGGACGGTCCGTGGGCATCGGGCGGGTCTGCGGCCCGTGCCGTCCTGGGTGCTGTGGCGTGGGGCGTGACCTCCGGCCGCCTGGTGTGCTGTTCGGTTACCAGAACTGGCGGGCGAGGAAGGAGGAAGTCAGCTCACACTGGAGGCTGGACAAGGGGGGTACCTGTTGAACGATGTTCCAGAGCTTGGGCCCATGCCCCGGCGGGTGACCGTCAGTGCCGAGCAGGCGGGGCGGCTCGTGGCCGAACAGTTCCCGCAGTGGGCCGCGTTACCGGTGACGGCTGTGGAGAACGGTGGCTGGGACAACTGGACCTTCCGCTTGGGCGACACCATGTTGCTGCGCCTGCCCAGCGCGCAGGAGTACGCCTTGGCGGTGGAGAAGGAGCACCGTTGGCTGCCCGAGCTGGCACCGGCTCTCCCGCTGCCGATCCCGGTGCCGCTGGCGATGGGGCGTCCTGGTGCGGCCTACCCGTTCGCGTGGTCGGTCTACGGGTGGATCGACGGCACGCCCGCGACGTTCGAGGCAGTCGTCGATCCGATCCGCTTCGCCGTGGGCCTGGCCGACTTCGTCGCCGCGTTGCAGAGCATCGATGCCTCACAAGGGCCACAGCCTGGTAAGCACAACTGGTTCCGTGGAGCGACGCTGCGGACCTACGAGGCGCAGGCGCTCGGTGCGCTGGACGAGCTGCGCGGCCACATCGACGTCGCGCCGGCACACGAGTTGTGGACTCAGGCGCTTGAGGCGCGGTGGGACGGGACCGACGTCTGGTTCCACGGTGACCTTGCCAAGGGAAACCTGCTCCTTGAGGACGGGCAGCTCGTCGCCGTCATCGACTTCGGTACGTGTGGCGTGGGGGACCCCGCTTGCGACCTCGCGGTCGCGTGGACGTTGCTCTCGGCCGACGGCCGCGATGTGTTCCGGGAGCGGCTGGGCGTTGACGATGCGACGTGGGCGCGCGGACGTGGCTGGGCGCTGTGGAAGACGCTCGTCTCGTGCGCCAACAGCCTGGGCGAGGACGGCGCTGGCGCCCGTGACGCGCGACGTGTTCTCTCCGGGATCCTCACTGATCGAGGCTGAGGGGTCACCGGGGTGCGTGGACCCATGCCTATCCGCTCCCGCGCGCCAACAGCCTGGGCGCCGCCCCCGCCGCGCCCCTGGTGTGACCTGAGCGAGGTCGGCTTGGTGTTTTTGGTGTGTTTTGGGTGTTTAGCCCGGGTTTGGATGGACCAATGTGGACCGGTCCAGGTGTCGGGTTCCGCTCGTTTCGCCCGTGTCGGGTGGAGCCCGGTCTGGTTGCTGTGCATGTTCGCCGTGGGCATGCCATGTGAGTGGGATGGGGTGTCGGGGGCGGGGATTTGACGGGTTGTTTGGGCGGGTCTTCCGAGATTGCTTTCCGGGGCTTCCGGGAGTGTTTTCCGGGTGTTTTTAGCGGGGGTTTTCGGGGGGTTTTCGGCTCTGGTGTTCCGTGTGCGGGGTGGTGCGCGTCACGGGCAATGGGGTGTGACGCGCACCGGGTGGTGATCCTGTCAGACGGCGCCGCCGTCGACGTCCTGCTCGCCGCCGTCCTGGCCGCCTGCGGACGTCCGCCTCGGCGCCGTCCCGGCGGAGTCTGGGCGAGGTCCTCGGCCGCCGTCCTGGTCGCGGGCTGCTTGCGGGTCCGTCCTGCTCGGTGCCGGGCTGCTCGCCACCGTTCCGACCGGCTTGGGCGAGGCCTTGGCCGCCGTCCGGTTCCGGGCCTTTGCTCGCCTCGGCGGCCCGCTACTTGGTCCTCGGTGTCCGGTCTGGGCGCGTGGGGCGGTTCGTTCCAGAAATCTGGAACGTGGGGGTGAGGCCCCCCGGGCCGCCTGGCTGCCGGCCTGCCAACCGGTCTGCCAGGACCGTCCACCCCGGTCGTCCTGGCCGCGCTGGCCGATGTCCTGGGTTCGCCCGCCGGCCTTTCGCCGCCTGCTGCTCGCGGCTGCGTCGACGTCGCCCGGGGATGGCTCGCGCGAGTCATCATGCTGACGTCCGGGCGGCCGCCGGTCCTCGCCGGCTGTGCGGGTCGCTAGGGTCGCTGCTCCTGGTCGTGGTCGTCGGCCAGGAGGCGGCCGTCCCCGTGTCCTGCTCGGCGTTCGCCTCGCCGCCGTCCGGGTCCCGCCGCCGTCCTCGCGGCTGTCCGGCCGGGGCGCGATGGCCTGTGGGGTGGGGGCTGTGAGCCTGTGGGGGTTGTGTTGTTGGGGTGCTGTTGTCCCTGGTGGCGGGGGTGGCCTGTAGGGGTTGTGAGGCTGTGAGCCGGGGGCCCGCCAGGGCGCCGTCCGGGTGCCACCGTCGTGGACCTGGTCGACGTCCTGCTCGGTGCCGTGCTGCTCGGTGCCGCTGCCGTCCGTCGGCCTGGCGGGGGATGGCTCGCGCGAGTCATCAAGGGACGCCCGGTGGGGTGGCCGCCGTCCTGGCCGCCGTCGTCGGGGATGCGTCGCGCGTGGCATGGAGCCGGTGGTCGGCGGTTCCCCGCGGCCGCCTCGCCGCCCGTCTCGGCGCCGTCCTGGTACCGGGGCCAGGGGCGTGGTGTGGGTGGCCGTCAGGCCGCCGTCCGGGAGGTAGTGCCCCGCCTCGGGAGAGGCCTCGGCGGTGGGCTGCGCCCCGGCCGGCGCTGCGCCGCCTCGGTGCCGGGCTCGTGCCCAGCCTCGGCGGCTCTCCGGGTCTGTTCCAGAAATCTGGAACGCGGGTCGTCGTCCTCGGCGCCCGGCTGGGAAGGCTCCCCTGGGGGCGCTCTGAGACGGGTGCTCGATCTGAGCACCCGCCGGGGCTGCCGATCCCACCCGGCATGCCCGCGCCGCTCTTTTCCAGTGGCGCCGTAGGCGACACCACCCAGTCTTTTCGATGGGTCGTCAGGCCCCGGTCATCGCCGAAGGTCTGCGCTGTTTCCCGGTGGCCTGTTCTGGGGGTTTTCGCCGTGTTGGTCCTCGGAGTTCGGGAGTGCGCCGGGCTGGTCATTTCGACCCGGGGGAGCGGGTAGCTGGCCGGTGGTCGTTGTGGCATTAGGGGGGCCGGATTCAGGACGTTTGGCCGGTGGTTTTACGACCGGTACCAGAAGTGGCCGGTGGTGTACTTCTGGCCTTTTGCCCGTGTGTCTGCGCGGTGACGTCCGGGGCGGGGTGTCGGTGACATCCCCGTGCGTTTCAGAAGCGATCCGCAAACCCCACACGGGGCTTGGGATTAGTGCGAGTGTTCGCGGGTTCCCGATTCGGGTGATCTCGACGTTGTCGCCGCATGAAGACAGGGCCCCTGTGCAGCTTGGAGGTTGTCGAGACCGAAAG
>NZ_JBVHHW010000074.1:0-5607 GCF_055560875.1 Kitasatospora sp. NPDC023118
CGCGGCTATCTGAACCGCCCGGGCCTGACGGGTGAGCGGTTCGTCGCGGACCCGTTCGGTGCGGCGGGTGGCCGGTTGTACCGCACGGGTGACCGCGTGAAGTGGTCGGCGGACGGTCGGCTGGTGTTCGCCGGTCGTGCGGATGAGCAGGTGAAGATCCGCGGTTTCCGGGTGGAGCCGGCCGAGGTGGAATCGGTGGTGGCCGCGCACCCGCAGGTGGCGCAGGCCGCGGTGATCGCGCGTGAGGACGTGCCGGGTGACAAGCGCCTGGTCGCGTATGTCACCGGGGACGGCGAAAGCACCGAACTGGCCGCCATAGTCCGTGAGTTCGTGGCTGGGCAAGTGCCGTCCTACATGGTTCCGTCGGCGGTGGTGGTGCTGGAGGAGCTGCCGCTAACGGTGAACGGCAAGCTCGACCGCAAGGCCCTGCCCGCCCCCGAGTACGCCGCCGGCGCGGGCCGGGCACCGGCCACGGTGCAGGAGGAGCTGCTGTGCCAGGCGTTCGCGCAGGTCCTGGGACTCGACCGGGTCGGCGTGGAGGACGACTTCTTCGCTCTGGGCGGCCACTCCCTGCTGGCGACCCGACTGGTCAGTGAAGTGCGGGAGTTGCTGCGGGCCGAACTGCCGATCCGGGCGGTGTTCGAGGCACGGACGCCGGAAGGGCTCGCCAACTGGCTCGCCAGTCGGGTCGAGACCCGGAGCACGGCCAGGCCCGCCCTGCGGCCGATGCGCAAGCAGGAGGACCACTGATGATTCCGCTGTCGCTTGCACAGCGTCGGCCGTGGTTCCCGAGTCGGTCAGAGGGCCCGAGCGCGGCCTACACCATTCCGATGGCGCTGCCACTGGCCCGGGATGTGGATCGGGAGGCCCTCGCCGGCCGGCCCGCCAGTCAGATCGAGACCCAGAGCATTGCTAGGCCCACTCTGCGGCCGATGCGTAAGCAGGAGGACTACTGATGATTCCGTTGTCGTTTGCGCAGCGTCGGCTGTGGTTCCTGAGCCAGCTGGAGGGGCCGAGTGCGACCTACAACATTCCGATGGCGCTGCGGCTGACCGGGGCTGTGGATCGGGAGGCCCTGGCCGAGGCATTGCGGGACGTGGTGGGGCGGCACGAGGTGCTGCGCACGGTCTTCGTGGTCGAGAACGGGGAGCCGTACCAGCAGGCCCTCAAGGTCGAGGACAGCGGCTTCGAGCTTGCGGTCGAGGCGGTTTCGCAGGAGGAGCTGGCCGGCGCAGTCAGCGGGGCGGTCGCGTACGCGTTCGATCTGTCTGCCGAAATCCCGGTGCGGGCAACGCTGTTCACGGTGAGCCAGGACGAACACGCGCTGGTGGTGGTGGTTCACCACATCGCCGGGGACGGCTGGTCGACGGCGCCGCTGGCGCGGGACCTGTCGGTGGCGTACGCGGCGCGGTCCGCGGGTCGGGCACCGGAGTGGGAGCCGCTGCCGGTGCAGTACGCGGACTACGTGCTGTGGCAGCGGGAGCTGCTCGGCGACGAGCAGGACCCGGACAGCGTGCTCTCCCGGCAGTTGGCGTACTGGCGCGAGACGCTGGCCGGGGCGCCGGCCGAACTGGAGCTGCCGACCGATCGGCCGCGTCCCGCCGTGGCCAGTCATCAGGGCCACGCGGTGGCGGTCGAGCTGCCGGCCGGCGTGCACGAGCGTCTGGTGAAGGTGACCAGGGAGCGGGGGGTGACCCCGTACATGGTGCTGCAGGCCGCGCTGGCGGTCACTCTCAACCGGCTGGGTGCGGGGAACGACATCCCGATCGGGGCGGCGATCGCCGGACGCACCGAGAAGGCCTTGGAGGACCTGGTCGGGTTCTTCGTGAACACGTTGGTGATGCGCACGGACCTGTCCGGTGACCCGACCTTCGACGAGGTGCTGGAGCGGGTGCGGGAGGCCAGCCTGCGCGCGTTCGAGCATCAGGACGTGCCGTTCGAGAAGCTGGTGGAGGAGTTGTCGCCGGTCCGGTCGATGGACCGGAACCCGCTGTTCCAGGTCATGCTCACGGTGCAGAACACGGCTTCGGCGGCGTTGGATCTGTCCGGGGCGGGCTCGCTGCCTTCGGCTCTGGCGTCGTCAGCGGGTCTGGGGGCGTCGAAGTTCGACCTGGAAGTGAGTCTTGGCGAGGTCTTTGATGCCCAGGGCAAGCCGGCGGGCATCCGGGGGAAGCTGATCGCAGCTGCGGATCTGTTCGATGCGGGGACGGCGGAGCGGTTCGCGGGTTGGCTGCTGCGGGTCGTCGAGACGGTTGTCGCTGAGCCGCTGACGCGACTGTCGGCGGTGGATGTGCTCGATCCGGCTGAGCGTCGCCTGCTCCTGGAGGAGTGGAACGACACGGCGGTCGAGCTCGAGCCGTCAACGTTGCCGGGGTTGTTCGCGGCGCGGGTGGCTGCGACGCCGGACGCGGTGGCGGTGGTGTCTGAGGGTGTCGAGCTGTCGTACGCGGAGTTGGATGCGCGCGCCAATGCGGTGGCGCGGCGGCTGGTCGAACGGGGCGTGGGCGCGGAGAGCGGTGTCGCGGTCCTGATGGAGCGGTCGGCCGAGTTGGTGGTGGCGCTGCTCGCGGTGGTGAAGGCGGGCGGTTTCTACGTTCCGCTGGACGCCCGGTATCCGCTGGCGCACCGTCGCACGATCGTCGGGGAGACGGGTGCCTCGGTCGTCCTCACCGATGCCGAGCTGCGGGGCCAGGCGGCCGAGCTGGGCCTGGCGGTGCTGGAGGTTTCCGGCGCGGGCGCTGCGGAGCCGTTGGAGATCTCCTGTGATGTGGACGGCTTGGCGTATGTGATGTACACCTCTGGCTCGACCGGTCGCCCCAAGGGGGTGGCGGTGACGCATGCGGATGTGGCGGCGCTGGCGCGGGACCGGCGGTTCGCGGGTGCGGGGTTCGAGCGGGTGCTGCTGCACTCGCCGTACTCCTTCGACGCGTCGACCATGGAGCTGTGGGTCCCGTTGCTGACGGGGCGCCAGGTGGTGGTGATGCCGGCCGGTGAGGTCACGGCGGTCTCGCTGGCCGAGGCGGTCTCCTCGTTCGGGGTCACGGCGCTGTGGCTGACGGCGGGGCTGTTCGCCCTGGTGGCGGAGCAGGATCCGGGGTGTCTGGCCGGGGTGCGTGAGGTGTGGGCCGGCGGTGACGTGCTGTCGCCGGTGGCCGTGGCGCGGGTGCGGGCGGCCTGCCCGGACATCGTGGTGGTGAACGGATACGGGCCGACCGAGGCCACCACGTTCGTCGCCACGCACACCGCGGTGGACGGCGAGGGCACGCTGCCGATCGGGCGCCCGCTGGACAACATGCGCGCCTACGTGCTGGACGCCGCGCTGCGCCCGGTGCCGGTGGGTGTGGCGGGTGAGCTGTACGTTGCGGGTGCGGGGCTGGCGCGTGGGTACGTGGCGCGGCCGGGGCTGTCGGCCGAGCGGTTCGTCGCCGATCCGTACGGGCCTGAGGGTGGCCGGTTGTACCGCACCGGAGACCTGGCGCGGTGGAACGCCGACGGCGAGCTGGAGTACGCGGGTCGTGCGGACGCGCAGGTGAAGATCCGTGGCTTCCGGATCGAGCCGGGCGAGGTCCAGTCGGTGGTGGCCGGGCACCCGCAGGTCGCGCAGGCGGCCGTGGTGGTGCGCGAGGACGTGCCGGGCGACAAGCGCCTGGTCGCGTACGTCGTGGCGGACGACGACAGCGCCGAACTCGCGTCGTCCATCCGGGAGTTCGCGGGTGAACGGTTGCCGCAGTACATGGTTCCGTCGGCTGTGGTGGTGCTGGAGGAGCTGCCGCTGACGGTGAACGGCAAGGTGGACCGCAAGGCCCTGCCCGCACCGGAGTATGCGGCGGGTGCGGGTCGGGCGCCGGAGACGGTGCAGGAGGAGCTTCTGTGCCAGGCGTTCGCCGAGGTCCTGGGACTCGATCGAGTCGGTGTCGATGACGACTTCTTCGCCCTGGGCGGTCACTCGCTCCTCGTGGTTTCCCTGGTGGCGAACCTCCGTGCGCGGGGTGTCTCTGTCTCGGTGAAGGCGCTGTTCCAGACGCCGACGCCGGCCGGGCTGGCCGGCGCTGCCGGGCCGGTCCAGGTGGTGGTGCCGCCGAACCTGATTCCCGAGGGTGCCGTCGAGATCACGCCCGGGATGCTGTCTCTGGTGGAGCTGACCGAGGCGGAGATCGAGCGGATCGTGGCGGAGGTCGAGGGCGGTGCGGCCAATGTCGCGGACGTCTACCCGCTGGCCCCGCTCCAGGAGGGTCTCCTCTTCCACCACATGATGGCGGATCAGGAATCCGAGACGGATGTCTACGTACTGCCGTCGGTGATGGAATTCGACTCGCGGGAGCGCGTGGACGAGTTCCTGGCGGCACTGCAGCGGGTGATCGACCGGCATGACATCTGCCGCACGGCGTTCGTGTGGGAGGGCCTGGCCGAGCCGGTGCAGGTGGTGTCGCGCCGGGTGGAGCTGCCGGTCCAGGAGGTCGTGCTGGACCCGCAGGGCCCCGACCCGGTGGAGCAGTTGAGGGCTATTGCCGGGTCGTGGATGGATCTGACCCGGGCGCCCCTGATGACGGTCCACATCGCGGCGGAGCCCGGCGGTGACCGCTGGTTGGCACTGCTGCGAACCCACCACATGGTGCAGGACCACACCTCGCTGGATGTGCTGTTCGGGGAGGTGCGGGCCATCATGTCCGGCCGTGCCGACACGTTGCCGGAGCCGTTGCCGTTCCGCGACTTCGTCGCCCAGGCCCGCCTGGGGACGCCGCGCGAGGAGCACGAGCGGTACTTCACCGAGCTGCTCGGCGACGTCACCGAGACGACGGCGCCCTACGGTGTGCTGGATCTGCACGGTGACGGCACCGCCGCGGTGCGCTGCCAGGTGCCCCTCGATGATGAGGTGGCCGGCCGGGTGCGTGAGGTGGCGCGGCGGCACAGCGTGAGTGCGGCGACGGTGTTCCACCTGGCGTGGGCGCGGGTGCTGGCCGCGGTGAGCGGTCGTGAGGATGTCGTGTTCGGTACGGTGCTGTTCGGCCGGATGAACGCGGGCGCGGGTTCGGACCGGGTGCCGGGTCTGTTCATGAACACCCTGCCGGTGCGGGTGCGGTTGGACGCGCAGAGTGCGGGTGAGGCGCTGGACGGCATGCGCGGCCAGCTGGCCGAGCTGCTGGTGCACGAGCACGCGCCGCTCTCGCTGGCGCAGCAGGCGAGCGGGATGACGGGCGGCAGCCCGCTGTTTACCTCGATCCTCAACTACCGCCACGGCCAGGCACCGGAGGCGGGGACCGGTCCCCGCCTCGAGGGCGTCGGGCTGCTCACCGTGAGCGACCACACCAACTACCCCGTGAGCGTGGCCGTCGACGACCTCGGGAGCGGCTTCAGCCTGGCCGTCGAAGCGGTGGCACCGGCCGATGCGGAGCAGATCTGCGCGCTGCTGCAGGCCGCCGTCACGAACCTGACGGCCGTCCTGGAGGAGGCTCCGCAGGCGCGGTTCGCGGCGGTGGGGGTGCTGGGTGAGGCTGAGCGCCGTCAGGTTGTCGAGGAGTGGAACGACACGGCGGTCGGGGTCGAGGAGTCGACGTTGCCGGGGTTGTTCGCCGGGCAGGTGGCCGCGACGCCGGATGCGGTGGCGGT
>NZ_JBVHHW010000075.1:0-5540 GCF_055560875.1 Kitasatospora sp. NPDC023118
TTGCTCATGTTGCTCTTGCCGCTCACTACTGGACTGCTTCCTCCGGGACTCAACCGTCCCAGTATCAGGCTGTCCAGCTCAGCGGGGGAACCTCAGATTGGTCCACCCCCTGGGGAATGACGCAGGAGCAGGCCGGCATCCAGTCGCGTAAGCACCTCGTGACGAGACCGTTCGGCTCGGTTCGCGGCGATGTCAGTGTGGCGGCGGATCGGCGCCGAGGGTGGTGGCGAAGGGGTCGTAGGACAGCCCCCAGTGTTCCGCGCCGAGGGAGAGTTCGGCGTCCGTGAGCAGGCACTCGTTCAATTGCCGGTGTAGTTCTGGGACGTCGAGGTCGATGCCGGTGAACGTCAACTCGCAGCGGCGCTCGCCGTAGTAGGGGTCCCAGAGCAGCGAGGCGAGGGTGCGGCGCTGCGACGAGGCGGCCTGCCATGCCTTGCCGTCGTGCTCGGGGAGCCAGGAGCCGGTGTTCTGGATGGCGAGGTGCTCACCGGCGGAGTCCCATCGGTGGATGGAGTGGGGCCGGTTGGCCAGCCACAGGTGGCCGCGGCCGCGGACGACGCCGGCGCAGATCCGCCCGAGCGCGTCGTGCAGACGCTGCGCGTGGAGCGGCCGGCGGGAGGACCAGAGCGTGGTGGTGACGCCGAACTCCGCTGCGCGCGGCTGTCTGGGGAACGGTAGGGGCCCGTGCCGTTCCCGCACTTCGTCGGCGTCGAAGTGGTTCCCACCCACCAGTGTCGAAGGATTGGGCATCCAGAAGCCGCCGGTCAGCTGATCGTGGCAGATGTGGGTCAGCTCGTGGCCGGCGCAGAGATGGAGCGCCAGCGCGACGGCGCGCGCGGAGGCGGCGGGGCCGGGGTCGTTCGTGTTCGAGGTCACCACCACGTCGGCGCCTTCCAGATGCCGGGCGGTGGTCTCGGCGACGGTTCGCCGGTCGTCGGGGCCGACGGCCAGTCCGTGGTCCAGGAGCCGGTCGCCACAGCCGAGATCGTTCTCCAGGCGGGAGAGGTTCACGGCGATGGCGACCGTGTCGATCCGCAGGTGGTCGGCGAGCGACTGCCCGCAGACGTGGCCGTGCGCGACATCGAGGGCGACCAGGTCGGCCGCCATGCCCGGCGGGAGGGCCAACAGCAGGTGCCGGTAGTGGTCGGCGCGTGCCAGGCGAAGCAGGACGGCGAGCACGCCCGGCGGCAGCAGGTAAGGGGAGCAGGGACGCGACGGTGTCAGTGCGTCGCCGTCCACCGGTCCGGAGCGGTCGGACAGCTGCCAGCAGACTGTCCGGCCGTCCGAGCTGACCCGCACGGCGAGCACCGCCACGCCCGGGAGCTCGATGCGGGCCAGGTCGGCGACGCAGTCGCGTACGCCGGCGGCGAGGCCGCCGAGCACGGTGACGGGCAGTGGCTGCGGGTTGCCCTGCGGGGTCATCTCACCTCTCCTCTGTGCACCGGCCGACGTTGGCGCGGGTCAGCTCGGCGTGCCGGGCTTCGAGCCGGTGAGGCCGTAGCGCCGCTGGAAGCGTTCGACGCGGCCGGCGGTGTCCAGGACACGGGCGTTGCCGGTGTAGAAGGGGTGGCTCGCAGAGGAGATCTCGACGTCGATGACGGGATAGGTGCTGCCGTCCGTCCATTCCACGGTCTTGTCGCTGATGGCGGTGGAGCGGGTGAGGAAGGCGAGGCCGCCGGCCTTGTCGCGGAAGACGACCGGGCGGTACTCGGGGTGGATGCCGGACTTCATGGGGTGCCTCCTGGAGGGGGGGGTCGGGGTCAGCGCTCTTCGCGGAAGAGGACGTGCTTGCGGGCGACGGGGTCGTACTTGCGCAGGACCAGCCGGTCGGGGTCGTTGCGGCGGTTCTTGCGGGTGACGTACGTGTAGCCGGTGCCCTCGGTCATGGGGGCACCCCCGGCCGGAGGCTGGGGGAGGAGCTTGATGATCGGGCGCAGTTCGTTGCGGGCCATGGGTGTCCTTCCTGGCGCGTCGCAGTGGCGTGAACCACCCTAGCGTAATGGTTGTCGTTTTCATCTAGGGTAGTGTCAGGTCAACCAGTGCGGTGCCGCGGGCATTCCCGTGCCGCGCTCCCGTCTGTAGCCGCTCTCCTCCCGTTACTCGGAGTCGCCATGTCCGCTCACTGCCAACTCACCGGTCGCAAGCCCGGTTTCGGCAATGCCATCTCCCACTCGCACCGCCGCACCCGGCGCCGCTTCGACCCGAACATCCAGACCAAGCGCTACTGGCTGCCGAGCGAGGGCCGGTTCGTCCGCCTGACGCTCAGCGCCAAGGGCATCAAGACGGTCGACAAGCTCGGCGTCGAGAAGGCCGTCGCCCGGCTGCGCGCCCGCGGGGAGAAGGTCTGATGGCCAAGCGCAGCAAGATCGCCAAGAACGAGCAGCGCCGGGCGACCGTCGCCCGGTATGCCGAGCGCCGCGCCGAGCTCAAGCGCCTGATCGCGAGCCCCGCAACTTCGCCCGAGGACCGCCTGGCCGCGCAGGCCGAGCTGCAGCGCCAGCCGCGCGACGCCAGCGCCACCCGGGTCCGCAACCGCGACGCCGTCGACGGCCGGCCGCGCGGCTACCTGCGCGCCTTCGGCCTCTCCCGGATCGGCGTACGCCAGCAGGCGCACGCCGGGTTCCTGCCAGGTGTCCGCAAGGCCAGCTGGTAGCAACCCGCACAAGCCGGTCGCGTCCCGCGTCGTGCCAGTCCTCCCGGTCCACACGACCCGGGACGCGACCTCCGCCCCACGTTCGTCCCGCCCGGACGGGGTGGCGCAAGCCAGGGACCGGGTCAACCCGGCGCTGGCCCTGCTGCCGCAGGCCGCCGACGAGGCCGGGGTGGCCACGCTGGTCTGGGAGCGCCGCCGCCCACTGCACCCGGGACGGCTCTACGAGGCCCTCGACCAGCTGGTCCCGGCCGCGCAGCGCAGTCGAGGGCGCTTCTGGCTCGCCAATCGCCCCGACCTGATGCTCGCCTGGGACGCGGCCGGCGCGAACCTGGCGGTGGAGGAGTGCGGTCCCTGGCTCGCCGGCCTGCCGGACGCGGCCTGGGAGCTCTACCCGCCCACGCGCCGGGCCGCCGCTGCACTCGACTGGGACCCGGTGCACGGTGACCGGATTCAGCAACTGAGCTTCACCGCACAAGGGTTGGACGTGGACGGGATAACCGAGCTGCTCGACTCCTGTCTGCTCACCGATGCCGAACTCGCAGCTGGCGAGCCGGGGTGGAAGGCCCTGCCGGACGCCTTCGAAGAACTGCTCGACCCGGTGGCATGACGATTCGTCACCTCCTCATTGGGGGCTGTCAACGGTCATTGCCAGACCCCAAACCACACAGAGGGCTGCTGTTTCAGGTGTTCCACGGCGCACTCGACGGCGCGGACCCCAGCGTCCAGTGGGCGACGCTGAGGCGGTCACGATCATCCGGCAAGCGGTCAAGATCGCTTGTCGCAGGACAGTTGTCATGTCTGTGTGCGATCTACGATGGTCAGGTGGCTGACGAGAGGGAGATGACCTGATGGCGAGCGGTGCGACGGGCGGTACAACGGTGGGCGGCGCGGCGGAGGTCGAGCGGACCGTGGTGGCCACACCGTTGGGGGACGCGCGAATCAGCTGGCACCGGTCGGTCGGCCCGGCCCGCGCGGTGCTCGGTCTCGGGCACGGCACCGGACGCGGGATCGAGGCGGCGGACCTGGCCGTGCTGGCCGCCGCGCTGCCCGAGCACGGGATCACCGTGGCGCTGGTCGAGCAGCCCTGGAAGGTCGCCGGCCAGAGGGAGGCACCTGGCACGGCGATGCTGGACATGGGCTGGGTGCCGGTTGCCGAGCGGCTTGCGGCCGAGGGTCTGCCGCTGGTGGTCGGCGGGCGCAGTGCCGGGGCCCGGGTGGCCTGCCGGACCGGCGCGGCGAGCGGCGCGGTGGCGGTGCTGGCGATGTCCTTCCCGCTGCACCCGCCGGGTCGGCCTGAGGATTCGCGGGCCGCGGAACTGCTCGGCAGCGGGCTGCCGACGCTGGTCGTGCAGGGCACGGCGGACCCGTACGGCGCACCGGAGGAATTCCCCGCGTTGCCGGTGGGCTGGCGGCTGGCCGGGGTGCCGGCGGCGGACCACATCTTCGAGGTGCCCCCGTCGGCGCCACAGTCGGCGACCGAGACGCTGGCACTGATCACCAGGACGGTCGCGCAGTGGCTCGCGGACCTGGCGCTGTAGTGGGGGCTGTGGCGGCCCCCCAAACTCACCTGGCAAAACGGCCAAGATCTCCTGTCCGGGACACCCAGGAAGACCGCCCCTGATGAACATCCTTCCCGTCACTCACCACGCAGCGTCCGGGCAGGCAAATCATCGAAGTCCTGCTGGAGTACCAGGCACCTGGCGATCAACGCGCTCCGCGCCGCCGGACACCGCAACATCGCGGCCGGCATCCGGCACGTCTCCTACGGGGCCCCTTACCCGCCCGCTCGACCTGCTGGGCATCGTCTGACCAGCGCGACTACAAGATCACCGGACTTCGCAACGGCCCTGGCATGGCAGCCGGTGCGGCGTGACGTCCTCCGGCAGCGTGCTCGGCGCGCCGGTGAGCAGGTTGGCGGAGCACGCCCGGCCCACGGGTGCCGCCCGTGCGCGTACCGCCGGCCCCGCCAGGCAAGCTCCCGGGGGCGCGCCAGTGGGGGCGGTCGGTCCCGTCCGGCCCGGGCATCGGTACGGCGACGGCTCTCCGGCCCGGTCCGTCCGCGCCACCGGCGACTCGGCGATCCGCGCCCTTCGACGTTTAGGACCTCGTGCACCAGCCGGCCGGCCGGTGCACCAACACGTATGCCCCGGCCGGAGTTCACCGGCCGGGGGCACAGGGGCGGACGCGTGCCCGCGTCGTTGTCCCAGGAAGGGCGTCAGGATGCCGCTGCCGCCTCCGCGACGGGCAGACGGAACTCCTGACCGGCCAACTCCTCGTAGAGCTCGACCGGGACCATCTCACCCGACAGGTCGCCGTACTTGGCCTTGGCCCGGCGGTAGATCTGCTCGACCAGCGCGGACAGCTCCGTGGAGACGCCGATGTCTCGACCCAGGTCGACCGCGAGGCCCAAGTCCTTGCAGGCCAGCACCATCGCGAACGACTCGTCGTAGTCGCCGGACTCGAGTATGCCCATGATGTCGTTCTCGAGGAAGTTGGACGCCGCGGGGCTCGCCAGCAGCGCCGAGCGCAGGACGCCCAGGTCGACACCGGACTTGACGCCCATGGCCAGCACCTCGGACGAGGCGACCAGGTGGGCGAACCAGAGCAGGTTGATCATCAGCTTGACCGTGTAGCCGGCGCCCTGGTCGACATCGACGGGGCGTTCCAAGCGCCTGCGGCTACGGCTGTTCTCCGCCGCCTCCCAACTCGCCACCAGCAGCCGCCGCCGTGTGCTCCGCCCTGCCCGCAGGCAGAAACACCACGCCTGGACAGCAGGAACGGCCCGCCGACCAACTTGAGTTCTAGCGGTCCTCGCAACACCCCAGCTCAGGGGATGCGATGGACTTCGAGATTCGCGACCGCTCGGTCAACCAGGGGGCACGTGCCC
>NZ_JBVHHW010000076.1:0-5420 GCF_055560875.1 Kitasatospora sp. NPDC023118
GGATCAGACGAAGGCCGCTTCTACGTACGACAGTTACCGGAACGAGTGATCAAGTTCGACGGCCCGTTCGAGCTCGGTGGTTAAAGAACAAGCTAAGGGCTGTCCCGTAACGGACTTCCGAGATGGCCGCCCGGGTTCTGCCGACGGTCGGCCGCCAGGACGATCGAGGGGTGGCTCTCGTGGGGGATGGTGATCGTGCGTGTGGGCGATGCACTGCCGCTGAGGTTTGGCGAGGGTGGGGTCATGCCGATCACACGTCTCGCCCTCCCGCTGGGTGACACCGAGCGTCCCGTCCCCGTCTGGGCTCTCCGACTCGCCAAAGCCCTCCCGTTCGTCGTGCTGCCCCACTGCCTGTGGCGGCTGCCGTTCGCCGCCGACTTCCGGATGGGAATGGTCGACCCGGCGGCACCGGCCGCTCCCTGGTGGACACCGTTCTACGTCGTCGGGCTCAGTGTGCTCACCGAGGCGCTGGCGCTGCTCACCACCGGCCTGGTCAGCGGGTGGGGCGAGGTGGTACCGCGCTGGGTGCCGTTCCTCGGCGGCCGGCGGGTGGCTCCGTTCGCCGCGGTGGTCCCGGCGGCCCTGGGCGGCCTGGCCCTGGTGGCGATGTACGACCTCTACCCGCTCGCCTGGGCGGGCGTCCTGCCCGAGGTCGGGTTCAGCAACGGATGGTGGATGGCCCTGGCCCGGGTGTGCATCACGCCGGCGATGCTGTGGGGGCCGATCGTGCTGGCCCTGGCCTGGGCCTACTACCGACGCCGCCGACCCGCCTGATGGGTTCGTCGGTCCAGACCGGCCGAGCCCGGATGGCTCCGTTCACGCGAGCCGGCGCAGGGTTGGACAGCGTGATTCGCCGCGCGGCACAGTGGCCGCGGTCGCCCGGCTCCCGGCAAAGGAGGGGTGAGATGATCTTGCGGTGGCTGGTGTGATCACGGCGTCGGAGCCGTCCTGGATAGCCCCGTTCACCGGGCTGAGTCCGCGCGACTTCCGCAAGCTGATGACAGTGTTGCGCCGCGAGGGCGCCGACACGGTGCGTCCGGGCCGGCCGTGGAGCCTGCCGCTGGACGACCGGGTCCTGCTGGTCGCGGCTTACTGGCGCACGAACCTGACACTGCGGCAGCTCGCGCCGCTGTTCGGCGTGTCCAAGTCGGCGGCCGACCGGATCATCGACCACGTAGGCCCGCTGCTCGCGCTCAAGCCCCGCCGCCGCTTCGCCAAGGACACCGTGCTGATCGTGGACGGGACCCTGGTCCCCACCCGCGACCACACGATCGCCGCGCAGTCGAAGAACTACCGCTACTCCACCAACCACCAGGTCGTCATCGACGCCCACACCCGCCTGGTCGTCGCGGTCGGCACACCTCTGCCGGGCAACCGCAACGACTGCAAGGCATGGGAGGAGTCCGGCGCCAAGGCCGCCGTCGGCAGAACCACCACGATCGCCGACGGCGGCTACCCCGGAACCGGCCTGGTCATCCCGCACCGCCGACCCCGAGGCGGAGAGCTGACCGACTGGCAGGAAGAGCACAACCACGACCACAAGCGAGTTCGCGCGCGCGTCGAGCACGTCTCCGCCCGAATGAAGACCTGGAAAATCCTGCGCGACAGCCGACTCAAGGGCGACGGCGTCCACCACGCCATGCTCGGCATCGCCCGCTTGCACAACCTCCTCCAGACCGCATAAGCAGGCCCGTCCAAGGGCCACCCAGCCCTGCCCCGAACCCCTCAAAGATCAATTACGGGACAGCCCTTAGCCTCCGCCTTTCAGTTGGGTTCGGCTGAACTGGGTTGATCATGTTGGTGCGGTGTTGCATGCCGAGGGCCCGGCGCGGTGGCCGGTGTCTCCAAGATCCTCGGGTCGTGGGCGGACGGGGGTGGTGGAATCAGGTGACGGGCCGGGGCAGGGCCTGCAGTCGGGCGAACGCGGCGGCCAGGTCGTGGTGCCAGGGCCAGGTGGCGGCGATCCGTAGGTGCAGGCGGCGGGCTCCGCGGGTGATGCGGGCGGCGGCGTGCAGCAGCCGGTAGCGGATCTTCTTCGGTTCGGCGGCGACCAATTCGTCCGCCAGTAGAAGGGTTTGGGTCCAGGCGAGGAGATCGATGGCGGCCAGGGAGATCTCCAGCCAGGCGGCGTTGATGTGGAAGTGGCGGGAGGGGAAGCGGCCGAACCCGGTGGTCTTGCCGCAGCGGATGCGGTCCTCGATGCGGGCGTGCGCGCGGTGGCGGACTTCCAGGAGTTGCAGGGAGCCTTGTCCGTAGGGGGTGTCGGTGAGGAAGACCTGGTGGCGCATGCCCTCGTCCAGGTCGAACAGCGTGAGCTGGGCACCGGGGTGGGGACGCTCGCGGCGGACGATGATCCGGGTGCCCTCGGGGTAGCCCGGCAGGTCGACCAGACCGGTCAGCTCGGGAACCTGGGCGCCTTCACGCAGGGAACCGTCCTGTTCCAGAGCCGGGTGCCAGACGTGCTCGGGCAGGTGGCGGATCGCGCGGCGGACCGGCTCGGTGATGGACCACCCGACGGAGGACGAGGCGTGGATGTCGCGCGAGCGCAGGGTGCGGATGTGGGTCAGGAACGCCTTGGCGGATCCGGCGCTGTCGGCGCGGATGAGGATGTCGGTGCCGTGGCGGTGGGCATCGGGGATCTGGGCGAGCGCGGCATCGAGCACGCTGATGTGGTCGGCGGCGGTGTTGGCCGAGGCGTTGCCCGATCGCAGAAGGCCGGCCAGGGCCTCGCTGGTGTTGTCGAGGAAGCACAGCAGCGGGTGGTAGCCGAAGCCGTGCTTGTAGGTCGGTGCGGCGTGCTCCTTCTCGGAGTGGCAGGTGACGAGGGTGGCGTCGATATCGAGGACCAGGCCGGGCGGTTGACGCCCTCCGGCGTGCGAGGCCGGTATGCCGTCGCGGGTCTCGCCGGCTTGGAGCCAGGTGATCTCGCGGGCCGTGGCGCGGGCCGCGCGCAGGGCGCCGAGTACGGTCGGGTCGATGCCGGCCAGAAGCCGCCAGGCGGTGGGCGTGGAGGCGACCGGGCCGAAGACTTCGGGCTGGTCGCGCAGAAGGGCCAGGTCAGCGATCGCTTCACCGCCGTCGGCGAGCATCACTGCCAGGTCGACCGCGATCCGTCCCGGATCGTGGCCGGTGCCGCGCGGACGCAGCCGACGCAGAGCGTCGCCGAAGGCATGCGTGAGACCGGTGGCCTCTGCGAGATCGGCCAGCAGGCGGGATTCCGCGTGGCTGACCACCCCGCGCCCGTCGGTGGAGACGACGAGCCGGGGACGTGACCCGGTAATGTGCACGTAGAAAGTGCCTTCCTGCTGGGCTGATAGAGACCTTCGACAAGCCTCATCTTCCCAGTCCAGAAGGCACTTTCGCGTTCCCGGTCGTGATCCGGACACGCCCGCAAGTGAAACGCGCAGGTTAATGAACCGTTCGACCTGGATCGGTGATCGCCCGCTGCTTAAACTGCCGAGCAACCGCTGTCCGTTCTGGTGAACAGAGCCACTCCGAGCCGTTCCTTGTCGGGCAGGTAGCTCTCGCGGCAGGCGGCGAGCAGTTCATCGCGGGTCATACCTTCGCTGCCGATCGCCTCGTTATCCTCCGTGTCGAGCATGTCCTCGAAGGACTCGTATTCGGCGACCTTCACCACCTGGGTGCGGCAGCGCTCTTCTCCGGACTCGAAGATGAGTGTCTGGCCGTCGTGGATCTTGCGCATGCTGGGGTAGCCGACTCGGACCTCGATGGTTTTGGTGCCGCTGGCGATCAGGTCGAGGTCGGGGCGGCGGATCTGGGCCGTGATCGGTGAGAGGGCGCCGTGGAGTAAGTTCAAGTTCTACGACAAACGTCATGCGCCGAGGTTGGCCAGGGCCTTGACGGCCCAGTGCAGCGTGGTGTAGCCCCAGCCGGGCGGGTGCCAGACCCAGCCGTTCTGGACGCTCCGGGTCACCGTCCGGGTGCGGACTCACGCGTACGTAGTCGTCCCAGCCCTGGGCTTCTGGGTAGTCCTGGAGGTAGTCCACCATGGCCTGGCGGGTTCCGTTCTCCACCACAGAGGGCGGGAACACCACCGACAGCGAGGCCAACGGATGCGGGCTGTCGTTTTCACGGACCAGTGTCTGCGCGAGCGAGGGCAGACGCCGCTCCGCGTTGGCCTCGGCCGCCGTCCTCGGTACCTGTGCCGGTTCCGCGGCGGCGCCGGCTGTGCCGGCTCTGGGCTGCGTCGCCGGGGTCGACCGTCTGGGTGGCCGTCAGCCGCCGTGGAGGGGGGCCAGGAGGCCGCATCGGTGTCGTCCTGGTGCCTGCTTGGGTGCTGTCGCGTGGGTTATCGCGTTGCCCTGTCGTGTGGGGTGCTGTCGCGCGGCGCGACAGGTCCCGGGACAGCCGGGCGGCCGGGGGCGGTTGTCGTCCTGGCCGCGGGCCGCCTTTCTGGCCCACCCCTGCCTCCGGTAGCGTCAGCGCCGCCGACGTCCGCGCCAGCGACGCGTCATGCCTTCCCGTAGACGGTTCACACCGGTCAGGATGGGGTTGAGGAACGGTATCGCTGCTACCAGCAGGCACTGGGCAGCCGCCGCGATCGGCAGATGCATCAGAAACAGGCCGTAGGCACACGCCACGGGCAGGACAAAAGACACCACAGCCACAACACAGCCGATCCGCTTCAGACTGAGTGGGACCCCGCGGCCCGCCTTGTTGTCCGCCCACCCCTTGAGAGCGATGGCGAAAAAGGCGAGGACCACTGCTACCACCTCCACGGTGGTCAGCACCACGGCCACGAGAACGTCGACTGCTAACCGAAGCATCCGGCCATCCTCACGCCCATCCCTTGTGCCGTCCTGAGTACGGATACTCAAGTCGGCGGCTGCTGCCCACCCGTGGCCGCGCCCCGTCGGCGGCTGCGGGTCACGTCGCCACCACCCTGGAACTCCTGGCCGGCAGGGGGAGGATGTGGGCGAACGACGGCACCAGGAGCCGGCCGTCCCGGTCGGCGAGGCCGAGGCGCGGCAGCTGACCGGCGCGCTGCGCGAGTCGGCGGAGAAGGTGCGCATCGCCGTCATGGTGCTGGCCGAGCGGGTGCGCGCCGCGCACGAGAGCGCGCCGGGCCCGGACGGGTACCCGGTCGAGGCGTGGCGGGCGTTGGTTGCCCAGGGGCGCGGCCTGGCCCAGGAGCGGCTGGCCGTGCGGCGCGAGCTCGGGCTGCTCGCTCTTCGGGTGGTGCCCGGGTACGTCGCCGAGCGGGACGCCGAGGATCCTGCACGTCCTGGGCGAGGAGATCGGCAGCAGCGCCGAGGAACTGCTCGCGTGCCGCCGGTACGCGCTGACCGGCGACGCGCGAGCAACCGAGCAATAGTCAAGACCTGTGGATGAGTTGTCGTGCGAGCGCGGGGTTATGGCAACGGGGCCGGGCTCCGCAGCCTCACATCCGTGATCTCAGC
>NZ_JBVHHW010000077.1:0-5020 GCF_055560875.1 Kitasatospora sp. NPDC023118
GCCTACACCAACGCATGGAAAGCAGGCAACACCCGACGCGGCAACGCCACAACCGAACAGGCCCGGCCCCGCCGCCCCAACACCCGGAGCGGCGGCGCCTTCTCCACCCGTCCGACAAGGTCAACTCCCCGGCCCGCCCACGCATAGGAAGTCAGCCCCGCCGACTTCGTTGCGACTGACCCGCGGACCCGCGGACCGTGCGCGGGGCCCCCGGGCGCCGGAGGCGCCTTTCGCGGCGCGCACGCCCTCAGGCGGCCAGGGCCTTCACGAGGCCGTCCAGGGAGTGCAGGACGTGGACGCCCTCGGCGACCGGGGCGGCGGAGGCGGTACGGTCGAGCCAGAAGGCGGTCAGGCCCGCGTGGCGAGCGCCTTCGGCGTCGAGGGCGTAGTCGTCGCCGACGTAAGCGACTTCACAGGGGGCCAGGCCCAGGGCGGCGCAGCCGGCGTGGAAGATGCCGGGGGCGGGTTTGGGCTCGCCGTACTGGTCGGAGCAGACGAGGACGTCGGCGACGTGGTCGAGCAGGCCGATGGCGCGCAGTTTGCGGCGCTGGTGGTCGGCGTCGGAGTTGGAGACGATGCCGAGCCGGTAGTGGGGGGCGAGTTCGGCGAGCGCGGGGGCGGCGTCGGGGAAGGCGGCCCGGGCGGCGTCGCGGTGGGCGGCGTAGCCGGCGAACCAGGCGGCGGCCTGCTCGTCGGTGAGGTGTCCGGCGCCGGGCTGGCCGAGGTCGGCGAGGAACTGGCGGGTGCGTTCGCACTGCTGGCCGCGGAAGGTGATCTCCCGGGCGAGGAAACGCGCGTAGTGGGTCTTTGTGACGGTGCGCCACCGGGTGAGCGCCGCTTGCGGGGAGGGGAAGGCGTCGAGCAGGCCGGTCTCGCGCAGGTGGGTGAGGATGCCGGCCTCCTCGGAGCCGGAGTAGTCGAACAAGGTGTCGTCGACGTCGAAGAGCACGCCCCTGATCGGCATGAACCGTCCTTTGTGTTTCGATCCGTACCGGAAGACCCTACGCGACGCGCAGCGGCGGTGTCGGGTCCGGCTGCCGGTGGGGCCCGCGCTCTCAGGCCGCGGTGGCCGCCGCTGACAGCAGGGCGTCGAGCAGGCCCGGGAAGCGGGCGTCGAGGTCGGTGCGGCGCAGGCTGACGAAGCGGTTGCGGCCGGCGACGCGGGTGGTGGTGACGCCGGCTTCGCGCAGGACGCGCATGTGGTGGGAGACGGTCGACTTGTGGAGGTGGTCCAGGCCCAGGTCGCGGGGGGCGCAGGAGTGTTCGGCGCCGTCGGCGTAGCTGAGCAGCAGGCGCATGCGGACGGGGTCGCCGAGGGCGTGCAGGACCGTGACGAGGTCGATGTCGGCGGTGGCGGGCTGGGGAAGCCGCTCGTCTTCGGTCATGGGTTCGGCTCCGGTCCTCGGGTCTCGGCGGGGCGAGACGGCGGGCGACAGCAGGAATGGTTTGACAATCATCCACCAATCCCCGATTGTTTGGCGAGTATCAAACTGTTCCATGTTCGTCCAACAATAGCTTCGGGGGGCTTTCCCGTGCCCGTACGCCTGCTCCTGCTCGCCCTCGGCACCTTCGCCATGGGCACCGACTCGATGGTCGTGGCCGGCATCCTCGGCCCCCTGCGCGCCGACCTCGGGGTGTCGGTGGGCGCCGCCGGCCAGCTGGTCACCGTCTTCGCGCTCGGCTATGCGCTGCTGGCCCCGCCGCTGGCCGCCGCCACCGCCCGCTGGCCGCGCCGGCGCCTGCTGCTGAGCGCGCTCGCGCTCTTCAGCGCCGCCAACGCGCTCAGCGCCCTCGCCCCCACCTACGGGCTGCTGCTGGCCACCCGGGTCCTCGCCGCGGCGGGCGCCGCCCTCTACACGCCGACCGCCAACGCGGTGGCCACCACCCTGGTCGCCCCCGAGCGGCGCGGCCGGGCGCTGGCCACCGTACTCGGCGGCATGACGGTGGCCACCGCGCTCGGCGTGCCGCTGGGCACCTGGATCGGGCGCGCCGACTGGCGGCTGACGATGTGGCTGGTCACCGCGCTCGGCCTGGCCGCGCTGGCCGGACTCGCCGTGCTGCTGCGCGACCTGCCCGCCCCCGCCGCCGCCCCCACCCTGGCCGCCCGCCTCGCCCCGCTCGGCCGGCGCCGGGTGCTCGGCGCCGCCGCCACCACCCTCGCCTTCTTCCTCGCCTTCCAGAGCGTCTACATCTACCTGGCCACCGCCGTCTCGGGCGCCACCGACGGGAACGCGAACCGGCTCAGCCTGATCCTGCTCACCACCGGCGTGATGTCGGTGGCCGGCAGCTGGCTGGGCGGACGCCTGGTCGACCGCGCCGGAGTGCGCCGGGTGCTGCTGGCCGGCTCCGCCCTCGCCGCCGCCGCCTTCGCCGCGCTGCCGTGGCTGGGACGCAGCATGCCGGGCTCGCTGGCGTACGCGGTGGTGGTGCCACTGGCGGGATGGGCGGTGTCGGTGGCGCTGCCACACCGGCTGGCGTCGATCGACCCGGGACACGCGCCGCTGCTGATCTCGTTGAACAGCAGCGCGCTGTACCTGGGAACGGCGGCGGGAGGTGTGGCGGGGTCGGCGGCGATCGCGGTACTGGGAGAACGGTGGTTCCCACTGGCGGCGGCGATGCTGGCGCTGGTGGCGTGCGCGACAGCAGCGGCCACCACACGCGACCGGCACAGCACAGCGCCGACCACGGCGGAGGCAGCGGGGACGGAGGCGGCGGCGGGGGCCACGGCGACGGCGACGGCAGCGGGGGCGGCGACGGCAGCGGGGGCGGCGACGGCAGGGGCAGCGGCGGAGGCGGGGACGACGGCGGCGGGGACGGCCGAGCCGGTGCGGGCCTGACAGGCCGTACGGGGCCGGCGTCCCGGCCCCGTACGGCTTTGCGTCCGCCTCGGCCGCGTCAGCCGCCCAGGACCTCCCCCACCAGGGCCCGGGCCTCCTCCTGCACCCGCGCCAGGTGCTTGTCCCCCAGGAACGACTCGGCGTAGATCTTGTACACGTCCTCGGTGCCCGAGGGCCGGGCGGCGAACCAGGCGCTGTCGGTGCACACCTTGAGGCCGCCGATCGCCGCCCCGTTGCCGGGCGCGTTCGACAGCACGGCGGTGATCTTCTCCCCCGCGAGTTCCCCGGCCGTGACCTGCTCGGGCGCGAGGCGGGCCAGGCGGGCCTTCTGCTCGCGGTCGGCGGGAGCATCCACCCGGGCATAGGCGGGCTCGCCGTGGCGGGCGGTCAGCTCGCGGTAGCGGGCGCTGGGGGTGGCGCCGGTGACGGCGGTGATCTCGGAGGCGAGCAGCGCCAGCAGGATGCCGTCCTTGTCAGTGGTCCACACCCCGCCGTCACGGCGCAGGAACGAGGCGCCCGCGCTCTCCTCGCCACCGAAGCCGATCGAACCCTCCAACAGACCCTCGACGAACCACTTGAAACCGACCGGGACCTCCAGCACCCGGCGGCCAAGGCCGGCGGCGACGCGGTCCAGCATCGAGGACGAGACCAGCGTCTTGCCCACCGCCGCGTCGGCAGGCCACTCGCCGCGGTGGCGGTAGAGGTAGTCGACGGCCACCGCCAAGTAGTGGTTGGGGTTCATCAACCCCCCGTCGGGAGTGACGATGCCATGCCGGTCGGCGTCCGCGTCATTGCCGGTGGCGATCGCGTACTCCTCCCGACGGCCGATCAGCGAGGCCATCGCAGACGGCGAGGAACAGTCCATACGGATCCTGCCGTCCCAATCCAGCGTCATGAAGCGCCAGGTCGGATCAGTGACCGGATTGACCACGGTCAGGTCCAGACGGTGCGACTCGGCGATGCGCGCCCAATACGCCACCGACGCCCCACCAAGCGGGTCCGCGCCGATACGAAGCCCCGCCGCCCGCACCGCGTCCAGATCCAGCACCGAAGGCAGGTCCTCAACATAGGCACCCAGATAGTCGTAGCGCCCGGTGGTGGCCGCGGCCAGAGCCCGCACATACGGGACCTTCCTCACCCCGCGCAGGCCCTCACGGATCAGCTCGTTCGCACGATCCTGAATCCAACCGGTCGCCTCCGACCCGGCGGGGCCGCCACTGGGCGGATTGTACTTGAAACCACCGTCACGCGGCGGATTGTGCGAAGGCGTCACCACAATGCCATCCGCCAACGCCCTGGGACTGCGCCGATTGTGAGCCAAGATCGCATGCGAAACCGCCGGAGTGGGGGTATAGCCATCCACGGAATCAACCAACACCCGCACCCCATTAGCCGCCAGCACCTCCAACGCCGTCACCCTCGCCGGCTCCGACAACGCGTGGGTATCCGCACCCAGGAATAGCGGCCCAGCCACCCCCTGCCACACCCGATACTCACAGATCGCCTGCGTAACCGCAGCAACATGATCCTCATTGAACGCCGCGTCCAAGGAGGAACCCCGATGCCCCGACGTCCCGAACACCACCCGCTGCGCCACCTCCTGCGGATCCGGCCGCAACGCGTAATACGCCGTCACCAACCGCGCCACATCCACCAGATCACCGGACCGCGCCACCTGCCCCGCCCGTGCGTGCACCATCCACCACCTCCCGCCGAAAAACCCCGAGACACACAACCCAACCACCACCCCCCGCCCCCACCGATCGTAACCAGAACCGGTCCAACCACACCCCCAACCACCGAACACAAACAGCCACACCAACCCAGACACACAGCCCGGCCCAGACAGGCAGCTGCTCGCGGCACCCAACCAGGGCCGACGCGGTCAAAAAAAACCAGCCGCGAACCGCGTCACCCGTCACCCGACACCCGACACCCGACACCCGACACCCGACCAGACCCTCACACGCGAACGGATCGACGACCACCAACACCACAACCACCACCCGGCCCCACCCCTCCACCAGGCCGCCATCGCACAAGCCCGCCCGACCAGCCGCGCCGGCACGCAACCCGGCACAGGCCACGGCGGGTGCGGCCCTCGCTCCTGTCCGACCCTCGGTCACCGGGCGTGCGGGGGCAGGCGCGAGCAGTAGGATCGGCGACGTTGTCACCCGTACACC
>NZ_JBVHHW010000078.1:0-4970 GCF_055560875.1 Kitasatospora sp. NPDC023118
TGCATCAACCGCCCACGAGCACCGACCAGCGTGCACGCGTCCGCCAGCGAGAACACCCCGGCCACATGCGCCGCCGCGATCTCACCGATCGAGTGGCCCGCGACGAACTCGGCCCGCACGCCCAGCGATTCGACGAGCCGGAACAGCGCCACCTCGACGGCGAACAACCCGGCCTGGGCGTACGCGGTCTGGTTGATCAGCTCCTCGTCCGAGCCCCAGACCACATCGCGCAAGGGCACGTCCATCGCCGCACACACCGCGTCGAACGCCTCCGCGAACACCGGGAACCGGGCATACAACTCCCGGCCCATCCCCAACCGCTGCGACCCCTGCCCCGAGAACAGCAGCGCGAGCCTGCGCTCCCCCGCCGCGCCGCGCGCCACCTCGGTGCCGTCCAGCAGCACCGCCCGGTGCGCGAACCGCGACCGCCCGGCCAGCGACAGTCCGACGTCCACCGGCGAACCCTCCGGCTCGGCGAGCCCGGCCAGTTGCGCGTCCAGCGCGGCCTCCGACGCTCCCGAGACCACCCACGGCACGACGCCCGGGGCCACGGCCACTTCCTCGGCCTGATCCACCACCGGCGCCTGCTCGACGATCACGTGGGCGTTCGTCCCGCTGATCCCGAACGACGAGATCCCGGCCCGGCGCGGGCGCCCGGCCTCGGGCCACTCGCGTGCCTCCGTCAGAAGCTCCACCGCGCCCGCCGACCAGTCGACGTGCGAGGACGGCGCGTCGACGTACAGCGTCTTCGGCAGCACGCCCGCGCGCATGGCCTCCACCATCTTGATGACGCCCGCGACCCCGGCCGCCGCCTGGGTGTGCCCGAGGTTGGACTTCACCGAGCCGAGGAACAGCGGGAGTTCGCGGTCCTGCCCGTAGGTGGCGAGCAGGGCCTGCGCCTCGATCGGGTCACCCAGCGTGGTCCCCGTGCCGTGCGCCTCGACCGCGTCGACCTCGGCGGCCGACAGCCCGGCGTTGGCCAGCGCCTGACGGATCACTCGCTGCTGGGACGGGCCGTTGGGGGCCGTCAGCCCGTTCGAGGCACCGTCCTGGTTGACGGCGCTGCCGCGCACGACGGCCAGCACCGGGTGCCCGTTGCGGCGGGCGTCCGAGAGCCGCTCCAGGACCAGCACGCCTGCGCCCTCCGACCACCCCGTGCCGTCCGCGCCGTCCGCGAACGCCTTGCAGCGCCCGTCCGGAGCGAGCCCGCCCTGGCGGGTGAAGCCGAGGAAGCTCATCGGCGTGGACAGGACGGTCACGCCACCGGCCAGGGCCAGCGTGCACTCGCCACTGTTGAGGGACTGCGCGGCCAGGTGCATCGCCACCAGCGAGGAGGAGCAGGCGGTGTCGATCGTGAGCGCCGGGCCCTCCAAGCCGAAGCAGTAGGACACCCGGCCCGAGATCACGCTGTTGGCCAGCCCGGTGCTCGCGTGGCCCTCCACCTCCTCCCGGGAGTTCATCACCAGCGAGGCGTAGTCCTGGCCCGTCGTGCCGACGAAGACGCCCGTCAGGCTGCCGCGCAGCGCGGTCGGGTCGATGCCCGCCCGCTCGAAGGCCTCCCAGGACGTCTCCAGCAGGAGCCGCTGCTGCGGGTCCATCGCGAGGGCCTCGCGTGGCGAGATGCCGAAGAAGCCCGCGTCGAAGTCCCCGAGGCCGGCGAGGAAGCCGCCCTGGCGGGTGGCGCTCACACCGTGGCCGGTGCCGAAGAGCGCGTCGAGGTCCCAGCCGCGGTCGGTCGGGAAGTCGGTGATGCCGTCGCGGCCCTCGCTCAGGAGCCGCCAGAGGTCCTCGGGGGCCCGCACCCCGCCGGGCAGGCGGCAGGCCATGCCGACGATCGCGATCGGCTCTCCGGCGTCCGCGGTGGTGGCGGCCGCCGGGGCCGCCGAGTCGTCCTCCTCGTCGAGGAGTTCCCCGAGGAGGTGCGCGGCGAGGGCGTGCGGGGTCGGGTAGTCGAAGACCATGGTCGCCGGGAGCCGGAGCCCGGTGACGTCGACGAGGCGGTTGCGCAGCTCGATCGCGGTGAGGGAGTCGAAGCCCAGGTCCCGGAACTCCCGTCCGGGGTCGACCGCTCGGCCCGAGGCGTGGCCCAGGACGCCGGCGGCCTCCGCGCGGACGAGGTCGACGAGGTGACGCAGCCGGTCGCCCTCGCGCAGCTCGAAGAGACGGGCCGCGAGCGCGGCGCCCGTGCCCGTGGTGCTCACGGCGGTACGGCGCCCGGCGGGCAGGAGGGCGCGGAACATCGTGGGCACCTCGCCGCGCGGGCGGGCCCCGGCGGCCATGCGACCGGTCGCGACCAGGTACGGCTCGTCGACGGCCATGGCGGCGTCGAGCAGCGCGAGGCCGTCCTCCTCGGCCAGGGGCGGGACGCCGGAGGAGCGGATGCGGTGCAGGTCGGCTTCGGAGAGCCTCCCCGTCATGCCGGCCGTCGGCGCCCACGCGCCCCAGCCCAGCGACTGGGCGGGCAGGCCCTGTTGGCCGCGCCAGATCGCCAGCGCGTCGAGGTAGACGTTGGCCGCCGCGTAGTTGCCCTGGCCCGCGCTGCCCAGGACACCGGAGATGGAGGAGAACAGGACGAAGGCCTTGAGGTCCTGGTCCTTGGTCAGCTCGTGGAGGTTCCACGCCGCGTCCACCTTGGGGCGCAGTACGGCGGCGAGTCGCTCGGGCGTCAGTGCGCTCACGACGCCGTCGTCCAGCACACCGGCCGCGTGCACGACGCCCGTGACCGTTCGGCCGTGCAGCGCCTCGGCGAGCGCCTCCCGGTCGGCGGCGTCGCAGGCCACGACCTCGACGTGGGCGCCCAGCGCGCGCAGTTCCTCCAGCCACGCGCCGACGCCGCCGCGGCGGCTCAGCAACAGCAGGTCCCGGACGCCGTGTCCGGCCACCAGGTGGCGTGCGACGAGGCGGCCGAGGCCGCCGGTGCCGCCCGTGACGACGACCGTGCCCTCGCCCCAGCCCGCGGACGAACCGCCGCCCGCAGCGCGGGTCAGCCGGCCGACGCGCACGGCGCCCTCGCGGACCACCACCTGCGGCTCGCCCACGGCCAGCACGGAGTCCAGTGGGAGCTCGCCGTCCGTGTCCACGAGGACGAACCGGCCCGGGTTCTCCGACTCGGCCGCCCGCACCAGGCCCCACACGGCGGCGCCGACGAGGTCGGACACCGCGCCGCCCGCCATGGCGCCCCGTGTGACGAACACGAGGCGCGCATCCGCGAACCGCGGTTCGGCCAGCCACTCCTGCACCAGACCCAGCGCCCACGCCGTCACCTCGTGCGCGGCCTCGGGCGTCGAGCCGCCCGCCACCGGGACCACCACGGCGCCGGGGACTTCGTCGCCGAGCTCCGACAGCTCCGCGACATCCGCTCCGAGCGTCACCGACCGGACGTCCACCGGCCGGACGGGCGCAGCCGCGACCCACTCCAGCCGCAGCAGCGACCCGTTCGCCCCGTGGGAGGCGGCGGCCGGCTCGCCCAACTCCACGGACTCCGCCGACAGCACGGGCTCGCCCGCCGCGTCGGCGAGGGCCAGCGACAGCGTGTCCGCGCCCGTCCGCACCAGCCGGGCCCGCGCCACCGTGGCGCCCGTGGCGTGGAGCGACACCCCGGACCACGCCACCGGCACGAGCCCTCGGCCGTCAGCCCGCAGGACGGCGGCCAGCAACGCCGGGTGCAGGCCGAACCCGGCCGCCGCGCCCGCCAGTTCGGCCGGGAGCTCGGCCTCGACGAAGGTCTCCTCGCCGCGCCGCCAGACGCCGGCGCCGTCCACGTCAGAGCTGCCCGCGACCGCGCCCGCCGGTGGCCAGAGCGCCGCGTCGAAGTCGGCGGCGCACACGCCCGTGGTCAGTTCCCCGGTGGCGTGCTCGGTCCAGGGCTCGTCGAGCCCGCCGTCGGGGCGCGAGAAGAACGTCACCGTCCGCGCGCCCGACCCGTCCGGCGCTCCCGCGCGGACCTGGACCATCGTGCCGCCGCCCGCGCCCAGGGCGAGCGGCCGGGTGACGGCGAGCCGCTCGACCCGGTCACAGCCGACGTGGTCGCCGACCCGGATCGCCAACTCCAGGAACCCGGCCGCCGGGAAGACGTCCGCGTCGCCTTCCCACGCCGCCGTGCCGGGCGAGAGCCGGCCGGTGAAGACGACGCTGTCCGTGCCCGCGAGCGGCACGGCCGCCCCAAGGAGCGGGTGGTCCGCCGCCAGCAGCCCGGCGGAGGCGACGTCGCCGACGCCGCTGTCCAGAGCGGGCCAGTAGTGCTCGTGCTGGAACGGGTAGGTGGGCAGGTCCACCCGGCGGGCGCCGGTCCCGTCGAACAGCCGCGCCCAGTCCACCGGGACACCGGTGACGTGCAGGCGGGCCAGGGCGGTGACCAGTGCGTGCTCCTCCGACCGGTCGCGGCGCAGCAGCGGGAGCGCGGGGACGTCCGAGTCCTGCTGGGCAAAAGCCGCGAGGACACCGTCCGGGCCGAGCTCGACGAAGGCGGTGGCGCCGGCCTCGCGCAGGGCGCGGACGCCGTCGGCGAAGCGGACGGCCTCGCGGACGTGACGCACCCAGTAGTCGGGGGCGGTGAAATCCCCGCCCAGGGCGCCGGTCAGATTGGAGACCAGCGGAATCGAAGGGGCCTGGTACGTCAGCCCGTTCAGGACCTCTCGGAAGTCCGCCAGCATCGGATCCATCAACGGCGAGTGGAACGCGTGCGAGACCCGCAGCCGCGTCGACTTGCGGTCGGCGAAGTGCGCCTCGACCGCCGCGACCGCCTCCTCCGTCCCGGAGACGACCACGGACGACGGGCCGTTGACGGCGGCGATCGACACGAAGCCGGTGAGCAGCGGCAGGACTTCGTCCTCCGCCGCCTGCACGGCCAGCATCGCACCACCCGACGGCAGCGCCTGCATCAACCGCCCACGAGCACCGACCAGCGTGCACGCGTCCGCCAGCGAGAACACCCCGGCCACATGCGCCGCCGCGATCTCACCGATCGAGTG
>NZ_JBVHHW010000079.1:0-394 GCF_055560875.1 Kitasatospora sp. NPDC023118
TAGACGGCGGTCAGCAAGTGGGTGCCGACGCTGAGGGCGGAGGTGGTGAAGGTGGCGACGCCGCTGGAATCCAGGGTGGCGGTGCCCAGCAGCGTCGCGCCGTCGAAGAACGACACGGTCCCGGTGGGAGTACCGGCACCCGGCGGAACCGCGGTGACGGTGGCGGTCAGGACCTTGCCCTGGCCGAACGCCGACGGGTCCGGCGCCGACGCGAGGACGGTGACGGTGTCAGCCGCGTTCACGGTCTGGGTGTCCACCGGCGACGTCGAGCCGTTGAAGGCGCTGTCGCCGCCGTAGGCGGCGGTCAGCGGGTGGAGGCCGACGGTGAGAGTCGACAGGGACAGCGTGGCCACGCCGCTGGAATCCAGGGTGGCGGTGCCCACCAGGGTGGCGC
>NZ_JBVHHW010000079.1:492-1315 GCF_055560875.1 Kitasatospora sp. NPDC023118
CGGAACCGCGGTGACGGTGGCGGTCAGGACCTTGGCCTGGCCGAACACCGACGGGTCCGGCGCCGACGCGAGGACGGTGACGGTGTCGGCCGCGTTCACGGTCTGGGTGTCCACCGGCGACGTCGAGCCGTTGAAGGCGCTGTCGCCGCTGTAGACGGCGGTCAGCGGGTGGAGGCCGACGGTGAGAGTCGACAGGGACAGCGTGGCCACGCCGCTGGAATCCAGGGTGGCGGTGCCCAGCAGCGTGGCGCCGTCGAAGAACGACACGGTCCCGGTGGGAGTACCGGCACCTGGCGGAACCGCGGTGACGGTGGCGGTCAGGACCTTGGCCTGGCCGAACACCGACGGGTCCGGCGCCGACGCGAGGACGGTGACGGTGTCGGCCGCGTTGACCGTCTGGGTGTCGACGGGGGAGGTGGAGCCGTTGAAGCTGACGTCCCCGCTGTAGACGGCGGTCAGCAAGTGGCTGCCGACGCTGAGGGCGGAGGTGGTGAAGGTGGCCACGCCGCTGGAATCCAGGGTGGCGGTGCCCAGCAGGGTGGCGCCGTCGAAGAACGACACGGTCCCGGTGGGAGTACCGGCACCCGGCGGAACCGCGGTGACGGTGGCGGTCAGGACCTTGGCTTGCCCGAACGCCGACGGGTCCGGCGCCGACGCGAGGACGGTGACGGTGTCAGCCGCGTTGACCGTCTGGGTGTCGACGGGGGAGGTGGAGCCGTTGAAGCTGACGTCCCCGCTGTAGACGGCGGTCAGCGGGTGGAGGCCGACGGTGAGAGTCGACAGGGACAGCGTGGCGACGCCGCTGGAATCCAGGGTGGCGGTG
>NZ_JBVHHW010000079.1:1413-2395 GCF_055560875.1 Kitasatospora sp. NPDC023118
TGCCCAGCAGGGTGGCGCCGTCGAAGAACGACACCGTGCCCGTGGGAGTACCGGCACCCGGGGCGACGGCAGCAACGGTGGCGGTCAGGACCTTGGCCTGGCCGAACGCCGACGGGTCCGGCGCCGACGTCAACACTGTGGTGGTGCCGGCCGCGTTCACGGTCTGGGTGTCCACCGGCGACGTCGAGCCGTTGAAGGCGCTGTCGCCGCCGTAGACGGCGGTCAGCAAGTGGCTGCCGACGGTGAGGGCGGAGGTGGTGAAGGTGGCCACGCCGCTGGAATCCAGGGTGGCGGTGCCCAGCAGGGTGGCGCCGTCGAAGAACGACACCGTGCCCGTGGGAGTACCGGCACCCGGGGCGACGGCAGCAACGGTGGCGGTCAGGACCTTGCCCTGCCCGAACGCCGACGGGTCCGGCGCCGAGGACAGGGCCGTGGTGGTGTCAGCCGCGTTCACGGTCTGGGTGTCCACCGGCGACGTCGAGCCGTTGAAGGCGCTGTCCCCGCCGTAGACGGCGGTCAGCAAGTGGAGGCCGACGCTGAGGGCGGAGGTGGTGAAGGTGGCCACGCCGCCGGAATCCAGGGTGGCGGTGCCCAGCAGCGTCGCGCCGTCGAAGAACGACACGGTCCCGGTGGGGGTGCCGTCCACGGAGGTGACGGTGGCGGTCAGGACCTTGGCCTGACCGAACACCGATGGGTCGGGCGCCGAGGTGAGGGTGGTGGCGGAAGCGAAGGGAACGGTGTCGGTGACGCTGACGGTGTTGTCGCCGTTGTTGGTCACGTACGCGTGCAGGCCGTCGGGCGTGATCGCCACGTCGAACGGCCCCGCACCCACGGGAATGGTCGCCGCTATGGTGTTGGTGGCGGTGTCGATCACGCTGACCGTGTTGCCGCCGTTGTTGGTCACGTACGCGTGCAGACCGTTGGGGCTGATCGCCACGCCGGTGGGTGCGGTTCCCACGGGAATGGTGGTGGTGACGGTGTT
>NZ_JBVHHW010000079.1:2494-4879 GCF_055560875.1 Kitasatospora sp. NPDC023118
GGGTGGCGGTGTCGATCACGCTGACCGTGTTGTCGCCGTTGTTGGTCACATAGGCGTGCAGACCGTCGGGCGTGATCGCCACGCCGGTGGGTGCGGTTCCCACGGGAATGGTGGTGGTGACGGTGTTGGTGGCGGTGTCGATCACGCTGACCGTGTTGTCGCCGTTGTTGGTCACATAGGCGTGCAGACCGTCGGGCGTGATCGCCACGCCGGTGGGTGCGGTTCCCACGGGAATGGTGGTGGTGACGCTGTTGGTGGCGGTGTCGATCACGCTGACCGTGTTGCCGCCCTCGTTGGCGACGTACGCGTGCAGACCGTCGGGCGTGATCGCCACCCCGGTCGGGAGACCGCCCACCGCCACCGTCGGATCCAGCGGACTCACAACGGCCGCTCCCTGATTGAGCCTTGCGAAGTCCCGCAGTTGACGCCACTTCGATTGAAAGTCGCTGGCCATAACACACCCCTTGATCCAAGTCTGATCGGGGGTGAGGCGCCCGAGAAAAGCTAGTTGACGTCACGTCAGCTGACGCATCAACAAGAGCTTCTCGCAACCTTTCCACGGGTGCCCACCCGGCATTTCCGCTGGCCGTCTTGGCCAGAACAGGCGAAAGCCTGTCCCCCGGGAGGGGATGGGCAGCCCGCCGGGTCGATGCCAGTAGTAACCCACCATCCCTGCAGTTGGAACAGACCGCGCACGAAGAAGTCACTCGAACGGAGCAGTGCTTGTTGCCAAGTTCACTTATGACTCAAGTCGAGTTCTATGAATGTCTCTACGCCCGGGCTGACTCGCTCTTCGAGCTCACCGATTCGGTGCTGTGTGCGGACGGGTCGGTGAAGACTTTGGTCGAGCTGTCGCTGGCGGTCGAGCACCGGTGGGGGCGCGGTGCCCATTAGGGTGCGGCTCTTCTGAAGGAAAGGGCTGAGCTGGGAGAACGCTGATCGGGGCTGTGCCCGGGGCTGTTCGTCTCTACCGTGGTGGTGGAGGAGGGCGGCTGATGGGTTCGCTGTTCGAGGAGTTGGAGGCGCGCGAGGCGGCTGCCCGGGTGCGGGTGGAGGAGTTCGAGGCTGAACTCGCAGCGGTGTCCGCCAAGTTGGAGCTGGCTCGGCAAGGGCTGGAGCGTCTGCGGATCGCGCGGGAGACGGTCGCCGAGGTGCTCGCGGAGATGACGCCGCAGACGCCCGCGGTGACGGTCGATGCCGGACAGTCGCCTGCGGGTGAGCGGGTGAGCGGGTGAGCGGGTGAGCGGGTGAGCGGGTGGCGTCGGCGTATGCGGGGGCCGAGCGGCGGCTCATCGGGGTGCTGACCGTGCCGAACTGGCAGCTCGGGATGGGGCCGGAGGTACTGCCGCCGGTCTACCGGGACATCGTGGAGGTGGTGGCGGATGCGCCGGGTCCGGTCCGTGCCGAGCAGATCGTGCCCAGGATCGGGCTGCCGGCCGAGACCGGGAAGATCGAGGGCACGCGGGCGAAGCTGAAGCGGCACGTGGAACGGGGCTGGCTGGAAGAGGACGCTCCGGGGCCGTTCACTCCGGCCCGCCGCCGGACGGCTGCTTCGTCCAACTCCCTTTAGCCCCAGGGATCTTCCGCCTACATTCGAAGGTGTGAACCGTGTCGGATGCAGGACGGGAAGAGCCCTGGAGATGAAACAGTACGACACCGATGCCACCGCTGACCCCTTTGCCCGCTCGGTCAGCGCCTTCGAGACGCTGATGTGCACCCTGTCGGGCGGCGATGCGAGCGCGTGGACCCACGCCGAGCTGGAAGAACACCTGGAGGTGGCGGGGCGGGAGCTGTTACGGCAGCTGTTGCAGGACCATCTGGACCTGCGCGCCCGGCAGGAGGAAGAACTCGTTCGCGCCGGTGCCAGGCCTGTCGTGGTGGGGCCGGAGGGGTGGGTGCGGCCATGGCGGGAGACGGGTCACGCGCGCTGGCTGGCCAGCGTGTTCGGGCTGGTCCGGGTCACCCGCATCGCCCACCGGGGCCCAGGCGCCTGCAACGTCCACCCGGCCGACGCCGCGCTGTCTCTGCCGGCGGGCCGGCACTCGATGGGATTGCGGCGGCTCCCGGTCACCGAAGCCGTGCACGGCTCGTTCGACCAAGCTCAGCAGGCCATCGAGCGCCGCTGCGGGAACGTGCTGGGCAAACGCCGACTCGAAGAGCTCGTGGTCACCGCCGCGGCCGACGTCGACGGCTTCTACCGCGCGAGGATTCCCGTCCCGTGCAGCCGACAGATGCCGGTGGTGATCCAGGTGGACGGCAAGGGCGTGGTCATGCGGTCCGAGGCCCTGCGCGAGGCCACCCGCCGGGCTGCCGCGAAAGCCGCATCAGCGGGCGGGCATCGCGGCCGGCTCGCGCCGGGCGAGAAGCCGAACCGCAAGCGGATGG
>NZ_JBVHHW010000080.1:0-4109 GCF_055560875.1 Kitasatospora sp. NPDC023118
ACTGCAGGGGGGACCCTGTGGGAGAGTAGGACGCCGCCGAACAATCATTCAGAAGAACCCCCATCCGGATTCCGGATGGGGGTTCTTCGCGTTTCGGCTCAGTGGTTCTGGGGCTCGTCCTCCCAGTCGTTCGGCTGCCCCTGTGCCTGAGTCGGCGTCGCCTCGGCAGATGCCGTCGGGGCATCCGACTGGGGCGCCTGCGGTGCCTGAGATCCCTGCGGTGCCTGCGGTGTCTGAGATCCCTGCGGTGCCTGCGGTGTCTGGGACGCCTGCACCGGCACCGCTGCCGTTCCCCAAGCAGGCCGGCCGAGCCACTTGTCGGCGCTGTTGGTGAGCCGGGCGACGCCCGTACCGTCCGGCCGCATGCTGTAGAGGTCGGGACCGGAGCCCGCGGGGGCCTGGGTGAAGACGATGGACTTGCCGTCGGGCGCGTAGGCGGCGGTGCCGTAGAAGGAGTTGGAGGGGGCGGGGGTGAGGGCGCCGATGGCGCTGCCGTCGGGGTGGACGGTGTAGATGCCGCCGCCGGGGGCGTTGTCGGGGCCCGCCGGGTAGGTGGTGAAGAGGATCTGGGTGCCGTCGGGGGACCAGCTCGCGCGGTCGCCGGCGCGCAGTTCCCAGGGGGTGAGCTGGCGGAGCCCGGTGCCGTCGGCGCTGACGATGTAGATGGCGCGGCCGTTGGCGGGCTGTCCGGTGGCGCTGGTGCGGTACTCGAAGGTGAGCTGCTTGCCGTCGGGGGACCAGCTGGGGTTGCTGACGGCACCGGAGTACGGCTTGTCGTTGGTGAGGAAGGTGAGCCGCTGGACGTTGGTGCCGTCGGGGCTCATCAGGTAGAGGTCCGAGTACTGGATCTGGTTGGCGTGGGCCTGGTCGAGGGCACCCCAGGAGCGGCTGAAGGCGAGCTGCTTGCCGTCCGGGGAGTAGGCGGGGGCGCGCTCGTCCTCGTTGGCGCAATCGGCGGTGCCGCTGCTGGTGTCGCAGAGTTGGCTGATCTGGTGGGCGTTGTCACCGGTGGCGGAGACCGTCCAGAGACGGGCGGCGCCGCTCCGCGGATCGGTTCGGTCGAAGGCGATGGCGCTGCCGTCGGGGGACCAGTCGGGACGGTCGTCGCTGGCGCGGTCGGGTGGCTGGGTGACCTGCTGCTGGGCGGTGCCGTCGGGAGCGAGGGTGATGATGGCGCTGGTGGTGCGGCGGGCGTCGGTGTAGGCCCGGCTGACGATCAGTCCGTTGTGCGCGGGGGTGGCGGCCGCGGCGCCGACCACACCGGGGGTTGCGGAAGGGGTCGGCTCGGAGGTGGCGGTGGGGGACTCCGGGCGGATCTCGGACAGCGGGATCTCCCCGGGCTCGGCCCCGCAGCCGGTGAGCAGGGTGCCCAGAAGCAGAAGGCCCGCACCGGCGGTTGCGCGGGTGCGGGCCTTGCTCATGGGGGACTGCCGTGTGCCGGTGATCCGTGCCATCTCCGTCTCCGACCTTTCCGACCGCTCCGACGTGTGCTCCGTCTCGGATCAAGGAGGAGATCCGGGACGGAGGCCCCTGGAAGGAGCTGTCACTGTGTCAGAAGGAGAGGGCCGATGGCCGGGCGACACGCGACGGATCGCGTTCACTCGGTCGCGCGGAGTAGAAGGTGGGATTCGGTCAGCCCCGGGCGGCGCGGCGCTCGGCCTTGGCGAGGGCCTCCGCCTCGTCCTCGGCCTCGGCGACCTCCAGTGTGGGTGCGGTGCCACCGAGGTGGGCGGGCTGCCACCAGGTGTCGTCCGGGTCGGAGGACTTGCCGGGGTACTGGCGCTGGGCCTGGTCGAGCATCTCGCTCATGGCGGCGCGCAGCTTTCTGGTGACCATGACGGGCTTGTCGTCCGGGCCCAGGTGAATCGGTTCGCCGATCATGATCGTCACCGGGACGTGGCGCTTGGTGAGGGTCTTCGGGCGGCCCTTGGTCCAGAGCTGCTGGGTGCCCCAGAGCACGACGGGCAGCAGCGGGGTGCCGGAGTCGGCGGCCATCCGGGCCGCGCCGGTCTTGAACTTCTTCAGCATGAACGAGCGGCTGATGGTCGCCTCGGGGAACACCCCGACGACCTCGCCGGCCTTGAGGGCGCGCACGGCGGCCTCGTAGGCGGGCTGGCCGTCGGTGCGGTCGACCGGGATGTGCTTCATGCCGCGCATCAGGGGGCCGGAGACGCGGTGCTTGAAGACGTCGTCCTTGGCCATGAAGCGGGTCTTGCGCTTTCCGCCGCGGTAGGCGCCGAGACCGGCGAAGAGGAAGTCCAGGTAGCTGATGTGATTGCTGACCAGCACCGCGCCGCCCTTGGCGGGGATGTGCTCGGCACCCACGATCTTGATCCGCACGTCGAGCGCACGGAAGGCGGTGAGTGCGGCGCCGATCACCGGCGGGTAGACGAACTCTGCCACGGTCAGTCCTGACTTCCACGGGCCGGAGCCCGGTACGGCGGTACCCGCGCCGTTGCGAGGGGGCCGACCGGAGCACGGCACGCCGCGGCGGTCACGGGTGATACACGGAGATGATCCCCCGAACGAGTGCCTGCTGTCACCTGAGGCGTGCGGTCAAGCGAATATTCGCGGTGTGATCTCCGTGATGAATCGGGCCGGGAACTTTTCCGGTCCCCGACCCCAGCGTGGTGGGTGGGTGGGTGGGTGGGCGCGGCGGCGGGGCGGCGGGGCGGTGGTGCCGGTCAGGCCCCGGCGCCGAGGCGGCCCTGGGCGCGCCGGACGATCGGGTACATCTCGCAGCCTAGGCAGTAGCCGAAGGCGGCGTTCAGGAAGGCCGCGGCCAGGGCGAAGGAGGTGGCCAGCAGGCCGAGCCAGGTGACTCCGGTGAGGTAGCCGAGGGTGCCCACGGAGGTGAAGACCAGGCCGACGCCCTGGGCGAAGCGCAGCGGCCGCTCGTCCTCGGTCGCGGTGGGCGGTGCCAGCCGGGGGAGGACGAAGGCCCGGAACAACAGGCCGTACGGGGAGAGCCGCAACCCGCCGCAGGCGCTGAGCGCGAAGACCAGGGCCTGGGCGGCGAGCAGGAGGCCGCTGCCGGTGATCAGGACGGCCGCCAGGACGATGGCGGTGAGCGCGGAGGAGAAGCGGGGACCGCGGGGGTCGGTCTGCACAGGGGCTCCGGGAGGGTCGCGACGGACGGCTGCGGCGGGGCGCGTCGATGTCAGCGGGAGGTGGTGGCCCGCCCCAGATCGACGACGCGACGGGAGGTCAGCAACGGCGGTGCGGTGCGCTCGGAATCCACCGGCCGATCGTACGCGGGCCCGGCGCCGGCGGTCGACCTCCCTTTCGGGGGCCGCGCGCGCTGCCGCAGACTGGAGGGATGACCGGATCGGTGGTGTGCGTTGTCGTGCTGGCGGTGGCGGCCACGTTCGGTCTGCTACGGGTCAGGCGCGACGGAAGGTTGAGGGTGCGCACCAAGGACGAGGCGATACGGCTGTCGGAGGCCGACCTGGGCGGGCCGCTCGGTGAGCGGGCGACGCTGGTGCAGTTCTCCACCGCCTTCTGCCAGCCGTGCCGGGCCACCAGGCGGGTGCTCGCCGAGGTGGCGGGGATGGTCGACGGGGTCGCGCACATCGAGGTGGACGCCGAGGCGCAGCTGGAGCTGGTCCGTCGGCTGGAGGTGCTGCGGACGCCGACCGTCCTTGTGTTGGACGCGGGTGGCCGGGTGGTGCGCCGGGCGGCGGGGATGCCGCGCAAGGCGGATGTGATCGCGGCGCTGGGGCAGGCGGTCTGAGGGCCGGCGGGGGCTCGCGCGCCGGTCTGCGCCACCCCGTGAGGTGGAGTCCACGCCCGCCTGGGGCAGGATGGGCGCAAGCGGCGGTGCTGCCGTCCCGGCGTAAGCTACTGGCCAGTAGTGACCACTGAGCTACTGGCGAGTATGCTGCCAGGAAGTTCCGGACCGGCACGGGAAACTCGCTGCCCGGAGCGGGTGCGTGGTGTGTCGCGCCCGCTTGCACCACCGCAGCCGCCGGACGAGACCAGTACAGGAGACAGGCCGTGAGCTTGAGGATCGTTGTCTGTGTGAAGTACGTGCCGGACGCGACGGGTGACCGTCGTTTCGCGGACGACCACACCACCGACCGGGAGGGCGTGGACGGCCTCCTGTCGGA
>NZ_JBVHHW010000081.1:0-2403 GCF_055560875.1 Kitasatospora sp. NPDC023118
CAGGAACGCCGTCGACCGCTCCCCCGCCACCCCACGGGCAACCTCGGCCCCGTCCACCAACACCGCCCGGTGCGCGAACCGCGAACGCCCCGCCAGCGACAGCCCGACGTCCACCGACGAGCCCCCGACCCCGGCGAGCCGCCCCAGCTGCGCGTCCAGCGCGGCCTCCGACTTCGCCGAGACCACCCACGGCACCACGCCCGGCGCCACAGTAGGCTCGACATTCGGGTCCGCGTCCTCCTCCACCGCCTCCTCGACGATCACGTGCGCGTTCGTCCCGCTGATCCCGAACGCGGACACGCCCGCGCGGTGCGGCCGGTCCACCTCCGGCCAGGGCCGGGCCTCGGTGAGCAGCTCGACCGCCCCCGCCGACCAGTCCACCTCGGCCGACGGCGCGTCCACGTGCAGCGTCTTCGGCAGCACGCCGTGCCCCAGCGCCATCACCGTCTTGATCACGCCGGCCGCGCCGGCGGCCGCCTGGGTGTGGCCGATGTTGGACTTCAACGAGCCGAGCAGCAAGGGCTGTTCGCGGTCCTGCCCGTAGGTGGCGAGCAGGGCCTGGGCCTCGATCGGGTCGCCGAGCGGCGTGCCCGTCCCGTGGCCCTCGACGGCGTCGACCTCGCCGGCCGACAGCCCGGCGGCGGCCAGCGCCTGCCGGATGACGCGCTGCTGCGACGGGCCGTTGGGGGCCGTCAGGCCGTTCGAGGCACCGTCCTGGTTGACGGCCGAGCCGCGCAGGACGGCCAGCACGGGGTGCCCGTTGCGGCGGGCGTCCGACAGCCGCTCCAGCACCAGGACGCCCGCGCCCTCGGCCCAGCCCGTCCCGTCCGCCGCGTCGGCGAACGCCTTGCAGCGCCCGTCCGGGGCCAACCCGCCCTGTCGGGAGAAGCCGGAGAAACTCATCGGCGTCGACAGCACGGTGACGCCGCCCGCGAGGGCCAGCGTGCACTCGCCGGCCCGCAGCGCCTGCGACGCGAGGTGCATCGCCACCAACGAGGACGAGCAGGCGGTGTCGACCGTCACCGCCGGACCCTCCAGGCCGAAGGTGTACGACACTCGGCCGGACAGCACGCTCGCCGTCAGGCCGGTGGTCGCGTGGCCCTCCATGTCCTCGTCCGAGTTCATCACCACGCCGACGTAGTCGACGCCCGCCGTGCCGACGAACACGCCGGTGCGGGTGCCGCGCAGGCCACTCGGGTCGATACCGGCCCGCTCGAAGGCCTCCCAGGACGTCTCCAGCAGCAGCCGCTGCTGCGGGTCCATCGCGAGGGCCTCGCGCGGCGAGATCCCGAAGAAGCCCGCGTCGAACTCGCCGGCCGTGACGAACCCGCCCTCGATCGAGGCGCTGCTGCCGTTGCCCTCGCCGAGCAGCGCCGCGATGTCCCACCCGCGGTCGGCGGGGAACCCGGTGATGCCGTCCCGCCCGTCCGCGACCAGCCGCCAGAGCTCCTCGGGGGTGGTCACCCCGCCCGGCAGGCGGCACGCCATGCCGACGATGGCGATCGGCTCGTGCCGGCCGGACTCGGCCTCCAGCAGTCGTTGGCGTGTCTGGTGCAGGTCGGCCGTGACCCACTTGAGGTAGTCAACGAGCTTGCTGTCGTTCGACATGGGGGGTGGTGCCTTCCTGTGATGAGGCGGGGTCGGTCAGCGGTCGCTCAGACGGCCGAGCTCGTTGTCGATGAAGGCCAGGACCTCGTCGGCGCTCGCTGCTTCGAGCCGCTCCGCAATGGCGTCCTCGGCATTCTGCGCGTCCTGGTTTCGCAATTTCTCCAGCATTCGGCGCAGCCGGAGCGAAACCGCGTTGCGGGTCGCCTCGTCGGTGTCCGCATCGGCCAGAGCCGCGTCCAGACGGTCGAGTTGGCCGAACAGCGCGGCGCCGTCCGCCGCGTCCTGCTCGTCCAGGAGCACGCCGAGCAGGTGTGCGCCGAGGACGGCGGACGTCGGGTGGTCGAAGACCAGGGTCGCGGGCAGGCGCAGGCCGGTGACGGCGGTGAGGCGGTTGCGCAGCTCAAGTGCCGTGAGGGAGTCCACACCGAGGTCGTGGAAGTCCCGGTCGGCCGCGACGGCCTGCGGCGAGGCGTGGCCGAGCACGGCCGCCGCCTCGGTGCGGACCAGATCGACGACGTGGCGCAGCCGGTCGGTCTCGCGCAGCTCGGTGAGGCGGGCGGCGAGCGCGGCCACCGCGCCGGTGCGGCCGCCGGTGGACTCGGCCGCGCGGCGGGCGCCGCGGACGAGGCCGCGCAGCAGCGCGGGCACGGTGCCGGGCATCCGGGCCGGGCCGGTGGCGCGGCCGATGGGGACGAGGTAGGGCTCGTCGAGTCCCATGGCGGCGTCGAGCAGGGCGAGGCCGTCCTCCTCGGTCAGCGGCGGGACGCCGGAGGAGCGGATGCGGTGCAGGTCGGC
>NZ_JBVHHW010000082.1:0-2393 GCF_055560875.1 Kitasatospora sp. NPDC023118
ACCGCGTGCAGCACCGCGTCGTGGTGCTCGTACATCCGCGTCATCTCGGCCGGGCCCAGGCCGTGCGTCTGGCGGCGAAGCCGCCGCCGCACCAGTGCCGCCCCGCCCGTCCCCACGGCGAGCGCGGCGACCGCGCCGCCGAACACGACCGGCAACTGCCCGCTCACCGCGTTGCCCGCGTGCGCGACGGTGTAGCCGACCTGGACCAGACCGGCGACCGAACCGTCCGGCCTGGTGACCGGAGCACTGCTCTCTACGACCCGTCCGATGGGCGCGGTGAAGCTGATGGTGATCGGCCCCTTGAGGGCCGGCTGGTACGGGCCGATGAGGCGCTGCCCGATCAGCTCGGGCTGGGCGGTCTGGGCGTAGCGGATCCCCTCGGGGTTGGCGATCACGACGTAGTCGAAGCCGCCTTCTTTCGTGATCTTTAGGGCCAGCGGCTGCAGCACCGCGGTCGGGTCCGTGCTGCCCAGCGCGTCCACCACCGTGGGGACCTGCGCCAAGGTGACGGCCGCGGCGCGCGTGCGGTGCACGGCATCACTCGTGGCGTAGCTGTGCGCCTGCAGGATGAGCGCCGTCAGCCCGGCGCCGACCAGCAGCACCACCACGACCAGCAGCCACAGGAACACCTGCCCGGCGACACTGCGCACCCGCAGCCGCGAGCGCAGCCGGCCCCTGGCGGACCGGTGATCCCCCGGTCCGCCGGGTTCCGCGCCCCCGGTGACATGGCTGTCCACTTTGTGCATGCAGGCCGTCCCCGCGCATCCGGCCCCCACCTCCACGCTGCCACCCGGCCCGCAGATGCGCATACCCGAAGCCGCTGGAGGGCCGGGCGGACCGCCGGGGCGGTCTGAGCGCCCGTCGACCGCAGGCGCGCGGGGAGCAGCGGACGGGGTCAGCGGACGGACGCTCCGCCGTCCACGGTGAGCAGGGCGCCGTTGACGTAGGAGGCGGCGTCGGACACGAGGAAGGCCACGGCCTCGGCGACCTCGTCGGGCAGTCCGGCCCGGCCGGCGGGGGTCATGGCGAGGATTTCGCCGCGGTCCTCATCGCTGAGCGCGGCCTGCACGCCTTCGGTCTCGGTCACGCCCGGGAGGACGGCGTTGACCCGTACGCCGGCCGGGCCGTACTCGGCCGCCCAGATCCGGGTGAGCTGGTTGACCGCGGACTTGCTCGAACCGTAGGCGGTGGCCCCGACCACGGCCTTGTCGGCCGCGAGCGAGCTCACGTTGACGATCGCGCCGCCGCCCTTGTCGACCATGGCGGGGACCAGCTCGGCGGCCAGGAAGAAGGGCGCCTTGACGTTCACGTCGAAGACCCGGTCGAAGACCTCCTCGGTGGTGTCGGTGGTACCGGCGAACGGATAGATGCCCGCGTTGTTGACCAGGATGTCGATGCCGCCGGTCAGCCGCCTCGCCTCGCGGGCCAGTCGGCGGGCGGCGTCCGCACTGCCCAGGTCGGCCTGAACGAAGTCCGCCTTCCCGCCTGCCGCACGGATCTCCCGCACGGCCCGCTCCCCGCGAACGGCATCGCGGCCGGAGACGACCACGTGCGCGCCCCGCTCGGCCAGAACCTGCGCGACCGCCCGGCCGATGCCACTGGTCGCGCCGGTGACCAGGGCGGTCGAACCATTCAGTGACGGAGCCATGAGAACTCCTCGAAAGCCGGTTGGAATCACCTTTACCGAGCTACAACCACAGGCTCGGAAAGGCCATTCCGGTCCGAGTGGGTCACCAGGCCCGCGGGCCTCCGGCATCCGGCGCGACCACCGGGACACCCGAGGCCAACGCCTCCTGCACCGCCTGACAGAACCTCGCGAAGGGGCCGGTGTGCACGAACACATCGAGGGACGCATGGGTGGCCGCCAGATCGTCGCCGCTGCGGAAGCCGAGGAACGCCGCTTGGGGCGGCAGCGCCCGCAAGCGCTGCTCGGAATCGGCACCCGCAGGGAGTTGATCCGCCGTCCGACGACGGCGAGCGCCGCGGGCAGGACGGTGAGCGCCCCGGCCATGGCCACCAGGACGGCGGGATGTTCGCCTTGATGTTCGCCTTGCCGAAGAACGCACGAGACGGTGACGGGGCTCGGGGCGCGCATTCGAGTGTGACGTGGGCCTCGGCCCGGGAAGATCGCCTGTACTCAGAGCACGGGCGGCGACTCGGCCAGTGACGGACAAATCGGGCAAACCACGACATAAACCGTGAGCCCGCTCACACCCGAAAACGTCAACGACCGGCGATAGTAGCCACCCCCGGCAGCACCCCGCGCCCCCGACCACGACATCCGCCCAGCTCAGCGCGGTGACCGACCACGCACCCCACCCCGTGAACCGACCTCCGCGAACCCCCGATCTACGACAGCGGATCGTCACAAGGGGGTCTTGTCGGAAACCGAT
>NZ_JBVHHW010000083.1:0-2280 GCF_055560875.1 Kitasatospora sp. NPDC023118
GAGCAATGCTCAGGACTTGTGGATCAGCTCCTGGGGGCGCGTGGAGGGCGTACCTTCCGGGTGATTGATCGAGAAGTCACCGAGTAGACCCGCGTTGCAGCGCGGGTCGGGAAGGCACGCCCGTGCTGAGCGTAGTCACCGCCGAGGGTTCCACCGAGTCCGGCTCCCTGATTGACGAGATCGTGCGCGAAGGCGCCCGCCGGATGCTTGCCGCCGCGCTGGAAGCGGAAGTTAGCCAGTACATAGCCGACTTGGCCGCTGAGACCGACGGGTCCGGTCGGCGGCTGGTTGTCCGCAACGGGCACCATCGGCCCCGCAGGGTGGTCACCGCGGCCGGTCCGGTTGAGGTCACCGCACCCCGGGTGAACGACCGGCGGGTCGACGACGCCACCGGCGAGCGCAAGCGGTTCTCCTCGAAGATCCTGCCGCCGTGGTGCCGCAAGTCGCCGAAGGTCTCCGAGGTCCTGCCGCTGCTCTACCTGCACGGCCTGTCCTCCGGGGACTTTGTGCCCGCGCTGGAGCATTTCCTCGGTGGCACGGCCGGCCTGTCGCCGGCCACCGTCACCCGGCTGACGAAGCAGTGGGGCCAGGACCACGCCGCCTTCCAGGCCCGTGACCTGTCCGACCGGGACTTCGTCTACGTGTGGGCCGACGGCGTGCACCCCAAGGTTCGGCTCGGGCAGGCGCACTCCTGCGTCCTGGTCCTGCTCGGGGTACGCGTCGACGGTACCAAGGAGCTGATCGCCATCGCGGAGGGCCTGCGGGAGTCGACCGAGTCGTGGGCCGACCTGCTGCGCGACTGCCGTCGGCGTGGCATGCGCGACCCTGAGCTGGTGGTCGGCGACGGTGCGATGGGGCTGTGGAAGGCGCTGGCCGAGGTATTCCCCGCCGCCCGTCATCAAAGGTGCTGGGTCCACAAAGCCCGAAATGTCACGAACGCGCTTCCGAAGTCCGCGCAGCCGGGCGCGACGAAGGCGATGCAGGAGATCTACAACGCGGAGGACCGCGCCCACGCCGAGAAGGCGATCTACGCGTTCGCGAAGACCTACGGCGCCAAGTGGCCGAAGGCGGTCGCGAAGATCACCGACGACCGGGAGGAACTGCTGGCGTTCTACGACTTCCCGGCCGACCACTGGATCCACCTGCGGACCACGAACCCGATCGAGTCGACGTTTTCTACGGTCAAGCTGCGAACGAAGGTCACCCGCGGCGCGGGCAGCCCCGCCGCCGCGCTCGCGATGGTGTTCAAGCTCGTCGAGTCCGCCCAGACACGCTGGCGCGCGATCACCGGAGCCCACCTCGTCGCACTGGTCCGCGCAGGCGCCCAGTTCGAAAACGGTGTCCTCGTCGAGCGCGAGGAGCAGGCCGCTTGATCGGCCGCAGGAGCCAACGGCCGGACTGTGGCTGACACGCGATAACCCAGCGAATGTCATCGGCCATCCTGGGACACTGGCGGCCATGGATGAGGTCAAAGTCGTCGTCGCCCATTCCGAGCGCGCGACCCTGCGCGTCGGCGACGTGTTCTTGAAGGTAGACCCCGATCAGGCGCGCACCGACGTTGAGGTTGAGGCGATGGCCCTGGCACCGGTCCCGACGGCGGAGGTCCTGTGGCGCAAGCCGCCCGTGCTCGCGATCGCCGCGCTTCCGGGGACGGCGCTTGGGCGCCTCGGCGAGCCGTCGACCGCGTCGCCGGCGGCTTGGGCCGCGGCGGGTGCCGCCATTCGGAAGCTGCACGAGGCGCCGTTGCCGCCCTGGCCCGGTCGGCGCCGCCGGGGTCCCGACGAGTTGGCGGCGGAACTCGACGGCGAGTGCGAGTTGCTCGTGACGAACGGCGTCCTGCCCGCCGACCTGGTCACCCGCAACCGCCAGGTCGCCGAGGCAGCGATCCGGCCGTGGACTCCGGCGTTCACGCACGGCGACCTGCAGATCGATCACGTCTTCGTCGACGGCGACGATGTCACCGGCATCATCGACTGGTCCGAGGCGGGCCGGGGTGATGCCCTGTTCGACCTCGCCACCTTGACGCTCGGACACGAGGAGCATGTCGAAGACGTCATCGCCGGCTATGGCACCGACATCGACCTCGACGTGATCCGCGCGTGGTGGTCGTTGCGGAGCCTGCTAGGGGTTCGCTGGCTGGTCGAACACGGCTTCGACCCATTCGCGCAAGGCTGTGAAGTCGACGTGCTGAGATCACGGATGTGAGGCTGCGGAGCCCGGCCCCGTTGCCATAACCCCGCGCTCGCACGACAACTCATCCACAGGTCTTGACTATTGCTC
>NZ_JBVHHW010000084.1:0-548 GCF_055560875.1 Kitasatospora sp. NPDC023118
GCCAAGGTCACCTCGCGCACCCCGCGCGTCTCCACCGGCCGCCCCGAGCTGACCGAGGCCGCCATCGTGGTCTCCGGCGGCCGCGGCGTCGGTGCCGCCGAGGGCTTCGGCGTGGTCGAGGAGCTCGCGGACGCGCTCGGCGCGGCCGTCGGCGCCTCGCGTGCCGCCGTCGACGCCGGCTGGTACCCGCACAGCAGCCAGGTCGGCCAGACCGGCAAGCAGGTCTCCCCGCAGCTGTACGTGGCCAACGGCATCTCGGGCGCGATCCAGCACCGGGCCGGCATGCAGACCTCGAAGACCATCGTGGCCGTCAACAAGGACCCCGAGGCCCCGATCTTCGAGCTGGTCGACTACGGCGTGGTCGGCGACCTCTTCCAGGTCCTGCCGCAGCTCACCGCCGAGGTGAAGGCCCGCAAGGCCTGATCCCCCGGACGAACCACGGAGGGCGTGGCACTCGGTACCCCCGGTACTGAGTGCCACGCCCTCCGGCGTGGGGGGGGGGGGGGCGGGAGGGCCCCAACACGCGGCCCTCACCGGGTATGCGGGTC
>NZ_JBVHHW010000084.1:558-1951 GCF_055560875.1 Kitasatospora sp. NPDC023118
ACACCCCCGCGGTGTTGCGCCCCCCCCCGGCCCCCCCCCCCCCACCCCCGCGGGGGGGGTGCCAGCGGTCCACCCCGTTTCCGGCGGCCCCCCCCCGCGGGGGGGGGGGGGGCCGCCCCGGCGGCCCACCACACCGGGCCTACTCCGTGAAGGCGGCGAGGTGCTGGGTGAACCCGCCCTTGGTCGGCGGCAGCGGGCGCGGCTCCGCGTCCGGGGCGGGCTGCGGCTCCTCCATCGGCAGCAGCCGCAGCTCCGGCTGGTCGGAGCCGGGGGAGGAGTGCAGCCGCACCCGGGTGCCGACCGGGACGGTGCTGCGCAGCCCGTCCACGATGCACCAGACGTCGAACCCCTCCGCCATGCGGATCAGGGACTTCTGACGGACCAGCGGCGTGCGGGCCTGCTCGACCGCGCAGCGCCGGACGACCCCGGTGCCCTCGCTGGGCTCCAGCCGCAGGTCGGTGGAGCCGCAGGTGGGGCAGAGCAGCCGTTGGAAGGTCGGGTTGTTGCACCAGGTACAGCGCTGGAAGTACAGCGTCGTACTCGGGATGTCGGCTTCGATAGCTGAGTGGACCACGCTGTCATCTCCCTGCGCTCGGACCGGCTTGTACGGCAGACGTACGGCAGAAGTTCGGCAGGAAAAGGATAGGGAACTCAGTACCGCCGTGTGAAGGCACTGAGTTCCCTTTTTGCTGCGCGCATGCATAATGAAGGGTACTGAGTACCGTCGTGAAACAGGAGTGGCGATCATGAGCCAGGAGTTCGATCTCTTCCGTATCTCCGAGGAGCACGAGATGCTTCGCGAGGCGGTGCGTTCGCTGGCCGAGGCGAAGATCGCGCCGTTCGCGGCGGAGGTGGACGAGCAGGGACGGTTCCCGCAGGAGGCGTTGGACGCGCTGCGGGGCAATGACCTGCACGCGGTGCACGTGCCGGAGGAGTACGGCGGTGCGGGGGCGGACGCGCTGGCGACGGTGATCGTGATCGAGGAGGTCGCGCGGGTGTGCGGCTCGTCGTCGCTGATCCCGGCGGTGAACAAGCTGGGGTCGCTGCCGGTGCAGCTGTCGGGTTCGGAGGAGCTGAAGGCGAAGTACCTGGGTGCGCTGGCGCGGGGCGAGGGGATGTTCTCGTACTGCCTGTCGGAGCCGGAGGCGGGTTCGGACGCGGCGGGGATGAAGACCCGGGCGGTGCGTGACGGTGATTTCTGGGTGCTCAACGGGGTGAAGCGGTGGATCACCAACGCGGGTGTCTCGGAGTTCTACACGGTGATGGCGGTGACGGATCCGTCGATGCGTTCGAAGGGTATCTCGGCGTTCGTGGTGGAGAAGGGCGACGAGGGCGTCTCGTTCGGTGCGCCGGAGAAGAAGCTCGGGATCAAGGGTTCGCCGACGCGTGAGGT
>NZ_JBVHHW010000085.1:0-1829 GCF_055560875.1 Kitasatospora sp. NPDC023118
TGTTCGGCCACCAGATGCCGCGCGACGAGCCGGCCCAGACCACCGGTACCACCCGTGATCACCACGGTTCCCGTGCCCCAGCCCAAGGAGGGCCCGCCAGGGGCCACCCGGGCGAGTCGGCCCACCCGCACGGCTCCGACACGGGCGGTGAACTGGAATTCGCCGCGGTCCAGTTGAGCACGGAGGACGGGCAGCGCCGTTTTCACGTCCGACGCGCGCTCGACGTCGAGCAGCGCGAACCGGCCCGGGTTCTCCGCCTCGGCCGCCCGGACGAGACCCCAGACCGCGCCGCCGGCGAGGTCCGCGACCTCACCGCCCGGCACCGCACCCCGGGTCGTGAACACCAGGCGGGAGTCCGCGAACCGCGGCTCGGCCAGCCACTCCTGCACCACGCCCAGCGCCCACGCCGTCACCTCGTGCACAGCCTCCGGCGTCGAACCGCCCGCCACCGGCACGAGCACGACCTCCGGCACCTCGCCGGTCACGTCGGCGAGCGACGGCACGTCCTCGCCCAGGGTGACGGCCCGCACGGGCCCGACGGCCCGCGCCGGGACGTCCACCCAGTCGAGCCGCAGCAGCGCCCCGGCCAAGCCGGTCCGCTCGGTCCCGGCGGCCGGTTCGGCCAGCGTCAACGACCCCGCCGACAGCACCGGCCCGCCCGCCGCGTCCGCGACCTCGACGGTCACCGTGTCCGCACCCGCCCTCGCGACCCGCAGCCGCACGACGGCCGCGCCGGTCGCGTGCAGCGCCACGTCGCGCCAGCCCGTGGGCACCAGGCGGGCGCCGTCGTCCGCCACGGTCAGGGCCGCGATCTGAACGGCCGCCTCCAGCAGCGCCGGGTGCAGCCCGTACGGCGCCGCGTCCTCGGCGCGGCCCGGCAGGACGGCCTCCGCGAACACCTCGTCGCCCCGCTGCCACACCGCCCGCAGCGTGCGGAACGCCGGGCCGTGATCCAGCGGGTCGTGGCAGGACTCCGGGTCCACGGCCACCGCGTCCGCCGGGGGCCACGCCGAGGCGTCGAAGCCGGCCTCCGGCTCGCCGACGGCCAGCGTGCCGGTGGCGTGGCAGGTCCACGGGCCGTCCACCGCGTCCTCCGGCCGGGCGTAGCAGCTCAGCGGACGCGTCCCGGCCTCGTCCGGCGCGCCCGCCACCAAGTGGACGACGACGGCGCCGTCCTCGGGCAGCGCGAGCGGCTCGGCGAGCGTCAGCCGCTCGACCTGGTCGCAGCCCACCTGGTCGGCGGCCCGGACGGCCAGCTCCAGGAACCCGGTCGCCGGGAAGACGGCCGCGCCGCCCACCCGGTGGTCGCCCAGCCACGGCTGCGCCTTCAGTGACAGCCGGCCGGTCAGCAGCACGCTGCCCGAGTCGGCCGGGGCGACCACCGCGCCCAGCAGCGGGTGCTCGGCGGGCCGCAGGCCCGCGCCGGTCACGTCGCCCGTGTGCGCGGCCTGGGCGGGCCAGTAGCGCTCGTGCTGGAACGCGTACGTCGGCAGGTCGACGCGCCGGGCGCCGGTCCCGTCGAAGACCCGGGCCCAGTCGACGGGCACGCCCACGACGTGGAGGCGGGCGAGCGCCGTCAGCAGGGCGCCTTCCTCCGGTCGGTCGGGGCGCAACGCGGGGGCCGCGATCCGGCCGGCGCCCTCGTCGAGGTTCTGCTCGGCGAGCGCGGTGAGCACGCCGCCGGGGCCGATCTCCAGGTAGTCCGTCGCGCCGGCCGCGTCGAGGGTGCGGATCCCGTCGGCGAAGCGGACGGCCTCGCGGACGTGACGCACCCAGTAGTCGGGGGCGGTGAAATCCCCGCCCAGGGCGCCGGTCAGATTGGAGACCAG
>NZ_JBVHHW010000086.1:0-1781 GCF_055560875.1 Kitasatospora sp. NPDC023118
ACCGCACAGGAGCAGCAACACCCGTGTCGTTCCACTCCTCCAGGAGCAGGCGACGCTCATCCGCGCCCATCACGTCCACAGCGCTCAACCGCGTCTCCGGCTGCGTCGTCACCGTCTCCAGAACCTGGAGCAACCAGCCCGCGATCCGCCGCACGGTCTCCGCATCGAACAGGTCCGCCGCCGCCAGGAGCACACCCCGCAAACCGGCCGGCGCACCGTCGGCATCGAACGCCTCGCTCAGGTTCAGGTCCAGGTCGAACTTGCCGAGCACCAGACCGGGCGGCAGGCCCTCGGCGAGCAGACCGGGCAGCTCCAGCCGTGCCGACTCGTTGTTCTGCAGGGCGAGCACGACCTGGAACAGCGGCTGGCGTGCCGTCGACCGGTTCGGCGACAGCTCCTCCACCAGCTTCTGGAACGGCACGTCCTGATGCTCGAACGCGCGCAGGCTGGTCTCCCGGACCCGCTCCAGCACCTCGTCGAAGGTCGGGTCACCGGACAGGTCGGTCCGGATCACCAGGGTGTTGACGAAGAACCCGACCAGGTCGTTCAGCGCCTCGTCGGTGCGTCCGGCGACCGGCGACCCGATCGGGATGTCCACCCCCGCCCCCAGGCGGTTCAACGTCACCGCCAACGCCGCCTGCAGCACCATGAACAGGGTCGCCCCCCGCTCCCGGGCCAGCGCCGCCAGTCGCTGGTGCAGCTGCGCGGAGACGGCCAGCTCCACACTCTCACCGCGGTGCGAAGCCGTCGCCGGGCGTTGGCGGTCCACCGGCAGCTCCAACTCCTCCGGCACCCCCGCCAACGCCTCGCGCCAGTACGCCACCTGCCTGGACAGCACACTGTCCGGATCCTGCTCGTCGCCGAGCAACTCCCGCTGCCACAGGGCGTAGTCCGCGTACTGCACCGGCAACGGCTCCCACACCGGCGCCGCACCGCCCAGCCGTGCCGCGTACGCGACCGACAGATCCCGCGCGAACGGCGCCGTCGACCAGCCGTCCCCGGCAATATGGTGAACCACCACCACCAGCACGTGCTCGGCCTCGCCGAGCGCGAGCAGCGTCGCCCGAAGCGGGATCTCCGCTATCAGGTCGAATGCGTACCCGACCGCCTCCGCCACCGCCGCGTCCAGCTCCTGCGGCGCCACCTCGACCACCGACAGCCCGAACCCGCACTCCTCCGGCGACAGCACCCGCTGGAACGGCCCGCCATCCGCCAGCGGCAGGACAGTGCGCAGCACCTCGTGCCGCCCGATCACGTCCCGCAGCGCCTCAGCCAGGGCCCCGCGGTCCAACTCCCCGCTCAGCCGCATCGCCATCGGAATGTTGTAGGTCGCGCTCGACCCCTCCAACTGCCCCAGGAACCACAGCCGGCGCTGCGCGAACGACAGCGGCACCCGCTCCGGACGCACCATCGGCACCAACGCCGCACGGCCCTTGCCGGCCTCCCCCTTCCACGCCGCGATCGCGGCCGGCGTCGGACGCTCGAACAACACCCGCAACGACAATTCCACACCCAGCCCCGCACGCACCCGGCTCACCAACCGCATCGCCGACAGCGAGTGCCCGCCCAGGGCGAAGAAGTCGTCATCGACGCTGACCCGGTCGAGTCCCAGCACCTGCGCGAACGCCTGGCACAGGAACTCCTCCTGCACCGTCGCCGGTGCCCGACCCGCACCCGCCGCATACACCGGTTCGGGCAGGGCCTTGCGATCCACCTTGCCGTTCGCCGTCAGCGGGAACTCCTCCAGCACCACCACGGCCGACGGAACCATGTACTCCGGC
>NZ_JBVHHW010000087.1:0-1705 GCF_055560875.1 Kitasatospora sp. NPDC023118
AGCGGCTCGTAGATCACTAAGCACAGCACGTTCGTCAACCTCCCCGCCAGCGTCACCGGCTCCTTCGACGCGGTCCTCACCGTCAACACCCAGATCCAGCTCATCAAGGGCGACCGCCTGGTGGTCATCGACGTCGGCCAGAGGAACAAGATCCTCTACGACGGGCAGATCACCAAGCACGGCACCGACGCCAACGTGCCCGCCAACTGGATCAGCTGACCGCCCCGCACCACGCCCAGCCCCGGTGGCCGTCCCGGCCACCGGGGCTGGCACGTCCAAGCGCAATGATCGGACCAGGTCGGCGCCGTGCTGCTCGGTGATCTCTTCGCGGGCGCCCTGCCCGCCGAAGGCTCGGCGGTAGCCCCCGAGAACCACTCGCAGCGGGAAGGAGGAACCGGCTGCCCGGCGGAAGGGACAGCTGACGGCCGCAGCTTCGCGGGCAGACCCGGAGGACGACGTGCGCCCACCGGTTGAACCCGGCCCAGCTCCGGTTCGCGCAGCTCCACGGTCCAATTCGAAACCGGTGGCAACAAGACCGACCGTGCCCCGTTGGTGACAAGAAGGATGGCCAAACGGTGCCAACCAGCCTGTCCCAACAAGGCAGAAACCGCAGGTCACGATCTACAGCCGGTGACATCCAGCGTGTCTCGGCACAGAAGGTCAGCGCCACTGGTAGGACGCGCCGGTCATCGCCGGGAGCAGCAGCGGTCGGCCGGTCGCGGTGGTGTCGGGTCTGATGGCCCGGCCGAGGACGGCGCCGGCGTCCGGGTACAGGTGGAGGCGGGCCGCGTCGGCCGCCGGCGACCACACGCCGTGACACCAGTCCGAACCTCGCAGATCATCGGACGTCGGTGGGGCGGCGCAAGGTGGCGGTCGGCAAGCAGGATCAGCACCTCATCGCCGTCACGCAGCCTCGATGATGAGGGCGATGCCGTCGAGGAGCGGCTTGAGGCCAAACTCGAACAGCCTGTCCAAGTCGAGGTCGTAACCGTCCTTGCAGCTGCTGGCGATCCTGGTGAATACGGGATATCGGGTCGCCGCAGTGACCGCCGCGAAGGCGGGGGCCTGACGGTCCATCCACTGGTCCTCGGACAGGCCGGTGGCGGCCTCGGCGTGGGTTTCCCGTTCCAGGTGCACGGCGATCCCGTGGATGTAGCTGTAGAGCAGGACGTGCAGGTCGAGCATGGTCTCCGGATCGAGGCCGTGGCCGTCGAGGGCGGCAAGCGCCCATTCCGCGTGGATCATCAGGGCCGGAAGCAGCAGGGGGCGGGTGAGGGAGCCGACCTGTGCAAGCCAGGGATGCTTGCGGTGGATCCTCCACAAGGTGCGTGCAGCACTGACGGTGGTCAGACGCACCCACGACGCCACGGGCTTCGTGGTGCTGCCGAAAAGGTGGCTGGTGGAACGGACGTTCGCATGGCTGATGCACTCGCGCCGCCTGGTCCGCGACTACGAGACCCGCACCGACACCTCCGAGGCGATGATCCGGTGGTCGATGAGCATGGTCATGAGCCGCCGACTCGCCCGGCGAGCACGCTGAACATCCCCGGGCGTTCCTCGGCCAGCCAGCCCCGCACGGCCAGGCGCTTCACCTTCGACCGCACTCCCTCCACCTTCGCCGCGACCACCTCCAGACCCAAGGCCGCCGCGAGCTGCCGACAGTCCATCTCCTCCCCGCTACCCGCCAGGACCTCCACGAGCCGCA
>NZ_JBVHHW010000088.1:0-1676 GCF_055560875.1 Kitasatospora sp. NPDC023118
GCGAGGTTAAACGCCAAGCTCAGAAGGCGTCCGCAATCCGCTTGCGGCGTATGACTTTTCGCTGTTCAGGCCTGTTCAGGCGTGGTTTGCGGGGTTGGGCGGCAGGGTTTCGGCGTCGGGTTGTCGAGGTCGGAACGGAGTGTGTGATGCCGCCGTCGCCGTTGGGGTTGCTGGAGGAGCGTCGGGAGGCCGCCCGGGTGCGGGTGGAGGATCTGGAGGCCGAGTTGGAGCGCCTCGAGGGTGAGTTGAAGTCGGCGAGGGCGGTGTCGGAGCGTCGGGTGGTGGCGGTGGAGGAGCTGGCCGAGGCGCTCGCCCCGGCCGAGGATGCCGTGGGGCCGGCGCAGGCGGGAGTGCGGGTGCCGCCGAAGGGGGCGGTGGTGCCGGTGTGGCGGGAGGGTCTGGATCCGGTGGACGCATTGGCGCCGGACTACCGGCGGCTGGTGGAGGCGGTGGGGTCCGGCGGGCAGGGTGGTGTCGGCCTGACCATGCGGGAGGTGGCGGTCGCGGTCGGCCGGGAGCCGGTCGCCGCGGTGACGGAGAACCTGCGGCAGAAGGCGAGGCGGCTGGTGGAGCGGGGCTGGCTGGAGGTCGACGGGTCCGGGAGCCGGTTCATGCCGCGGCGGCGGCCCCAGGCCGCGGGGTGACACTGCTGGCCCGGCGGCGGCGGTGGCGGGCGAGGCGCCGGCTCATGACCATGGTCATGGACCACAGGATCACGGCCTGGGCGCTGTCGGTGCGGGTTTCGTAGTCGCGGGTGAGGCGGCGTGAGCGCATCAGCCAGCCGAACGTCCTCTCTGCCACCCAGTGGCGTGGGACGACGCGGAACCCGGACAGGTCGTCGGTGCGTTTGACGATCTCGACGATCAGGGCGAGCTTGGTCTTCGCCCAGGTGACGAGGTCGCCGGTGTAGCCGCTGTCGGCCCAGATCCTTTGCAGGTAGCGGAACTTGGCCTTCAGTGTGGGGAGCATGTCGGCGGCGGTGGCCCGGTCGCCGGCGTCGGCGGGCGTGACCAGGACCATCAGGAGCAGGCCGAGGGTGTCGACGACCAGGTGTCGCTTGCGGCCGTTGATTTTCTTCGCGCCGTCGTAGCCGCGCGTCGCACTGTGCACGCTGGCGGCGGCCTTGACCGACTGGGAGTCGATGACCGCCGCTGTCGGCTCGGGGGCGCGGCCCTGCGCGGTGCGGGCGGCGGCGCGCATCCGGTCGTGGAACTCGGTCAGCAGGCCGGTGTCGCGCCAGCGGGTGAAGAAGGCGTGGACCCGCTTGTACGGCGGGAAGTCGACGGGCAGCGCGGCCCATTTGACGCCGTTGTCGACGAGGTAGCGGATCGCATCCAGCATCTGGCGGTGGCAGTAGCCCTCCGGTCGCCCGCCCCGGCCGCTCATCCACGCTGGCACCGGCAGCAGGTCCCGCACCGCCGCCCACTCGGCGTCAGTCATGTCGCTGTCGTAGCGTCGAACACGATCGCGGTGGTCGCCCGCGTTGCCGTATCGGTGCGCGAAGCAGTCACACCTTGGGGGTACCGAGTTGCCGCCGACCGCGGCGACGGCGTACAAGAGCGGCAACAGGGCCTCCTTGCGCTTTCGGTCTCGACAACCTCCAAGCTGCACAGGGGCCCTGTCTTCATGCGGCGACAACGTCGAGATCACCCGAATCGGGAACCCGCGAACACTCG
>NZ_JBVHHW010000089.1:0-1654 GCF_055560875.1 Kitasatospora sp. NPDC023118
TGTTCGGCCACCAGATGCCGCGCGACGAGCCGGCCCAGACCACCGGTACCACCCGTGATCACCACGGTTCCCGTGCCCCAGCCCAAGGAGGGCCCACCGGGGGCCACCCGGGCGAGTCGGCCCACCCGCACGACACCGTCGCGCACCACGACCTGCGGCTCGCCGACGGCCAGCACGGCGTCCAGTGGGAGCTCGCCGTCCGTGTCCACGAGGACGAACCGGCCCGGGTTCTCCGACTCTGCGGCCCGCACCAGGCCCCAGACCGCGCCGCCGGCCAGGTCCGCGACCTCGTCACCGGCCACCGCACCCCGGGTCGTGAACACCAGACGGGAGTCCGCGAACCGCGGTTCGGCCAGCCACTCCTGCACCAGACCCAGCGCCCATGCCGTCACCTCGTGCACAGCCTCCGGCGCCGAACCGCCCGCCACCGGGACCACCACGGCGCCCGGTACGTCGTCCGTCAGCTCGGCGAACGACGCCACATCCGCGCCCAGCGTCACCGACGTCACGCGCTCACGCGTGCGCGACGGCGCGGGCTCCCACTCCAGCCGCAGCAGCGAGCCCGCCGCGGCCGCTTCCCGCGCCACGGCGGCCGGCTCGGCCAGCGTCAGTGCCTCGGCCGACAGCACCGGCTCCCCGGCGGCGTCCGCGACGGCGAGCGCGAGCGTCTCCGCGCCCGTGCGCACGAGCCTGGCCCGCACCACGGAGGCGCCCTTGGCGTGCAGCGACACCCCGGACCACGCCACCGGCACCAGCCCCCGACCGTCCGCCCGCACCACGGCCGCCAGCAGCGCCGGGTGCACACCGAACCCCGCGGCCTCGCCGGCCGCGTCGCCCGGCAGGACCGCCTCGACGAAGGTCTCCTCGCCGCGCCGCCAGAGCGACCGCAGCCCGTCGAAGGCCGGACCGAGGTCCGCCTCCACCTGGATCCCGGTCAGCTCCGCGACGACCGCGCCCTTCGGCGGCCACACCGAGGCGTCGAAGTCGGCCGTGCGCTCGCCGCGGACGAGCTCGCCCGAGGCGTGCTCCGTCCACGCGGCGTCGGCGTCGGCATCCGGGCGGGAGAAGATCCGCACCGGGCGGGCGCCGGAGGCTGCCGGGGCGTCCACCTGGATCTGGACGACGACGGCGCCGTCCTCGGGCAGCACCAGCGGCTCGGCGAGCGTCAGCCGCTCGACCCGGTCGCAGGCGACCTGGTCACCGGCGCGGACGGCCAGCTCCAGGAACCCGGTCGGCGGGAACACGGCCACGCCCCCCACCCGGTGGTCGCCCAGCCACGGCTGCGCCTTCAGCGACAGCCGACCGGTCAGCAGCGTGCTCTCGGCGTTCGCGAGCGCGACGGTCGCGCCCAGCAGCGGGTGCTCGGCGGGCGACAGCCCGGCGCCGGTCACGTCGCCGATGCGACGGGCCGGGCGCGGCCAGTAGTGCTCGTGCTGGAACGGGTAGGTGGGCAGGTCCACCCGGCGGGCGCCGGTGCCGTCGAACAGCCGCGCCCAGTCCACCGGGACACCGGTGACGTGCAGGCGGGCCAGGGCGGTGACCAGTGCCTGCTCCTCCGGCCGGTCGCGGCGCAGCAGCGGGAGCGCGGGGACGTCCGAGTCCTGCTGGGCAAAAGCCGCGAGGACACCGTCCGGGCCGAGCTCGACGAAGGCGG
>NZ_JBVHHW010000090.1:0-1584 GCF_055560875.1 Kitasatospora sp. NPDC023118
GGTGCTGGCCTGGGGTTTCTTCTTCGTTGATGGCTTCGCGGTGTCTGGTTTGCCGACCGTGTGGACGTCATGGCGAGGGGTCGGTTGGGAGTTCTTGCGGCCGGGCGGTCGTCCTGGGCCTGGCCGGGAGGGTTTCGGCACACCTGCGGGACAGGCGGCCTTCGGGCGGAGGTTCCGGAATCCCCGGCGGACGCGGGCAGGGGTCATGCGTTCGGGTGGTGCGGGCTTCTCCCATGGGCGACGGAGGTCGGCTGCGAGGGTCCGGGCGAGGCGGAGTTGGGTGTAGGCGGCCAGGATCAGCCAGGTCCAGCGGTCTGCAGCCTCGGGGGTGCGGATCTTCGGACAGGTCCAGCCGAGGGTCTGCTTGAACAGGCGGAACGTGTGCTCGATGTCGAAGCGGCGCAAGAACGCCTGCCAGAGTCGGTCGGTGTCCGCAGCGGTGGCATCCGTGCCGGACCACCACAGCCAGACCGGCTTCGGGATCGCCCCACTGGGCAGGTGTTCGACCTCCAGACGGATCACGGTGCCCTCGATCACCGGCAGGGTCCCCGCATCCACCGCCCATGCGGATCGGTGGGTCAGCCTGGGGTGTAGTCGGTCCCACGACCGGGCGGTCGCGGTGCCGTAGAAGCGCGTCTCGGCGACGGTCTGGGTGTCCGGGACGCCCCAGGTGGCCGGGTCTTTGAAGACGAACTCGCCGCCATGCCGTGGTGGGCGGCCCATGGTGCCCGGTAGCCGGGGCGGGCATGCCCTGCGCAGGACACGGTCCGAGCGCATCCGTCCCAGCACCTGGACGGGGAGGTCTCTTAGTAGGAAGGCGAGGCGGGGCACGTCGTATCCGGCGTCCGCGACGACGAGCACGTCCGGGTCATCGGGCTTCAACTGCCCGGCAGCGACGAGCCGTTGGATCAGCTCACGCAGTTGCTGGGCAGTCACCGCGGCACCGTCGTCCCCGGGTGCCAGCCGGCGGGCGTCCAGCGGCGCGGTCCACGAGCTGCGGCCGCTCTCCAGGACGGTGATGACCGAGTAGGGCCAGCCCGGGATGGGGATGTGCTGGTCCTTGCCCCGCCCGTAGGTGTGGCACAGGATCCGCTCCGGTGAGGTGTGGGCGTCCGGTCGTAGCCAACAGGTGACGTCGACAGCCAGCACGAGCCGGCCGTCGGCAGCGCGCGGCAGTGGCACCGCCGCCAGCGCCCGTCGCATTCGGTCAGCATCGATATGGCCACGGGCCAAAGCCGCGTAGAGCCCGCCGTGACCGCGAAGGTGCTCACCGACCAGTGACAGCTCCACCAGTGACCTGACCGGCCCATCGGCACACAGCACGGCATCGGCCAGTTCGAACAGCGCATCCTTGCGCTTGGTCAGGCAGGAGTAGAACTCGCCCCGGAAGCGTGACAGTTCGGCGAACCCGCCATGCTCGACGCGATGGTGCAGCAGACTCATCCCTACGGCCTTCGTCGTGATCGGTGCATTCCTTGGTCGGAGCACAGGATCAGACGAAGGCCGCTTCTACGTACGACAGTTACCGGAACGAGTGATCAAGTTCGACGGCCCGTTCGAGCTCGGTGGTTAAAGAACAAGCTA
>NZ_JBVHHW010000092.1:0-1482 GCF_055560875.1 Kitasatospora sp. NPDC023118
CTTGGGTTCTAACGGTCCCCGCAACACCCGCGATCTGTGGGAGTTGCGAGGACCGTGGGCGTTAGGCGTAGTGATCTTGCTGGATTGCGGGAGCGTTTCCTTGAACGGCTGGATGTCGTAGGCAGCGTGACCGCGGCGGCGCGTGAGCTGGAGCTGAACCAGAACACCGCCTTCACCTGGGCCCGGAAGGCCGGACGAAGGTCGATGGGCCCGCCACGCCGGCATTCTGGACGGGACGAGTACGAGCGGCTCCGGGCCACCGGTGTCGCCAGCCGGATCGCAGCCCGGCAGGCCGGCGTGAACGAACGCACGGCCAGGGACTGGGACCAGGGCGTCAAGAAGACCCGCCATACGCGCACCTATGCCGACGGGCGCCGCGTCGACTACCGGGCGGGAACCGTCACCATGTCCGGTGTGACAAAAGCACCGGTCGGCTTGAGGGCCCTGGAGAAGCAGCTCCACCCGCGGTTCCTGACACTGGCCGAGCGCGAACAGATCCGCGATCTTCGCGCGGCGGGTACGTCGCTGCGGGCGATCGGACGGGCCCTGGGGCGGCCCGCGAGCACGGTCAAGCGGGAGATCGACGCGAACTCGGGCAGCGAGGGCTACCGGCCCTACCAGGCCCACCGGGCGGCGGCAGCGCGCAGGCCCCGGCCCAAGGACCGCAAGCTGCTGCGCGAGGGACGACTGCGCCGCTTCGTTCAGGACGGACTGCGCAGGCGGTGGTCGCCGGAACAGATCTGCCACGCTCTGCTGAGGGAACATCCCGGCGACGAGAGCATGCGGGTGAGCGTGGAAACGATCTACCAGGCGCTGTACTTCCAGGCCCGCGGCGGCCTGAAACGGGAAGTGCAGGCAGCCGTCCGCTCCGGGCGGACCCGCCGCAAACCCCGCCGGAACCCCGAGCGGCGCACTTCCCGGTTCGTCGACCCGATGGTCATGATCAGCGAGCGCCCCGCCGACATCGAGGACCGAGCCGTTCCCGGTCACTGGGAAGGCGACCTGATCCTCGGCGCGGGCGGGCGCTCCGCGATCGCCACCCTGGTCGAGCGAAGCACCCGCTACACCATGCTGGTCCACCTGCCGGGCGGAGCCCACGACGCCGAGACCGTCCGCGACGGGCTCGTGCGCACCGTCCAGACCCTGCCCGCCCACCTGCGCGGTTCTCTCACCTGGGACCAGGGCAGCGAGATGGCACGGCACAGGCAGTTCAGCACGGCCACCGACATGCCCGTCTACTTCTGTGACCCGGCCTCGCCCTGGCAACGCGGCTCGAACGAGAACACCAACGGGCTGCTGCGGCAGTACTTCCCGAAAGGCACCGACCTGAGCATGCACGGTCCCGAAGACCTCGAACACGTCGCCCAGGAGCTCAACGGCCGCCCACGCAAGACGCTCGGCTGGGATACCCCAGCCGAGCGCCTACGTGATCTACTCACCGTCTGAAACCAGGTGGTGTTGCGACGACCCCTTGAACCCAAG
>NZ_JBVHHW010000093.1:0-1419 GCF_055560875.1 Kitasatospora sp. NPDC023118
CTCCGTAAGTTGTTAGGCGGCCCGGGAGGGCCGGATGTGGCTGATGCGGTCTTGCCTTCTGTGGCTCCCGAGGAGTGGCCGTCCGGCTCTCCGGGGCGCCCTGGCTGCTGATTGAGATCTGCGTTCCGAGCGCTGTTTACGGAGCTGACGGCGGGGTGTTCCTCGGGCCAACGGCGAAGCAGGCAGTTCGAGGAGGGGCGAATGAGCAGACAGCGGGACCAGGTCTGGGCCGGCATCGACGCGGGCAAGGGCCACCATTGGGCGGCGGTGGTCGACGACACCGGCGCGACCCTGTGGTCGCGGAAGATCGACAACGACGAGTCGGCGATCCTGACCGCGATCGGCGAGATCCTCGCCCTGGCCGACCGGGTTGCCTGGGCGGTGGACATCTCCGGCACGGCGTCGGCGCTGCTGCTGGCCCTGCTCGCCGCCCACGGGCAGAAGCCCGTGTATGTGCCCGGCCGGACCGTGAACCGGATGTCCGGCGCCTACCGGGGCGAGGCGAAGAGCGACGCCCGCGACGCCTACGTGATCGCGGAAACCGCCCGCGTCCGCCGGGACTTCGCGGCGATCGACGTGCCCGCCCAGCTGGCGGCCGACCTCGCGCTGCTGACCGCGCACCGCACCGACCTGGTCGCCGACCGGGTCCGGATGATCAACCGCCTGCGCGATGTGCTGACCGGGATCTTCCCGGCGCTGGAGCGGGCCTTCGACTACTCCGCCCACAAGGGCGCCCTGGTACTGCTGACGGGCTACCAGACCCCGGCGGCCCTGCGTCGCCGCGGGCGGGCCCGGCTGACGGCCTGGCTGGCCAATCGCGGCGTGCGTGGCGCGGACGCAGTGGCCGCCACCGCTCTGGAGGCGGCCGGCGCCCAGCACACCGTGCTGCCCGGCGAGGATGTCGCCGCGCAGATCGTCGCCGACCTCGCGGCCCAGATCCTGGTCCTGGACGACCGGCTCAAGGGCATAGACAAGCAGATCAAGGCCACGTTCCACGCCCACCCGCAGGCGGAGATCATCGAGTCGCTGCCGGGCGTCGGGCCGATCCTGGGCGCGGAGTTCGTCGTCGCCGCCGGCGACCTGAGCGCCTACGCCGACGCGGGCCACCTGGCCTCGGCGGCCGGGCTGGTGCCCGTCCCGCGCGACTCGGGCCGACGGACCGGCAACCTGCACCGGCCCAAGCGCTACAGCCGCCGCCTGCGCAGGGTGTTCTACCTGTCCGCGCAGACGAGCATCATCAGAGACGGGCCCAACCGTGACTTCTACCTCAAGAAGCGCGGCGAAGGGCTCAAGCACGTCCAGGCGATCATTGCTCTCGCCCGCCGACGGGTCAGCGTCCTGTGGGCCCTCCTGCGCGACAACCGGGTCTTCACCCCCGATCCGGCCGCGCAGACGGCTTGACTCAATCATTGAGACTCC
>NZ_JBVHHW010000094.1:0-1396 GCF_055560875.1 Kitasatospora sp. NPDC023118
AAGGTGCCCCTATGGTTTTCGTCAAGCGGCGGTGACGGCCGGGGGTTCATAGAGGGTGCCGTCTCGGAGCATGGCGAAGAGCACGTCGATGCGTCGGCGGGCCAGGCAGACGAGGGCGGCGACATGGTGCTTTCCCTGTCGCCGCTTCTTGTCGTAGTAGGCGCGTGACTCGGGCTGTGACAGCGACGCGAACGCGGCGAGGTAGAAGGCTCGTTTGAGCTGCTTGTTGCCGCGGCGGGAGGGGTGCTCGCCACGAATGGAGGAGCCGGAGCTTCTGGTCACTGGTGCCAGGCCGGCGTAGGCGGCCAGGTGGCCGGCGGTCGGGAAGCTGCTGGCGTCCCCGACGTCGATGAGGATGCGGGCTCCGGTCCTGACCCCTATGCCGGGCACGGAGGTCAGGACCTGGGAAAGAGGGTGGGCCTCCAGCAGTTCCTCGATGCGGGCGGCGAGGAGTTTGCGCTGGCCGAGCACGGAGCTGAGTGAGCCGACGAGGCTGGGGACGATGAGCGCGGCGGCGTCGGTGCCGGGCACGACGACGCTCTGCTCGTCGAGGGCTTCGAAGATCTCTTCGACCAGGCGCTCGGCCAGTCGTGGGGCTTTGGGCCGCAGCAGTGTGACCAGGCGGCGTCGTCCGGCTTTCTTCAACTGGGCTGGGGAGCCGTGGCGTTCGAGCAGGGCCAGGATGGCGGGATGGTCCAGTCTGGGGCCAAGGACCCGCTCCAGCGAGGGGTGGATCTGGGAGAGCAGGCCGCGCAGCCGGTTCTTGATCCTGGTGGACTCGGCGGCCAGGTCGTCGTCGAACCCGACGATCATCTCCAGCTCGGCGACGGTTTCGTCGGACATCGCCAGGTCGCGGAGCGTGTGCGGCATCGTCCGCGCGGCGTCTGCGATGATCGCCGCGTCTCGGGCGTCGGTCTTGGCCTCGCCGGGGTAAAGGTCGGCGATCCTTCGCATCGTCAGGCCGGGCAGGTAGGCGACCCGGCAGCCCATGTCGCGGGCCACGGCCAGCGGCAGGGCTCCGATCGAGGCGGGTTGGTCGACCACCACCAGCACGGTGCCGTGCTTGGCCTTGAGCTTGCCAAACACCTCACGCAGCTTCGGTTCGGTGTTGGGCAGCCGCTTGTCGAAGACCCGCTTGCCGGCCGGGGTCAGGGCGGTGGCATGGTGCTCGCCCTTGCCCACGTCCAGGCCCAGGTAGACGTCGATGTCACCCGTGTCGATCACGCGCACTCTCCACAGCGGTCGTGCCCTCCCCGGCCTCACCTGCGGCATCAGCGTGCCGGCATCCACGTTACGAAGAGCCTGCGTCACCCGGGACGGGATCGGCGCTCGTGCCCCTAATCAGCGGTCTGCCAATGCCTCCGGTACCCGGTGACAGCACCTTTTCGATCATGAT
>NZ_JBVHHW010000095.1:0-1394 GCF_055560875.1 Kitasatospora sp. NPDC023118
CTGAGACCTGATGCCGAGCCGATTGTGGTGAAGTGGATGATCCTATGCTGTCGAGAAAAGCCTCTAGCGAGTTTCATGGCGGCCCGTACCCCAAACCGACTCAGGTGGTCAGGTAGAGAATACCGAGGCGTTCGGGTGAACTATGGTTAAGGAACTCGGCAAAATGCCCCCGTAACTTCGGGAGAAGGGGGGCCATTCCTGGTGATGGGTCTTGCACTCTGAGCTGGGGGTGGCCGCAGAGACCAGCGAGAAGCGACTGTTTACTAAAAACACAGGTCCGTGCGAAGCCGTAAGGCGATGTATACGGACTGACGCCTGCCCGGTGCTGGAACGTTAAGGGGACCGGTTAGCTCGATTTCGGTTGGGCGAAGCTGAGAACTTAAGCGCCAGTAAACGGCGGTGGTAACTATAACCATCCTAAGGTAGCGAAATTCCTTGTCGGGTAAGTTCCGACCTGCACGAATGGCGTAACGACTTCTCGACTGTCTCAACCATAGGCCCGGTGAAATTGCATTACGAGTAAAGATGCTCGTTTCGCGCAGCAGGACGGAAAGACCCCGGGACCTTTACTATAGCTTGATATTGGTGTTCGGTTCGGCTTGTGTAGGATAGGTGGGAGACTGTGAAGCAGCAACGCCAGTTGTTGTGGAGTCGCCGTTGAAATACCACTCTGGTCGTGCTGGATGTCTAACCTGGGTCCGTGATCCGGATCAGGGACAGTGTCTGGTGGGTAGTTTAACTGGGGCGGTTGCCTCCTAAAGGGTAACGGAGGCGCCCAAAGGTTCCCTCAGCCTGGTTGGCAATCAGGTGTTGAGTGTAAGTGCACAAGGGAGCTTGACTGTGAGACTGACGGGTCGAGCAGGTACGAAAGTAGGGACTAGTGATCCGGCGGTGGCTTGTGGAAGCGCCGTCGCTCAACGGATAAAAGGTACCCCGGGGATAACAGGCTGATCTTCCCCAAGAGTCCATATCGACGGGATGGTTTGGCACCTCGATGTCGGCTCGTCGCATCCTGGGGCTGGAGTAGGTCCCAAGGGTTGGGCTGTTCGCCCATTAAAGCGGTACGCGAGCTGGGTTTAGAACGTCGTGAGACAGTTCGGTCCCTATCCGCTGTGCGCGTAGGAGTGTTGAGAAGGGCTGTCCCTAGTACGAGAGGACCGGGACGGACGAACCTCTGGTGTGCCAGTTGTTCTGCCAAGGGCATGGCTGGTTGGCTACGTTCGGGAGGGATAACCGCTGAAAGCATCTAAGCGGGAAGCCTGCTTCGAGATGAGCACTCCCACCTCCTTGAGAGGGTAAGGCTCCCAGTAGACGACTGGGTTGATAGGCCGGATATGGAAGCCCTGTGAGGGGTGGAGTTGACCGGTACTAATAGGCCGAGGGCTTGTCCTCAG
>NZ_JBVHHW010000096.1:0-1324 GCF_055560875.1 Kitasatospora sp. NPDC023118
GGCGAATTCGAGGGGTCGTTGCAACACCGGTTCGGTTGTTCAGGCAGCGAGCAGTTTAGACAGACACTCGGCTGGGGTTTCCCAGCCGAGTGTCTTGCGTGGGCGGCGGTTGAGCTCGGCAGCGACGGCGTCCAGTTCCTCGCGGGTGTGCCTGGACAGGTCGGTGCCCTTGGGGAAGTACTGCCGGAGCAAGCCGTTGGTGTTCTCGTTGGAGCCTCGCTGCCACGGACTGGCCGGGTTGCAGAAGTAGACGGGGACGTCGGTGGCGATGGTGAACGCACGGTGGGCGGCCATCTCCGAGCCCTGATCCCAGGTGAGGGAGCGCCGTAGGTGCGGCGGAAGCGTCCTCACGGTGTTGATGAGAGCGTTCCGGGTCTGGGCTGCGCTGTGGCCGGCGGGTAGGTGCAGCAGCATCACGTAGCGGGTGGTGCGCTCAACCAGGGTCCCGATCGCGGACTTGTGGTCCTTGCCGATGATGAGGTCGCCCTCCCAGTGCCCGGGAACGGCGCGGTCGGCGGCCTCGGAGGGTCGATCGCTAATCATGACCATGTCTCGGACCGAGCGGGGCCGGCGCTTGTTCGCCTGGCGGTGCGGGCGGCGGCGGGCGCGGCCCGTCCGCAATTCCCGGGTCAGTTCTCGGCGGAGATCCCCGCGGTCCTGGCAGTAGAGGGCCTGGTAGACCGTCTCGTGGGTCACGTGCATCTCTGGCCGGTCGGGAAACCGTACGCGAAGAGCGTTGCAGATCTGCTCGGGGCTCCATCGCAGGGTCAGGTGGTCCTGGATGAAGTTCCGCAGCTCGCTGTTCTGGCCGATCTTGCCGGGCTTGGGGCGGGGCCGGCGGGCGTCGGCGCGAGCCTGAGCGGCATGGGGTCGGTACTGGCCGTTGACGGGATGCTGGTTGCGGCGGATCTCCCGACTGATCGTGGAGGGGCTCCGTCCCAGCTCGGCTGCGATCGCGCGGACGGTGGCCTTCTCCCGTAGCCGGTCGGCTATGTGGATGCGATCGGCCTCACGGAGGTATCTGGATGGGCCGTCCAGGGGTGTCACCGAGGGCTTCGGTGATGCCCCTGACGTGTCGATCGGCAGTGCCGCGACGGTACCGCCTGATGCGTTGCGGCCGTTGCGCCACCTCCGGCCCGTTCGCGGGTCGATTCCCACGATCCGGGCCGCCTCCTTGTACTCCACGCCCTGTTGCACGAGCTGAAGGTAGATCCGCCGCTCCGCCGTGAGGGCACGTGCCCCCTGGTTGACCGAGCGGTCGCGAATCTCGAAGTCCATCGCATCCCCTGAGCTGGGGTGTTGCGAGGACCGCTAGAACTCAAGT
>NZ_JBVHHW010000097.1:0-1134 GCF_055560875.1 Kitasatospora sp. NPDC023118
GCCCGCACTCGGAGCAGAGCTGCGAGGACGGGAACGCACGATGCACGATGCCGATGGTGCGCCCGTACCGGGCAGCCTTCTCCTCCAGGAGACGCCGGAAGGTGGACCATCCGGCGTCGTGGACGGACCTGGCCAGCCGGCCACGACCGAGGCCGCGCACGTTCAGATCCTCCAGGTACACCGCTTGGTTCTCGCGGATGATCCCGGTCGTCTGCTTGTGCAGCCAGTCCATGCGGGTGTCGGCCACCTTGGCGTGCGCTTTGGCGACCTTGCGCCGGGCCTTGGCCCGGTTCTTCGACCCCTTCGCCTTGCGGGACAGCGCCCGCTGCGCGGCCTTGAGGTTCTTCTCCGCCTTGCGCAGGAAACGGGGGTTGTCGATCACGCTGCCGTCGGACATGACGGCGTAGGTGGTCAGTCCGAGGTCGATGCCGATCTCGGTGTCCAGCTCGGGAAGGTGCTCCGGCTCGACGTCCACGACGAAGCTCGCGTAGTACCGGCCCGACGGATCGAGCAGGATCGTCACCGAGGACGGATCGGCGGGCAGCACACGCGACCACTTCACCCGCACATCGCCGATCCTCGCCAGATTCAGCTTCCCGTTGCCCCGGATACGGAACCCGTTGCGGGTGAACCGAAGGCTCTGCCGGTTGTCCCGCTTCGACTTGAAGTGAGGAAGCCCTACCGGACGCCCGGCGCGCCTGCCGGACACCGAGTCAAAGAAGTTCCGGTACGCGGTGTCCAGGTCCCGCAGGGACTGGATCAGAGGGTCCACACCGACCGAGGCGAGCCACGCCCGCTCGGCGGTGCGCTTCGCCTCTGTGATCACCAGCTTCTGCAAGTCGGTGCCCTTGGGGTACGGAAGGCCGTCCTTACGGGCCTGCTTCCGAGCCGCCAAAGCATCGTTGTACACCACCCGCGCACACCCGAACGTACGGGCCAGCGCAGAGCGCTGACCAGCCGTCGGACAGATGCGATAGGAGTACCGAAGATGCACAAGATCAACCTACCGAAAGCCACTGACAACGGCCCCTGTCCAAACTCCGAAGCTCGCTCCGCCGCTTCGCGGCTCCGAGCCAAGAACCCATTCCTCCCCGGCCTGAAGGCCGGGGCATCCTGGGAGATCAAATGGTGAAC
>NZ_JBVHHW010000098.1:0-1049 GCF_055560875.1 Kitasatospora sp. NPDC023118
CCACGCTGCTGGGCACCGCCATCCTCGTCGGCGGCGTGGCCACCTTCACCACCTCCGCCCTCAGCGTCGGCAGCCACCCGCTGACCGCCGTCTACAGCGGGGACGTCAGCTTCAACGGCTCGACGTCTCCGGTGGACACCCAGACCGTGAACGCGGCCGACACCACCACGGTGTTGACGTCGGCGCCGGACCCGTCGGCGTTCGGCCAGGCCAAGGTCCTGACCGCCACCGTTGCCGTGGTTCCTCCGGGTGCCGGTACTCCCACCGGGACCGTGTCGTTCTTCGACGGCGCCACGCTGCTGGGCACCGCCACCCTCGTCGGCGGCGTCGCCACCTTCACCACCTCCGCCCTCACCGTCGGCACCCACCCCCTGACCGCTGTCTACAGCGGGGACGTCAGCTTCAACGGCTCCACCTCCCCCGTCGACACCCAGACGGTCAGTAAGGCCGGCACCGTCACCGTCCTCACGTCGGCACCCGACCCGTCGGCGTTCGGGCAGGCCAAGGTCCTGACCGCCACGGTTGCTGCCGTCGCTCCGGGTGCCGGCACTCCCACGGGCACGGTGTCGTTCTTCGACGGCGCCACGCTGCTGGGCACCGCCACCCTCGTCGGCGGCGTCGCCACCTTCACCACCTCCGCCCTCACCGTCGGCAGCCACCCGCTGACCGCCGTCTACGGCGGGGACGTCAGCTTCAACGGCTCGACGTCTCCGGTGGACACCCAGACGGTCAGTAAGGCCGGCACCGTCACCGTCCTCACGTCGGCACCCGACCCGTCGGCGTTCGGACAGACCAAGGTCCTGACCGCCACGGTTGCTGCCGTCGCTCCGGGTGCCGGCACTCCCACGGGCACGGTGTCGTTCTTCGACGGCGCCACGCTGCTGGGCACCGCCATCCTCGTCGGCGGCGTGGCCACCTTCACCACCTCCGCCCTCAGCGTCGGCAGCCACCCGCTGACCGCCGTCTACGGCGGGGACGTCAGCTTCAACGGCTCGACGTCTCCGGTGGACACCCAGACGGTCAGTAAGGCCGGCACCGTCACCGTCCTC